>JBDUEJ010000025.1:0-84167 GCA_040002475.1 bacterium | reverse complement strand
CGGCGCGCAGGACAACGGCGCGTGGTGCGGACCGAGCAAGCGTCGCAACACGCCGGCGAACAACAACCAGTGGTTCACCATCTCGGGCGGCGATGGTTTCTACACCGCGCAGGACCCCACGAACCCCAACATGGTGTGGGGCGAGAGCCAGAACGCCGGCATTCAGCAAACGAATCTCAAGACCGGTGAGCGCGGCCGCATCAACAAGCCCACGTGGAACGAGCGCTATCGACAGTGGGAGGACTCGATCGCGATCGTCCGCGGCGATCCGCTCAAGCTGGCCACGAAGGACATACAGACGCGCATCGACGCGTTGCGCGCGGTGCAGAAAAAGGACTCGGCCGATCTCCAGATTCGCTACAACTGGGAGTCGCCATACTTCCTCTCCCCGCACAACCCGCAGGTCTTCTACCTCGGCGGCAGCCGAGTTTTGAAATCTGTAAAGCGCGGCGAGGATCTGTATCCGATCTCGCCCGATCTCTCGGTGAAGACCGATCCGGCGCAGGAGCGCGCGCGCTTGGCGGCCCTCGACACGGTGGAGAAGTACACGGGCGGCATCACGCTCGATCTCACGGGCGCCGAGGCGTACGGGACGGTCGTGGCGATGCAGGAGTCGCCGATCAAGCCCGGCCTGCTCCTCGCGGGCACGGACAACGGCAACGTGTGGATGACGCACAACGACGGCGGCGCGTGGGAGAATCTGACACCCAAGTTCGCCGCGCTCGGTGTGCCGTGGGAAGCGTACGTGGTGCGGCTGGAGCCAAGCCATTTCGACACGCTCACATTTTACGTGGCATTCGAGAATCATCGTCGAAATGATTTTGCGCCGTATCTGTTCGTGACGAACGACGGCGGCCGCACGTTCAAGTCGATCGTCAACAATCTGCCGAAGGCGAGTCCGGCGGATTATCTGCACGTGATTCGCGAAGATCCGCACAACCGCGACCTGTTGTTCGTGGGCAGCTCGCTGAGCGTGTACACGTCAATCGATCGCGGACAAACGTGGACGAAGTTCGCGGCGAATTTCCCGAGCGTGCCGGTGTTCGACTTGCAGATTCATCCGCGCGACCACGATCTCATCGCAGCGACGCACGGACGCAGCCTGTGGATCGTCGACATCGCGGCGCTCGAGCAGATGACGCCGAAGGTGGTCGCCCAGGGCACGTACCTGTACGCGCCTAAAACGGCCTATCAGTGGGGCGAAGGGCCGCAACTCGGCATCCCCGGCAACGGCGTGGGCCAGGCCGTGATGACGTACGCGAATCCGCCGTATGGGGCGGACCTCGTGTATCGATTGGGCGCCGCGGCGCCGAGCGCGGTGCGACTGATCGTGAGCAACGCGGCGGGTGATACGCTCGCCAACTTGACCGGTCCGAGCGCGGCGGGTGTGCATCACGTGAACTGGAATTTCCAACAGGCCGTGCGGCGCGCGGCGCCAGGCGAACTGTCTCCGAGCCAGCGGCGCGATAGCATTTTGCTTCGCACTCGGGCGCCGCAGGTTCTGGACTCGCTCACGAAAGCCGGCTTTGACTCGGCGGCAATTCGTTTGGCGCGGACGCAGGTCGCGAACCTGATCAATCCTCCCGCCGCCGCCGCTTTTGGCGGACGAGGTGGCGGCGGTGGTGGTGGACGCGGCGCTGGCGGTGGTCAGGCGTGCGACCATCCGACGACGCAGTGGGAGCAATTCTGTACGCGTCCGGCTGAAGCTGCAGGCGGCGGCGGCCGTGGCGGCGCAGGTGCAGGCGGCGGTGGAGCGGGTGCTGATTCGGCGGCTGCGGCCGGGCTTACGCCGCCGCCCGCTGCGGGTGGACGCGGCGCGGCTGGCGGTCGTGGCGGACGCGGAGGCCGCGGTGGAAACGCGGGCGCTGCGTCACTCGATCCGATCGCGCAGATCTGGGCGTTGATCGGCATGAACGCGCCGGCGCCAGTTGGCGGTCGTGGTGGCGGTGGTGGCGGTGGTGGCGGAGGCGGCGCGGGTGCAGCAACGGCGAACACGGGTGACTATCTCGTGACGATGTCCGTGAGTGGACAGACGTTCAAGCAGACGTTCCGAGTGGAGCGCGTGAGTGGAAGCGGCGAAGCCGGCTTCCAGTTCGGCGAGGACGAGAATCACGACCAGAACGGCAAGTTCCTGCAGAAAGTGCCGAAGGCGAAACAGTAGTAGAGAGAGAACACGAACCGGCCCACTCGGCCCACTCCGCTCAGTGCGCGGAGTGGGCCGTTTTGCGTTCGGTCGTGTCAGATCTCTGGCAACTGGTCCGAGGATCGAGAATGGCGCAAGATCATACAGCCTTGGCGGGTGCCGCTTCAGATGGAGCAACGCGATCGAGCAACCGGCTGCCCAGCCATGCGCCCAGACCCGCGGTGAATACAATCGCGGGCAGCGCGGCGGGATCGTCGAGCTTGAGGTGCATCCAGTCGAAGCCGATCGCGCCGGCAATCGCGGCGAACAGCCCAAACGGCGAGCCTTTCAAGATGTCTCGCGTCAACGCGCTCGCTTTTTTCCGACGCTTGGCGCTGAAAAAACGTGCGAGGCCGCCGAGCACTATTCCGGCGATCGTCGCGCTGAGGAAGACCCACGGTCCCACGAACACGACGACGGTTTCGCCCACGAGCACGCCGTCGAGAAACGCCCGAATGGAATCGGCGCCGGGCAAGCCTGATCGCAAGCGAATGGCCGATGTGGTGCCGCCGACCACTCGCACCGACGACGGATTTACGGGCGCACCGGTCGACGAGAACGTGATGGTCGCCGTATCGCGGCGCGCAATTCCCCTCGGCAGCGACACGGTGATGTCCGTGGTCGCGAGGCCGAGTCCCTGCAAGGTCCGTTGCTGCGGAATCATCGCCACCGACATGGAGCGCACGGGAATTGGGATGACGATGCCCGCCGGGTCGGCGCCGGTGCGAATGCGCACGTTCGTCGAGTCGGGCGATTCAATGGCGACGGAATCGTAGTCGAGACTCGTGTGCCCGATCGCGAGTTGCGGCGGCGTCACGGAGCCGCCACTCGTGGTGGTCAGTTGGAGCCTGAGCGGCCGCGGGAGCGTGATCGGGCCAACGCTTTCATGAAGCGTGTCTTCGACGCCGACGAGCGCCACACCGCGATACGTGCGGGAGTCGACGTCGTACGTCAAGCCGCCGCTCGTGAGAATGAAGTACGGGACGAGCACGCGTTCAACGCCCGCCGAGTCGACGGTGAGCCAACGATATGGCATGATGAAGGCGGCGGCGCCCTGCGGAAGGGCGGACTTCGATGGCGTTGGACCGGTCTTGGTCGCCGCCGGATTGGGCACGTCGGTCGGCAGAGGATTGGGCTTGGTGACCGGCGTGGTGAGCACGGCTCGGCGTGCTGTGTCGGAAATCTTGCGGAAGGCGAATTCGCCGGGCTGGATGCCGACGGAATTCGCGGCGGCGGCAAGATCGGTGACTCCTGACGCACGCACGACACGAATCGCCGTGGCAGATTTGCCGAATACTTCTTCGAGCCGCGCGCGGGAGATGGTTTTCGGGGCGACGGTCTGGGTCTGGCCGCTCTGCGGTGGCACGGTCACGGGCGTCGTCATTCGCCGGATGGTGGTCGTATCGAGGCGGATGCCTCCGCGGCGAATGACGGGCGGGCGACGCACCGTGGTGGACTGCGCGGCGGCTTGGTGTGCCGCGAATGACAACCCGAGTGCGGCAATTGATGCGGCCAGTCGGATCGGCGGGGACATGGCGGGGTGTGGAGATAGGGTGGGCGCGCAAACGCCACTGCAGGAGACGGTACTGTGGTACTCGGTACAAGGCTATCCGGCTAGCCCGAATTGGGATGGGCAGTATGCCAATCCTCGTACCACGTACCAGAGTACCGTATGTACTTCAGTGATCTTTAAAGGCAGTTTCGAATTGCCAGCGCAACCTCTCTCCCAGAGCGATACCGATCAGACGGCGCGCGCGCAAGGCATCGAGCAACAACCGCGCTGAGCGCCTCGCTCACGGTATCCCGCCGCTCGATCAGCGATGGAACAACGGACGTCAGTCTTCCGCTGACCATCGTCCCCCGCGTTTGGCTGGCGAAGGGAACTTCTCCGGCGAGCATCTCATACAGAATGCAACCCAGACTGTACACGTCGGAGCGTTGGTCGAGTCGTGTATCGCCCACCAGTTGTTCGGGGCTCTGATACGCGGGCGATCCGAGGCGGAGGGCAGTCGACGTCCGGTTTGGTGTCGTCGCGGCCGCGAGCGCATCGGCGATGCCGACTCCGGTGAGCACCGCGTGACCATCGGACACGAAGACATACTTGGGGCGAAGATCGGAGTGCAGCACGTCGGCGTCATGCGCCGCGGCCAGCGCGTCCGCGATGTCGGCGGCAATCGCCACGGCATCGTGGACGGCCAACTGCTGCTCGCGCGCAAGCGTGTCGCGCAGCGATTCTCCGAGCGGACGTGCGACCGTGAAGTAGATGACGCCGTCGGCGTTCCCGTATTCGTACAGGGGGCTGAGATGTGGATCTCGCAACGCGGCGATTCGGTCGAGCCGATCCATGAGCGTGTCCACATCGGCGAGCGCCGATATGCCGGGATCGAGAAGATGAATCTCGACGGGCACGCGACGTTCGCGATCGTAGGCCTGGTAGGCGACGATTGCGCCGCGCGACGGAATGCCCGCGTCAACGACGAGCCGTTCACCCAGAGTACGCTCGAGCCAGTCGCGCTGTCGGTCGCGTGCGCGGTCGCGCGTGGTCGAGAGCGTGGCCGCCGCCGCCGCCGCACCGGCAGACTTGTCAGGCGTCGGTGCGCGCACATCATTCGTCCGCAACCGCGCCGCGGCTTCGGCGACGGCCGAGTCCGGCTCGGCGCCGAGTTGGTCGCGCACGAGTGATTCGTACCCCGACGCTTGTAGCAGCGCGCCAGAACGGTCGCCACCGGCGGCGAGCGAGCGAATCAGGCCAAGCACATAGCGAGAATTCGTCGGATGCTCGGCCGTGAGGCGGCGCCACCATGCTGTCGCCATGGCGTGGTCGTCACGCGCGGAGGCGTCGGTCGCGAGCGCCTCGAGCGCGGAGATGAAGAGGCTGGCGTAGCGCCCGCGTTGCGTTTCCACCCACCGCTCGAGCTCTGGTGCCTCACTGACGAAAAATCCGTCGAGGAACGGGCCTTTCATGAGGCCGACCACGCGCTGGTGCGCGCCCCCGTCGACGGCGTCTTCCACGTCCTGAACATCGGACGTGATGAGCGCCGGATTGAGTCGCAACGCGTCGGTGCCGAGGAACAGGTCGTCGGTGGCGAGCGCTCGCTGGACGGCGTGGAGTGATTGGCGCAGCGCGTGACGCGCGTGCTCGGAGTCGCTCTCGGGCCAAAAGTATCCAAGCAACTTTTCACGACTGACCGGGCGACCCGCCGCGGTAGCGATGACTGCAAGGAGAGCAAGTCGGCGCCGTTGGCTCGCGGCGCCCAAGTGAGGCTCGCCGTCTTGCCGCAGGACGATTCCGCCGAATGTCGTCAGTCGCAACACGAAGGGCTCGTCACGTTGGGGCCGAAGAATGGGTCGGTGCGCGTGTGCGGGAAGCGCGCGCCCGATGGTGGAAGATAGCGTTGTCCTGCGCGGCGCCGTACCGTACTCAGACCTTATTGGGAGGGATGGGACCCTGGCAGCGAATCTTCTTGAGCGCATCGCTGTAGCGGTTCGGGCGGACTATCGCGTCGCGCGTGAGCTGGGCGCCGGAGCGACAGCAACGGTCTATCTCGCGCACGATCTGAAGCACGACCGTCTCGTCGCGCTCAAGGTGTTGCGCCCGGAGTTGGCGCTGGCGGTGGGAGCGGAGCGCTTTCTCCGCGAGATTCGAACAGCGGCAAACCTGAGCCATCCCGGCATTCTCCCGTTGTATCACTCCGGGGAAGCCGACGGCCTGCTTTTTTTTGCGATGCCGTTGGTCCGCGGCGAATCACTTCGCGACCGTCTGGTGCGAGAGCGCACGATGCCCGTTCAGGACGCCGTTCGCCTGATCACCGAGGTCGCGCATGCACTCGCGCACGCCCACGAGCACGGCGTGGTGCATCGCGATATCAAGCCCGAGAACATTTTGATGGAGGGCGACCGGCCGCTCATCGCCGATTTCGGGATCGCATTGGCCATGGAAGGCCAGGGCACGGACATCCGGCTTACGCACACCGGAATGGTGGTCGGCACTCCGCACTACATGAGCCCGGAGCAAGCGTCCGGAGGCGCTGGCGTCGATCACCGCAGCGATATCTACAGTCTCGGATGCACGCTCTTCGAGATGCTCGCGGGCCGGCCGCCGTTCGTCGGTGAAACGCCGAAGTCGATTGTCGCTCAGCAGGTGTTGGCGATTCCTCCTTCGGTGCGTGAGTGGTGTGCTGACGTTCCGGCGGCGGTCGAGTCGACCATCGAACAGTCGCTTGCCAAGAATCCCGCCGATCGGTTCGACAACGCCAACGCGTTCGCCGCCGCGCTGATCGATCCGGGTCGACGCGTACGCTCTCGGCGCATGCTGTCTCGCACCAAGCGACGGTTGGCCGCATGGACGGCAGGCAGTGTGGTGGTCGCGGTCGCCGGGGCCGTCGTTGCCCACCGCCTTGCTGCCCCCGCTCCGCTGCGCGCGCGTGATTGGGTGCTCGTCGCCGACTTTGACGGACCGCGCACCGATCCGACTCTGGCCGGCGCGATTCGCGAGCTCGTTACGACGGAGCTCAATCAGTCTCGATATCTCACAACGATGCCGCGGCAGCAGCTCGCGAGCGCGCTTCGAGCGGCCGGACTTCCGGACACGACCACGGTGAACAGCGACCTCGGCCGTGAATTAGCGTTTCGTACGGCGGTGCGCGCGGTAATCACTGGTCGAATCGATACGACGCAAACCGGATACGCGCTGACGATGCGCGCCGTCGATGCCGGTGATGGACGCGAGCTCGCGTCGGTGACCGCGGCAACCACGACCGAGCGTGTAGTACCGACCGTGCAGCAGCTCGCCCGCGACGTGCGGCAGCGACTGGGTGAGCAGCGTGGCGATCTCGAGGCAAATCAACTGCTGCTCGACATCGCGACGCCATCGTTTCCGGCCTATCGCAAGTACGTGAATGCACTGGCGCGAAAGCCACTCGGCGATGTGGCCGGGAGTACGCGATTGCTTCATGAGGCGATCGCGCTCGACACCGGATTCGCGTCGGCGTGGGCGGTGATGGGAATGAACTATGTCGAGGCGCGGAATCTCGACTCGGCGCGGGCGATGTTTCAGGAAGCGCTGCGGCGGCCGTCGCGTTTGAGCACCGCGCAGCGCTATCGTCTGTTGGGCGACGCCGCGTACACGGTGGACCGCGATCTTCCCGGCGCCGTCCGGTGGTATGATGAATATCTAAAGGAGGTTCCGCGCTCGATCGGCGGGCGGAACAACCGCGGGCTCTATCTGTCGATGCTCGGCAGATACGACGATGCCCTCGTGGATTTCGAGCAGTCGGCGGACAACAGTCCATTCGGCCCCGACTTGGCGCAGGCGGCGATCTTGAATGCGACGGAGATGCTCGTGGCGCTGGGCCGGCTCGATCGCGCCAAGGCGAAGGCGCGCGACCTGACCGGCACGTACGCGCAGTTGGCGGCGATCCGTCTGCTCACGGTGTCCAACCAATGGGCGGCGGCCGAGAGTCTGACGACCAAGACGCTGGCCACGGGGTCACTGCCTCCCGGGTTGCGGATCGAGGCAAACACGACGCGCGCGTCGTCGCTCGCCGCGCTCGGATCGGCCGTGAATGCCGACCGAATGCTCGAGACGGCGGCGGCAGCGGGAACGGGAGCGGAGCGACGATGGTACGAGGAGGCACGGTCGCTGTTGGCGATCACGAGCGGGCAGCGGCACCTCGATATGGGAACTCTAACGGCCGCCGACAGCGCGCCGGGTGCGTTCGTCGCGCGGGGGATACGCTACGCGCTCACAGGCGACACCGTTCGCGCCCGAGCGGCCGCCCAGCACCTCGCGGCGCTGTCGGCCGGTGAGCAGGCGCGCCTCGGGCTTGGTCCCGTCGTCATCAACGCGCTCGTAGATGGCTCGACGGGGCGGTGGCGTCAGGTTGCGGTCAACCTGTCCGCACCGGCGCGTCTCGGCGAGCACGACGCCTCCAACCTGGACCGCATTCCCAGCCTCACACTTCGCTGGTTGGTTGCCGACGCGTACGCGCACTTGGGACAGCTCGACTCGGCGGCAACGTTCATGAGCCTGGCTATCGGATCGGAGCGAGTGCCCCCTGGACATCAATCGCTCCGTGGTCTTGCGTATCCATACGGCACGGCGCTGCTCACTCGCTGGCGCAATCAACAGCGTGCGAAGTGACGAATAGTTGACGCCCGAATGACGGACGATCGTTACGCTCGCAAACAATTTCATGCACTGGACGATCGGCACGCACGCCGGCTATCGTTGGCCGTCGCGAAGACCCTACACACGGGATAACACTCATGCGAACGCAACACGTTGCACGAATCACAGCCACGCTTTTCGCTGTCGCTTTGATCACCGCCGGCTGCCATCCCGGCAAGGCGCCTGTGAGCGATTCGAGCGCCACCGACACGACCCCGGCTCGCCGAGTGAGCGACTCGAGCGCGACGGACACCACGCCCGCCGCACTGAAAGCCAAACGGGACAGTTTGAAACGCAAGCCGTAGTGAGCCGCGACTGAAGCGGCCTCGTCGTGCGAAAAAGCCCGGCCCACTCGGCCGGGCTTTTTGTTGTCCGTGCCAATGAGAACATGTCGAGTGACGGGTTGGTGACGCCCGGTTGACGGGCGCCGGCGAAACTATGGCGCGCATCCGACGTCGCCTGACGGACGCGCTTTCGACGCTCCTGTCGAGTCACCTTTGCCGCGATGCTCTCATGGAACCCATCGACATCTGCCCACCGTACTGGCCTTTCCTCCTCTGGTGGCACATCCACCACCCGCACGGTCCTGGTCCTGACCCGGGCCCGATCGACAAACAGTTGTTCGCGACGCTCGACCAGCACTTTGCCGCCATCTCCGTCACGGCGCTCGCCGGACGACTCGGCGACGTCAAGGTGGCGCGCGAAATCTCGGCTCTCGGCGCCAGGATCGCGTCCGATCCAATGCCGGGTTTGCAGGGACTCGCCAAATAAGCGTTTCCTCGAACCACTCGTTGGGCGAACCGCGCAACGCGCGGTTCGCCTGAGTGACTGCCATCGCATGACTCATCGCACGACTTCATCGCGCGACTTCAGGGAGGGGACCATGTTGTGTCGCAAGAACGTGAAGGACCTCACGACCGATCAGAAGCGACGGTTCGTCGCCGCAATCGTCGCGCTGAGGGACGCCAGGTTGCATCCGAGCATCACGCACCCGGGCCTGCAGAGTCGCTACGACGACTTCACACGAATGCGCGCGCTCGCTGCGATGGCATATCAGAGCGCGTCCTCTCCCGCAGACAGAGGCGAGTGCCCGCCCGCCGTGTTTCCGTGGCATCGAGAACTGGTGAATCGATTCGAGAGGGAACTGCAAGCGATCGATCCGACAGTCACGGTGCCGTATTGGGACGGCGGCGGCGAAAGAATCGTCGATCCCGGCTGGCCGGACGGAACGGCGCCCGCGAGATCGTCGCCGAGCGATCTGACATTCTGGTTGACTCACGCGAACGTCGATCGGCTGTGGTCTATCTGGCAAATGCGCCGTCCCGATTCGGTGACGCGCGGCGCGGCGCCTCGCGCCGATGGCCGAACCGTCTACGGACGTCGCGTGTGGTACGACACGGATATTCCCGACGTGACGCTCGAGACACCGTCGGTTGGCTTTGGCGATGTGCCGCACGCTCTCACGACCTTCCGCGCCGCGCGTTTTCGCATCAAGACGTATCGCGAAGTGCGTCTGCGCGTGACGACGCGCCCGACTGCACCGTTCGGCGCTCCGATGGGAACGGAGTTCACCGCGCAACCGAATGAAAACGCCGACCATGTGGTCAGCTTCGTGTGGATTTCATTCTCCGCGAAAGAGGCGACGCCGATTTCGAGCATCGTCGTGCAGCCGTACATCGTCGACAGCAACGGCGAGTACACCGGCGTGCCGCACAGCGAATTTCCCGTGGGACCGCCGTTGACCGTCGCCCTGACGGCAAACGTCGTTCGGCCCATTGCCCACTCGGAGAGTCTTGTCATTCACCGCTGGGCCAACGGATAGCGTGCGACCGGCCTGATTGACCTCGCTACTTTCTCACGCTGCGGCCGAGCGACCGTCGCAGCGCGCGCCCCCGAAGCACCGAACCCGCGAGCACGACGAAACAGAGCGCCGCTGCGAGCCATGCAAGCCTGGCCAGTGTGCCGTCACCCCGCGTGTCGAGCAAGAACGCGAATGCCCCGATCGCCACGCCCAAGAACGCGAACAGAATCTGGTGCACGGCCGCGTAGAGCAGCAGCGCGCTCTCGGCGATGCTCGGGATTTGCAGCCGCAAATCGCCGCGATTCGCCAGCTCGAGGAGACGATTCGCCTTGTCGGGGATGGCGATGGCCGACATCGCCATCTCGCGAATGGCTCCCGCGATCTGTCCCTTCCAGTCGGCGTCGCGCCCGAGCACGAATTCTTCGAGAAACGGCCCGACAGTGCGGATGGGGTTCATGTTCGGATCGATCTGCGTTCCGAGACCGAGGAGCAGAATCGAGGCGCGCTCAAAGATCACCCACTCCTTTGGCACCTGAAACGTGCGCGAGAGATTTCGGAAGGAGACGTCGAGCTTTCGGAGGTCGGCCATGGCCTCGAGCTTGGTCTTCATGTCCACTTGAATGTCCTTCAATGAGAAGGATTCAAGTGTCATCTGCTCGAGAAAGCGCTTCTGGAAATAGGTGATGATGCGTTCGGCGACCCCTTCGTCGCCGAGCTCCTGATCGCGCGCAATCATTCCCATTTGGCGGAGCGCCGCGGTGATGCGCGCGGCGTCGCGACGAATCACGCCGTCCCAAAACATCGGAACGCCGGCCTTCATCGACGGCGCGAGGCGACCCACGGCGCCGAAATCGATGAACGTGATGCTGCCATCCGGGTGCACGAGAATGTTTCCCGGATGCGGATCGGCGTGATACAGCCCGTCCACGAATACCATCTGGCAATACGCGCGCAGAATCAGCTCGGCGAGTGCAGGCCGGTTGATGCCGAGCGCGTCGAGTTGCTCGAAGTCCGTCACTTTGGTGGCGTCGACGAACTCCGTGGTCAGCACGCGCTGCGTCGAAAGCTCGGGAACGACCACCGGGAAATGGACGTCCGTGCTGCCCGCGAAGTTCGCCTTGATCGCGGCGATGTTCCGCGCTTCCTGCTCGAAGTCCAGCTCTTCGCTGATGAGCTGTGCGATGTCGCTGTGATACGACTCGAGGCCGCGGAGCCGAACGACCAACTGCACGAGCGCGAGTATGCCGCGGAGAATCTCGAGGTCGAGCTTGGAGATCTCCTCGATGTCGGCGTGTTGTACCTTGACGGCGACGCGCCGTCCGTCGTGCGTCACGGCCACATGCACTTGAGCGAGCGACGCGCTGGCGATGGGGATCGGATCGAACGAGGCGAAAACCTCGTCGGGTGATTTGCCGAGCTCCTTTCTGAGTCGCGCGTTCACTTCGCCGGGTGGGCGCGCCGGCACGCTGTCCTGAAGCTGCTCCAACTCGGCGCGGAACTCCGGCGGCAGAAAGTTCGTGAGAATGCTGATGAGCTGGCCGACTTTGATGAATAGGCCGCCAAGCTCGACGATCGCGCGCGTGAGACGCTTGGAGTTCGCGCGATGCAGCGTGATGAGGCGCGCGTTGTACAGGCTGGCGCCAAGGATTGGCCGGAGAAGCCGGAGCCAGGCGTAGCCGAAGAGAATCCGGATCGTGAGCCGGTATGCCTTCAGCGCCCGAAAGCGCGTTGGCCGGCCTACTTTCCAAGCTTGTAATTCCTGTGTGTCGCTGGACATGCAACGCACGTTGCGGCACCCCGTGGCACGCCGCAAGGCGAATAGCGAGCGCCGCTGGCCGAGCCCTGCGCCGATGTGCTATTCTCTGCGCGTCCCGAAGGACCAATGACGGCGGATCGAGGAGCGACCATGAGTAGCCGCGAAGAGCTGGAGTTGCTGGACCAGGTGCAGGCCGACGCCGAGCTGATGGCTGAGGAGGCCGAGGCGTTTACCGGTATCGATCGCCGCGAATTCATGTTTATGTCGCTGGTCACGGCCGCCGCCACGACCTTCGGATTCGGAGCGCGCGCGTTGGCACAAGCACCGGGCGGCGGACAGGCCGCGCCGCAAGCGGCGCTTCCGCCACTCGGAAATGGCGAGCCGATCTCGTGGACGTTCCAGCCGTATCCAGGTGGAACAGGCGCTCTGATGGAAAAGCTCATTCATGAACAGGGCGCGGCGGCGTTCCAGCGCGCCACGTTCACGGTCGATCCGTGGACAGGTCCGGTGCCCACGTCGCCGGAGGAGATCGCGTTCTTGCCGGCACATCGACTCTCTGCGCTGATCAAGGCACACAAGATCACGTCGACGAGATTGACGCAGATCTATCTGGAGCGAATCAAGCGGCTCGACCCAACGCTGTTGTGTGCGGTGACGATCATGGAAGAGCCGGCGCTGGCGGAAGCAGCGCGTGCGGATGAAGAAATCAAAGCGGGCAAGTATCGCGGACCGCTGCACGGCATTCCGTATGGGATCAAGGATCTCTTCGCGACCAAGGGAGTGCGAACCACGTGGGGCTCGAAAGATTTCGAAAATCGCGTGATCGACGAGGACGCTGAGGTCGTGATTCGTTTGCGCAACGCGGGCGCTGTGTTGATCGCGAAGCTGTCGTCGGGGCTGTTCGCGCAGGGTGACCAATGGTATCGAGGTCGCACGAACAATCCGTGGGACATCCGGCGCGGGTCGAGCGGATCGTCGGCCGGACCGTCGTCGGCGACGGCGGCGGGTTGCGTCGCCTTCGGCATCGGGACGGAGACGTCTGGTTCGATCGTTTCACCGGCACGCGAGTGTGGGTTGAGCGCGTTGCGTCCCACGTTCGGTCGTGTGAGTCGCACCGGTGGAATGGTGCTCGCCTGGTCGCAGGATCGCGTGGGACCCATCTGCCGGTCGATCGAAGATTGCGCGATGGTGTTCAACGCCATTCACGGCGCTGATCCGAAGGACCCGGGCACCGTGACGACGCCGTTCCATTTCGATCATCACATCAAGCTGGCCTCCATGCGCATTGGTGTGGACGCTGCAGCGCCCAAGGAGTTCGTCGACAAGTTGCGGGAGCTCGGCGCGACCCCGACTCCGATTGGTCCGCGGCCGCAGTTGCAGGGCGGCGGCGGCGGCGGGTTGGGCGTGGAGTCATCCGCGGCGTTCGACTCGTACGTGCAGTGGAAGGCAAAGGAGCTCGGCATCGATCTGGCGACGATCCCCGAGCCTCAGCGCGGCGGTGGCGGCGGGCGTGGACGCGGCGCACCGGATTCCACGGCCGGTCGTGGGGGTGCGGACAGCACGGCGGGACGCGGTGGTCGCGCAGGTGGCGGTGGTGGAGGCGGGGGAGGGCGCGGCGACGCGGGGAATCCGACCGGCATGGCCGCGCTCACGCGGTGGACGGGCGGGCGATTCCCGCGTGCGTTCGATTTCATTCAAGCGCAGCGGCGTCGCTACGTTCTCATCAGCGAGATGGCCGAATTGTTAAAGGACTTTGATATGTATGTCCCGGGGGCGAATGGCTACGATGTGGGATTGCACGCGCAGACGGGGCATCCGTGCGCTGTCGTGCCGTACAAGTTCGAGCCGCAGCCGTCGGGGCGCGGCGGTGGTGGCGGTCGCGCCGCGGCCGACTCGACGGCGCCGCAGGTTGTCTACAATCCCCAGCCCATCTGCGCGGTATTGGCCGGCAATCTGTACAACGACGACAAGATTCTCTCCGTGGCGCATCAGTATCAGACGCACACGGCGTGGCACTTGAAGCATCCGAGTTTGTCGTGACGATTCTATGGGGCACGGCCTCGGGACGTCATAACAATTATTGAACGGACGCGAAGCTCCAATGCGCATGATGCCCACGTCGCTCGCCGGAATTCTGGTTCTGTCATGCGCGGCCGCGATTGCACCGGCGCAGCAAATCACGACCGCGGGCAAACCGGCGGAGCTCGATATTCGATCGGCCGGCGAGCACAGCGTGCGCATCACGCTCGCGCCGATCGGCACCAGCAACGACTTCCTGTTCTCGCCGGCAGTGGCGTCACGGCCCTACCCGCCCGCGGCGATCAGCCTGCGCGAGATCGCGCCAACCGCGAGCGTCAAGAAGCAAGTCGGAACGCTGACCGTGACGGTACGAGGGAATCCGCTCTCCATACTCGTTGCGAACGCCAAGGGCGAGCGAGTGCAGAATCTCGTCTTTGAATCCGATGGCAAATTGACGTTTGCGCTGAGCGATCAACCCGTGTTGGGCATGGGCGAGGGCGGACCGAAACCCGCGGCCGGACAGAACTGGCGCACCGAGCCGATTCAGTTCGATCGGAATGGGCGCTTGGACACCATGGAACCGCGCTGGCAGAGCGACGCGTACGGATCGCGCAATCCAGTCGCGATGTTGATCGGCACCGAAGGGTGGGGATTGTTCGTCGCGACACCGTGGGTACAGGTGGACCTCCAGAACAAGCAGCGCGGCGCATTCGTTCCCTGGCAACCGACCGCTACGGCGAGCACACCGCAGAATCAAACCAACCAGGGACTCAATCAGGGCAAGGGGCTGCCGCCGGCGGACAACGTCGTGCCCGGACTCTACGACGTGTTCGTGTTCGATGCGCACGATCCCGCCGCGGTGATGAAAGATGTCTCATTGGTCACCGGGCCCGCTGCCCTGCCGCCCAAGTGGGCGCTGGGCTACATGCAGTCGCACCGGACGCTCGAAGACGAAACACAGATGCTCGGCATCATCGACACGTTCCGCGCCAAGCACATCCCCATCGACGCCGTCATCTACCTCGGCACTGGATTCGCGCCGCGCGGGTGGAACACCAAGCAGCCGTCGTTCGACTTCAACCCCGACGTCTTCAAGCGCGACCCCAAGGTGGTGCTCGCCGACATGCACGCGCGCAACGTCAAAGTCGTGGTGCACATGGTGCCGTGGGATCGCGACAGACTGCCGACACTGCACGGGACGATTCCACCAACGCCCGGCGAGACGGTGGATGCGTCGCACATTCAGAGCTACTGGCAGCAGCACCTCGGACTCGTCAACGCCGGCGTCGACGCATTCTGGCCGGACGAAGGCGACTGGTTCAACCTGTTCGAGCGAATCAAGCGGCACCAGTTGTACTACCAGGGACCGCTCTCGACGACGCCGAACGCGAGGCCGTGGAGCCTCCACCGCAATGGCTATCCCGGCATTGCGCAGTGGGGAGGCTGGGTGTGGTCGGGCGACACCGAGTCGTCATGGAAGACACTCGAGGGTCAGGTGGCCGTCGGTATCAACTATTCACTCAGCATCGCGCCGTTCTGGGGATCGGATATCGGCGGATTCTACGCGACGCCCGAGCTCACGGGCGAGCTCTACGCGCGCTGGTTCCAGTTCGCCGCGTTCACACCGTCGTTCCGCTCGCACGGACGCACATGGCAAACGCGCCTTCCGTGGGGCTGGGGACTGAGCGACATGGGTCCGCGCGAGGGCAATAACACCAACACCCCGACCGCGAACGACGAGCGCCGCGGCATTCAGCAGTCGGAGATGAACAATCCCGCCATCGAGCCGATCGCGAAGAAATACGCCGAGCTGCGCTACCAACTGCTGCCGTACACGTACACGCTTGCGTGGGAGGCGCGCAGCACGGGAATGCCGCTGATGCGCGCGATGTGGCTGCACTATCCCAACGACCCGCAAGCGAGAGCGCTCGGCACGCAGTATCTCTGGGGGCGCGATCTGTTGATCGCTCCCGTATTCCAGAAGGGCGCCGCGTCGCGCGACGTCTATCTGCCAAATGGCGACTGGTACGACTGGTGGACCAATGAGAAGCAGACCGGCGGACGGACGATCACGCGCGTCGTCGATCTCGCCACGATGCCAATCTATGCGCGCGCCGGCGCGATCATTCCCGTCGATCCAATTCGACAGTACACCGGCGAGGTCGTGAGCGAACCAACGACACTTCGAGTGTACCGAGGTGCGAACGGCGCGTACACGATGTACAACGACGATGGCGCGACGCAGGAGTATCTCACGGGCAAAGGCACGTGGACGCGCATGTCGTGGGACGATCGCGGCAGA
Source organism: bacterium (assembly GCA_040002475.1). GTDB lineage: Bacteria > Gemmatimonadota > Gemmatimonadetes > Gemmatimonadales > Gemmatimonadaceae > JAQBQB01. Next base: position 67,938 of record JBDUEJ010000025.1, on the reverse strand, counting down.
CGACTGACGATAGAGCCTGGGGCGCCGCGAGGAGCCACGAACGTTGTCGCCGAGCGAACATTCAACGTGGCACTGCTGCCTGAAGGGACGACAAAGCGCGTCAGCTATTCAGGCAGGAGAATGGTCGTGGCGTTCTAAGAGCAGATCCCTCGCTGCGCTCGGGATGACAGGTGGGGTGCTCAGGATGGCGGGCCGCCAACGACATCGACGCGGCGGATGACGTCGCCCTCGAGGATGCCGTCGACGACGTCCATTCCTGTGACGACCGTGCCAAACAGCGGGCTCGAATGCTCGAGGCGCGGGTTGTCGACCAGATTGACGAACGGCTGCGCGTCACCAGTGTCGTGACCGCGGGTGGAAATACCAACCATGCCGCGATGATGCGGCCGCGCGTCGATCTCGTCGCGCATGAACTGCGCGTCGCCAACATACTCGTTGGCGTCGGGGCTGCCGCCTTGAATCACGAAGTTCGGCACCATGCGATGCCACGTCAGACCATCGTAGTAGCCGGCACGCGCAAGGCGCACGACGCGCGCGGCCGTCGCCGGCGATTCGGCGGCATCGAGCGCGATGGTGAACGTTCCGCCTGTGGCCATGGTCACGCGCAAACGCACATCGGCGGCGAGGAAGAATCGGGCGAGTGGCTCGCCCTGAATCGGCAGCGGAACAGGATGCGCGATCACATCGCGCCCGGTCCACGTATTGGTAATGCGCGCCGCAGCGATCGCCACCGAGCTGTCGAAGTCGGCCGTATACTTCTCCACTCGAGGTGCGTCGGCGGCGGATCCGAGCTCACCGATCCGCGTCAACACGGCAACGCGCGGATCGCGCGCGTTCTCCCGACGCTCGGCGCTCAACCGATCGAACGTCGCGAGCAGCGCCGGCTTCGCCGTGGGATTGGTCGTGCCTTGCAACGCCCTCGCGGCGGCGAGTACCGCCTGGTACCCGGGCGACGCGAGCACGGCAACGTACACGCTATCGGCCGCGTGACCGCGGACTTCCTTCAGGCCGTCGACCGCGGCCTCTTGAACATCGTGATCGGCGTCGGCGGCAAGGCGCGTGAGCAGAGCGGCGTCGCCGATCGCGGCGGCGGCACGCGCGGCGTAGGCGCGCACATGCTGACGCGGATGCGAAGCGAAACGCGGTAGTAGCGCGCGAGCCGCGGCGGAATCGGTTCGCGCGAGTGCGACGATTGCGTGGGACGCCGCGTGCCATGTGACCCGACCGGCTTCGCGCGGCGGGTCAGCTGCGGGGAGCGTCTTGGCAATCGCGTCGAGAGCGCTGACTTGCGCGCCGCGATCGGAGCACGGGCCGGCGAGCGCGTCGATCGCCGCAAGCTCGACAAGCGGGCTTGGATCTCGCGTCGCGGCAACGAGCGGCGTGCAGTCGGGCGCGGCGTCGCCGTTCGTTCGCACGAGACGCATGGCATCGGTGCGGACCATCGCGACTGAATCATGAAGCGCGTCGCGAAGCAGCGCAGCGCGCGACGCGGCGTCGAGGGATCGTATACCGGTAAATGCCAGGCGGCGCAATTGCCAATCACGGTCGTGACTCGCGGCGATAACAGTCGCACTGTCCAGCGCGTTGGCCGCGCCGAGCGCCAGCAGTGCTTCTCGGCGCGCGTCGAGCGGCGCAGGTGCGCGCGATAGTTGGCGCAGCAATTCGAGCGATGGCACCGTAAGATCTCCAAGACTTCGTCGCGCGCGCGCAAGCGCGTACAATCCCGCGACGACGTCGTATGTCGCACGACCCGGCCCACTCTCCATCGTTCTCGCACGCTCGGCAGCGCGCAGTATCGTCCGCTCGGCCAATCTCGCGGACCCGCTGTCGGCGAAGGGGAGGCGTCCGATCGCGCGCGCAATCGCTCCGAGCACCCGGGGATCGGTTTCGCGATCAACCTGCGACGTGAGCGTATCAATCGCAGCGCGCAACGATTGTCGCGCAGACTCGGGAGCGTCAGCCCGCCGAGTCGCAAACGGGCCCCACACGTTTTGCATGCTTTCGGCGATCGCGTTGGCGGCTTCCATCCGCATGTTCGGCAGCGGATCAGCGAGAAGCGGAGCGAGGCGCGCCAGCGCATCCGCGCGTTGCAATCTGCCGAGTCCGCGCACGGCAGCGAGCCGAATATGTGAGTCGAGTTTCGGCGCCAATCCATCGAGGATTGGTGCAACACCTGCTGCGCCGAGACCGCGCGCGTCTTCCGCCACGAGCATTCTCTGAATGAATGCCGTGTCGACCGCCGCGGCCCTGGCGGCCGTTCGCGTCTTGACTTCGGTGACAGTCACGCGACGGATGCGATCGAGCAGCGGAAACTCGCGATCCACGTACACGTTGCCGCCGTTTGCGAGCGGCCCTTGCCTGCCCTGCCGCACGCCGCTGCCGGAGCTCTCGCCGTAGCCCGAATACAGACTGTCGAGCACGCTCATGCCTTCGACGACCGTCCCGAGCACGGTGAACGCTTCGGCGTTGTTGCGCGTGTTGTCGGCGAGATTGATGTAGATCTGTGTGCTACGCGTATTCGGAATCGCTTTGAACGAAAACGCGAACGTGCCGCGAACATTGTTCGACCGCGGCGGATCGTCGGACAGATATCGGTCTTGCCACGCGGCGTTGACCGCCGAATCGCCATGCAATCCGAACTGCACGATGTAGTTCTTGTTGACGCGATGGAAGCGCGTGTCGTCGTAGTAGCCGAGCCGCGCGAGGTTGTAGAGTCGGTCGGCGCCGATCGGGCCCCACTCGCGAACAAGCTCCAGGATGAACGCTCCCTTGGTCGTTTCGAAGCGAAGGTGCGAGATCGGCGGAGCCGGCGTGCGCCATTGCGCGTTCGACGGATCGAGCCAAAGCACTTTCCGGCTCGCGCCATCGGCAGGCGTTGGCGGCGCGTGGGTGACGCAGCCCGCCGCGACAAGCGCGGCGAGAAGTAGGAACGTCCCTGTCGCAGCGCGGCGCGTCCGACTCATCATCGATTTCCTCATCATGGTTTCTTGATCACGAGCAGCGCGTTGCCCACTTCACGCTCTCCCGTTGCATCGCTCGGCGCATTCACGACTCTTCCGTCGATGACCATCGTCGTGGAGCCGCCGCCGTCGAAGTTCATTGCCTGCCATGCGCCCAGCTGCCGCATCGTGTTCGCGAGCTCGACCAGCGTCATGCCGACGCTCTTCTCTTGCCGGCCGTCGATCGTGAGCAGAATCAGCGTCGTGCTGTCGCGTGAAAATCCCACCGCGGTCCGCGGATGCTTGGCTTCGGCGTTGCGCGAGATGGTGCCTTCGACCGTCGGTGCGTCGGCCGCGACGTTCTCGCCGTCGCGGAGAATACGCGGCCAGCCGCCGATGAGCAGCGCCGGCGCGGCGCCGTTGCGAACGCGAGGCAATGTCGTGAGACGCACTCGCACGGTGTCGCCGTCGGCCATCGCGAGCACCTCTTTGGTGCGATCGCCGGCACCATACGCGGCGAGCACCGCACCGTCGGATGGAATCGCCGAGCCCGATGCCGGCGAGACGGCGCCGCGGCGGAGGTAGAGCAGCGTGTCTCCGCGACGGCCCGCGGCCACGAGCGATGCCTCCGCAGTTTGGCGAGCGGTATCGCGCGGTGTCGTGGCTCCGAAGCGCGCAGTGAACAGCGCCGTGCCTTCGGGATTGCCCGCGGGATTGAAGTTCACGCTGATGATCGGCGTCGCGACGCCGCGCGACCACGCGTTTGCATCGAGAATGAACCGATCCATGAACGGCTTTCGCGCCGCGTCGATTCCAAACTGCACGTGAACGTTGTCGTAGGTGTCATACGGAGAATCGGTGACCTTGAGCCCCTTCCACCATTCGCCGGCGATCACCTGATTGTTTTCGTTCTCGCCGGTCTTGAGGTCGAAGAAGTCGCTGTTCACCGCGGCGAGAACCGTCACCCCGCCGGTCGAAGCGCGGCGCACCATCTCGGTTGTCCGTTCGCGAGTGCGAAGTTGATCGTGTGCGCGCGCGGCGCGGAGCTCGATGTCGCTCCGCCGAAGGTCGACACGGACGAGATGGCCAACGAACGGACCGCGTTTGTCGACAAACTGGCGGTAGCTCACGCCGGGTGCGAGCTCTCGGGCGGCAACGGTGTCACCCGATTGCGCGCGCGCGAGTGCGGGAAGCGCCGACACGACGCCCGCGATGGTGAGGATGTGAACTATGCGCGACGGATGCACGTGTGGCCTTTGAGTTGGTCGTCCCATATAATGTCGCAACTGGAAACACGGCGCGAGCGATGCTCGCCCGGCGCGCAAGAACATCTCACGGGTCCCACGCGACGGGGCCTACGCGGCGCGCCAGGCTCAGGTTGGCATGCGCGTGGATTGGTAGGCACCTGGTCATTCTGACCGGTTGTCATCCTGAGCGCCGCGACGGATTCTGCTTCTTCAGACTCAGCGCAGATCCCTCGCTGACCGATGTTCCTGATCATTCGCGCGTCGCAACATTGGATAAAGGATTCGTTGTCTGAATCCGCGTAAGGAATCAAGCAGCCGAAGGGTGGTGGCACGACTCGCCTCTTGCGTCGGATCATCGGCGGTGGCATCGTCGCGCGTGTAGCATCGTCGATGCGCACCTGTTACGGAGTGACCACACAACACTCGGTACACCTCATTATGAAGACACGAGTACTCGCTGCGTTGGTAGGGCTTCTGCTTGCTGGGCCACACCTCAGCGCCCAACAAGGGACGATCACCGGGAAAGTCACCGATGAGTTGAATAACCCCTTGTCTGGAGTGCAGGTCTCGGTCAAGGGGACGACAACCGGCACGGGGACAAACACCGCCGGCTCCTACTCGATTCGCGCCAACGCGAACCAGATTATCCAGTTCAAGTCCATCGGCACCGTCCCTGTCGAACGTCTTGTCGGCACGCAGACGGTGATCAACGTTCAGCTCGCGCGCGTCGCGGCATCGCTCGACGCGATCGTGACCACAGCGTTCGGCCAGACGATGTCGCAACGCGAGATCGGCACCGCCCAGCAAACGGTTCAAGGCTCGACGATTGCTGCCGCGCAACGTGAGAATTTCATCAACTCGCTTCAAGGGCGCGTTGCCGGTGTGGACGTCACCAGCACCACCGGCGCCCCGGGTGCATCCGCGCTGATCACGATTCGGGGCGTCAGCTCGATCAGCAGCACGAACCAGCCGCTGATGATCGTCGACGGTCTGCCGATCGACAACAAGACCATGAACACGCAGAGTCTCGCCTCCGACGCGCCCGGCTCGGCGCTCGCGTTCAACAACCGCAACGTCGACTTTACCAACCGCGCGGCGGACATCAATCCCGCGGACATCGAGTCGATCACCGTGCTCAAGGGCCCCGAGGCCTCCGCGCTCTACGGCATTGATGCCGCGAACGGCGCCGTCGTGATCACGACGAAGCGCGGCCACAGCGGCGCCGGTGCATTCGAATACAGCAACAGCTTCCGCATCGAGCGAGTCCGCGCGGAGCCCGAGGTCCAAGACACCTTTGGCCCAAGCGGAACGCTCGTCATCTCCGGCTCGGGCGAAGGCTCGAACGTGTACTTCGGGTCCGCATATCCGGCGGGCACCAAGTTCTACGACAACATCGCCGGGTTTTTTCAGACGGGAGCGACGCAGCGACACGACCTGTCGTTCAGCGGGGGAGCGGCGGATGACCGCGTGTCCTACCGAATCTCGGGGGCGTCGACCAGGCAGCAGGGCGTCATTCCGAACACGGGCCTGAACAAGTTCAACTTGACGGGCCGTTCGACCGGTCAAGTGGCGAATTGGCTGTCGACGGACCTGTCGATGATGTATACCTACGCGAAGAATGACCGCGCATCCAAGGGCGATAACAGTCCGCTCATCAGTCTCTTGGCATGGCCCGACACGAATTTCGCCGCGAACTATCTCTCGCCGGCCGGCACGCGCACCCGCATTACGAGCTTGGCCGCGTCGTCGGAAATCGACAATCCGTATTTTGCCGTCAACAAGAACAAAAGCAACAACCGGACGAACCGCCTGATCGTCAACGCAGGGTTTACCGTCCTGCCGTTCTCGTGGGGCTCCGTCAAGGCCAACCTCGGCACTGACGCGTACACGAGCCAGGATTTGATCCTGCGCCATCCCGAGAGCGCCACGGGCGTCAACTCCGGCGGCGTGCTCGACATCAACGACGACATCACGCGCAACCTCAACGCGCAGACGGTCCTCAATTTCAACAACTATACGCTCGGCAAAGGACTGTCGATCACCGGGTACGCCGGAAATTCGGTGATCGACCAGAAGTCCACGACGGACGGTGCCGAGGGCGTCAAATTTCTCGATCCGAATTTCGTTTCGATCAACAACGCAGCTGTGAGATCGAGCCGCACCGTCATCACGCAGCGCCGTCTCGTGAGCGCGTTCGGACTCGCGACCTTGAATTACCGAAACTACCTGTTCTTGACCGGTACGGGGCGGAACGACTGGACGTCCACCATTCCGGTCGGCCAGAACTCGTTCTTCTATCCCTCGATCCAGACGAGCTTCATCTTCACCGACGCCGTTCCGTAGCTCGGCAAGCACATGACCGGCAAGCTCCGCGCGGCATGGGCGGAAGTGGGACGGGACGCCCCGCCCTACTCCTATCGCACGACGCTCGAATCGAAGACGACGACGGGTGGCGGGTATGGCTACGGCTTCACCGGCCCAAACCCGCTGCTCAAGCCGGAGTTCGCGAAGTCCTATGAGTTCGGCACGGAGCTCAGCCGCCTCGACAATCGTCTCGGCCTCGACGTGACCGTCTACCATAAGCAGACGCAGAACCAGATCGTGCAGAACCTGCGCGAGAGCTACGGCACCGGTTTCATTCTGTTCAACCTGAACGGAGCCTCGACCGAGAACAAAGGCCTCGAGATGTCGCTGCGCGGCACACCGGTGCTTCGCTCGCACTTCTCGTGGGATTTCCTGGCGAACTTCGCCGCGGCCCGCGGCAAGACGGTGTCGCTGCCGAACGCACTGCCGGAGTCATACGTGTCCGACACGTGGCTGTATGGCAACGTTCGCAACGGCACGTCGCCGGGGCTCTCCACGATGTCGTTGACGGGACTGTTCTATCTCAAGAACAACAAGGGACAGCTGCTGATCGATCCCACCACCGGCTTGCCGCTGCGATCGCAGACGTTCATCGACGGCGGCTATGACCGCCAGCCAAAGTTCAACGTCGGACTCACGAACGACGTGACGTTCAACAAATTCTCATTGAGCTTCCTGTTCGACATCCGCAAGGGCGGCGACGTGTTCAACGCCACCGAGCACTATCTCGCCATCCGCGGACTCTCGACGACCACGGTCGACCGCAATACACCGCGGATCATCACCGGCGTGCTGCGCGACGGCAAGGAGAACACGGCCACCCCCACGCCGAACACGATCGTGGTCGTGCCGGCGGCGCAGACGGCGTATTACACGGGCATGAGCGAGGAGCCGTTCATCGAGAAGAACATCAACTGGCTGCGTCTTCGCGACGTCACGTTGCGCTATCAGCTCCCGACGCACCTGACGCGCAATGGCAGCCTGTTCGTCACGGGAAACGACCTGTTCCTGTGGACGAATTACGTTGGCCTCGACCCCATCGCGAATGGCAACGACGCGGCAGTCGGCGGTTCGAGCGGAGTCGGTATCGACTACGGAAACTTCCCGATCCCGCGCTCGTTCACGTTCGGTTTGAGCTGGGCCTTCTGAGGACATGGCCATGACTACGAAACGACACCTCACGAGCGCGGTCCTCGCTGGGCTGCTGACGCTCGCGAACGGATGCAAGGATTTCCTCGACGTCAACACCAACCCCAACGCGCCGGAATCGGTCTCGGCGAATTTGTATCTGTCGCCGATGGAGCACTGGATGGTGACGGCGCCGCAGTACGACGGCCGCTTCATTGGGCGCTACACGCAGGAATGGATTCCGGCCAACGGCGTGACGATCCTGGGCACGTGGGATCGCATGGGCTATGACGCGGTCAGCGACAACGGCGCGGAGCAGTGGCGCGATGTCTACTGGTCGCTCGGGCAGAATCTGGTAGACATGATCAACAAGGCCGAGAAAGAGTCGCGCTGGGACGTCGCCGGCGTCGGCTATTTCATGAAGGCCTGGGGATGGATGGTCCTCACCGATATGCACGGCGAGATCATCGTGAAGGAAGCGGTCGATCCCACGCGCAGTACGTTCGACTACGACTCACAGGAGTACGTCTACTCGGAAGTGACGCGTCTGATCGGACTGGCGATCACCGATCTCCAGAAGACCGACGGCGCCGTCGATGCGACGTACCTTGGCGCGACAGACAAGATCTATGGCGGCGATCGCACGAAGTGGCTGAAGTTGGCGTACGGGCTCCAAGCCATCGCGCTCAACCACTTCTCGAACAAGGCGGCGTATGCTCCGGCGGCCATCATCGCCGCGGTCGACAAATCGTTGGCCAGCAATGCTGATGATGCGCTCCTCGCCTACTTGGGCACCGATCCCATTATGGCCGACTGGAACTTCTGGGGACGGTCGCGCAACAACATTACGAACTACCGGCAGACGCGGTTCGTTGTGAACTTGATGGACGGCACCGATTTTGGCGCGGTCGACCCGCGCATGAGCCGTATGCTTGCACCGGCGCCCGATGGCGTGTACCGCGGCGTCGACATCAACGTGGCGGGCTTTGGCGCGCTGGCCGCGGACCAGCAGCCGAACAATTTCTTCGGCTATGCCGGCGCCGGCGGCCTTAACCAGCCGAGTCGCTACTTCTTCGACGACAAATCGAAGATTCCGTTCATGACGTACGCACAGCTGCAGTTCGTCAAAGCCGAAGCGGCGTTCCGCTCTGGGGACAAGGCAACGGCGCTGACCGCATATCGGAACGCGGTCTCCGCGCACATCGATTTCGTCAACGCACGCAATCTGGACAACAACCAGGCCGTGACGCAGATCAGCGGAACGGAGAAATCGGCCTTCCTCGCCGACACGCGCGTGGTTCCGACGAGTGCCTCGGCGTTGACGCTCACCCAGATCATGACGCAGAAGTACATCGCGCAGTGGGGCTGGGGTCACAACGAGCTGTGGATGGACATGCGCCGGTACCACTACACGGACATCGATCCGGCAACGGGCAATCAGATCTACCCGGGGTTCGCCCCACCGACCAACCTGTTTCCCGACAACGCCGGCAAGATCGCCCAGCGCATTCGGCCGCGCTACAACTCCGAATATGTCTGGAACCTCGCGGCGCTCAAGACGATTGGCGGTGACCTCCTCGACTTCCACACCAAGCCGGTGTGGATCATTCAACCGTGAACCCAGCCATGACCAGAATTCGACGGGCGTCGGCGTTGCTGGCCGCGGTGGTGCTCGCGGCCTGTTCCAAGGACGGCGTGCAGATCATCACCGAGCCCACCGCCGGCTCGTTCATAAAGTTCTATCATTTCGGTCTGAACGCGCCGGTCGTGAATTTCTTCGCCAATGACACGAAGGTGACGGCTATCAGTTCGACGAGCTGCACGCCGCCAACCGTTCCCCCGAACCCCGCTTGTGCGACCACGGGCGTCGAGGCCACCACCGGCACGGCATACGGCGCACTCGGCAACGCGGGCTTGTACTCGTCGCTGCCGCCGGGGCAATATGCGTTCAGCGCGCGCATCGCGATCGCCCCCGACAACGGCTTCCAGGTGAGCAAGATCTCGTCGACGCTCGCCGCGGGCAAACACTACTCGCTGTTCACGAGCGGCTTCTACGACGCGACCGCCAAGACGACGGACGCATTCGTTGTGGAGGACAATTTCTCGGAAGACATCGACTTCACCAAATCGTCCGCGCGACTCGTCAACGCCAGCTCGAACTCGAGCCCAATGACGATCTACGCGAAAAATACGGTGAGCGGCGACTCGGTGCTCGTGGCGTCGTCGATCGCGTACAAGGCTGGAGGAGTGTTCACCTCGCTCCCCGCCGGCGTGTACGATCTCACCGTGCGCTACGCCGGCTCGAACACCGCGCAGATCGTCCGCACGGGCGTGTCGTTCACGGCGAATCACACGTACACGGTCGCAGCGAGAGGCGACATGACCGTGGTCTCGACGACGGCGGCCACCCGGCCGACGCTCGACGTCACTCCGAACCGCTAGCCAACGCTAACGACTGTACTGAAAAGCCCGGACGGTAGCGCGCGGTTGGCGCACCGTCCGGGCTTCTTCGTTCCGAATCACGGCGCGCGCCGCACGAACGTGCCAACCATCACGGCTTTCGCGCGCACGTGTCCGCCCATCGCGGCCATGATCGCAGCGCGCGTCGCCGGCGGCGCGGCACCGACCGCCGGTACGTCGAGCATCGCGTCGAGCGCGTAGAGCTCGAACAGATAGTGATGCGCCGGACCCGGCGACGGCGCGGCAGGCCCTCGGTAATACGGGCCAGTCGCGCTGATCTGTCGCGCGCCGTCGGGCAATTGCCCACCTTGCGGCACCGCCTCGGGAAGCGACCGCGCGGACCCCGGGATGTTCCACACCATCCATTGCAGCATGTCGTCGAGGCCGTTGCCGATCGCCGCGTTGGCGTCGTGCGCGATGAGCACGAAGCTGACGGCGCTGTCGGGCGCGCCGGACCACGAGAGCGGCGGGGACACTTCCTCGCCCGGCTGAGAGTATTTCACCGGGATCACGTCACCATCCTTCCATGCCGACGACGTCAGCGTCATCACCTGAACGGCCCGGCCGCGACCGCCGCCGCCGCGCCCCGCCGGCGGGGCACCGGCGGGAGGATTCTGTGCGAGCGCCTGGGACCCGAGAACGCCGACCAGCAGCAGCAGCCCGAGCGTGGATCGATGGAATGGCATATGAAAATTCTCAATCCTGTTGGCGAGGCGCCGGCTGTGTCTTCTTCCACGCATCGTAGCGCATGCGGAGCGTCTTTACCGGATTCAGATTCTCCCCGGCACGAATCGCGTTCGGACCGCCCGACGCCGGCTGCGTCACGGTGAGGTACATCGCGTACTTCCCGTTGTTGTGCGAGTCGCCGTTCGTATCGTTCTTGTCGGCGGCCAGAATGTACGCGACGTGCGCAGTCTTTGACGTGCACGGAATGGCAACCGTTCCATCCGTTGGGGGCGGCGGGCAATTGCAGCGACTGTCGCCCCCCGACGCGTCGGCCGCTTCCATGGCCGCCATAACGCGATCCGTTATGGTGCCACTCGCGCCGAGGAACGCCTTCACGGCGTTCGGCACAACTTCACCCGGCCGCAGAATATTGCCCTGAATCGAGTAGAAGATCTGCGTGCCGGGAACACGCCCTTGGATGTCCTGCGAGACGTAGCCGTTCGTCAGCCCCGAATGACCGGCGCTTCGACCCGAGAGATCGAGGATGCCGAATTGCCGGGATTGGAATGCCGGGTCCTGCGACAGCAGCTCGATGATGCGCGCCGGGTCGGTTCCCTTCTGCAGCTCAGTATAGACGAGCATCTGATTCGCGTGTGTCCCGTCGACGCCCGCCTGACACGCGGCCACGCCCTTGCCCGGCACGACCACCGCTTGAATGCCCATGAGAAACGCGTCGTCGCGATCCACGCACGTAGCCGACGCAATCACGACGCGCCCAGTGCTCTGGTCGATGGCGATCACCGACCACGTGGCGAACGCAGTGGACGGCGCCAGGCACACGAGCGCGACAACGGCGGCGCTCCGACGCACCGCGCCGCTCATCCGCCCCACCATGCCGCGAGGAAAGAAGGCCATAGGAGTTATCTGTAGATGAGAAATGGTTTGACCCGCGCCGCAAACGTCACCGCATCGGCGTTCCACTGCGCGATCAGCGCATCCACCGTGTTCTGCTCGACGGCCGCGCGCAACTTGTCCGTGCCAGCTAACCGATCGATCGAGCTGACGCGCCACTGAAAGTCGGTCGGATGACGGGCGTAGATCGCACGCAGCATGCGGATGCCGACTTCCACGGGACGTACGACGTTCCGGTCGGTGACGCGAATGGCCAACATCGGGATGGTCTGCCCGCCGAATTTGTACCCGGCCTCGATCGTCCGAGTCGCCGTGTCGAAATGAACACCGGGCAGCGTGCGCCCGTTGAGCTCCGCCGCGATCGCGGCGTTGTCCGTCATCCACGACGCTCCGATCAACCGAAACGGATCGTCGGTGCCCCGCCCTTCCGTTGCTGTCGTCCCCTCGAAGAACACGGTGCCCGGATATAGCAGCTCCGCGTCCGCCGTCCGAAGGTTGGGCGACGGATTGACGCGCGGAATACCGGTCTCGTCGAACCACATCGAGCGACGATAGTTCTTCATCGGCACGACCTTCACGTCGGCGTCGATCAACTTGGTGCCGGCGAGAAATCGCAGCAATTCACCGGGCGTGAGTCCGTACCGCAGCGACACCGGATACTGCCCGACCAACGACGCGAACTTTGGATCGAGAATGTTGCCCTCGTAGCGGTCGGCACGAATCGGATCGGGGCGATCGAGCACGATGATCGGCTTCTTCGCGACGTTCGCCGTCACCGCGAGCGTCCACTCATACGTGTAGACGCGCGCGCCAACATCCTGAATGTCATAGAGCAACACGTCGATGTCGGCGAGCATCTCCGGCGTCGGCGCCTTCACGTCGCCGTACAGCGAATACACCTTGACGCCCGTTGCCGAATCGATGCTCGAGGCTATTTTCTCACCGGCCTTGGCAACGCCGCGAATGCCGTGCTCCGGACCGTACAACGCCGTCAGCTTCACCCCCGGCGCCTTGAACAGCAAATCGATCGTGCTCGTTCCCTTCCGATCGCGCCCCGAATGATTCGTCAGCAGACCGACGCGCTTGCCACGAATGAGATGGATCGAGTCGGTGAGCAGCACCTCGATTCCAGGGATGACGCCGCCGGCCGTTTGCGCAACGACCGCGGTCGACGGCACCACGCACACGAGCGCCACCGCCATCCTGCCGGTGAGGCGCATCGTGCGGCGCGTCATCTGCACACCGGATAGCTCGGATCGGCTCCCGCGATCGCGGGCTTGTCTTTGCGCTCCGACACCGCCCACATCACGTCGTGAATGAACCGAGCGAGTCGCGCTGCATGGTCGTACTCGATATACCGCGGCTCGTCAGTCGGCTGGTGATAGTCCTCGGCGTACCCTGTCGAGAAATACGTCACGGGTACGTTGTGGTGCACGTAGTTGACCTGATCGCTGCGACAGAAGCGATTCATGGGGTTGGCGCTGACATCCCAGCTCTTGTCGATCGTCATCTTCTCGGAGCGCGCGGTGTTCACCGAATCGATGATGTCGCCGAACTCGCGCGACAATCGCCGCGAGCCGAGCGTCTGCACCGAGCCCGGTCCGCCGTACATCACTTGATCCTCGCGGCCCTTGCCGAGCATGTCCATGTTGTGCGCGGCAACGACCGACGCCAGCGGGATGGTCGGATGATCGGTGAACCACTTGGAGCCGAGCAGGCCGGACTCCTCGCCTTCGTGCGAGACGAAGATGATCGAGCGCGACGGCTTCTCGGTAGCGAACTTCTCAGCGATCTCCAATAGCACCACAGTGCCCGAGCCGTCGTCGTCCGCGCCGTTCATGATCGAATCGCGGCTGGGCGGCCGGATCTTTCTGGCACGCGCGACGAGCGCGTCGATTGCGCGCTGCTGCGGCTCGGTCGGACGACATGCCGGGTCGTTCGCGCCCTGACGTCGCGTCACGATGTTCACGGCGCGCAATGAATCGTGGTCCACCGCGGTCGCGTTCACGCCGTTGTGATCATTGTGCGCGCCCACCAACACATACTCGGCAGCCCGCGACGGATCAGAGCCGGGTAGAATCGCAATGACGTTCCGCGCCGGTGTGCTCGACATGTGCCAGTCATAGCGCCAGCGTGCGGTGATCGGTTGACCGGCGGTTCCAACCGTCAGTTGGTCGACCGGTTTGCCAAACAGCTTGAGCGCCGCGGCCGATGTGATCGCCGCAGCCGGCGCCCCGTTCCCGCCCGCGGCGAGCTGCATACCCATGCGTGTGTTCAACGCGCCGTTGACCGCGTTCCGTGGCGCGGAATCGAGCGCAACGAGCAGGATGCCGACAGCGCCCGATCGAACCGCGCGGTTGTCACGTACGCCGGCACCGCCGCGACCGCCGCGACCGCCACGACCGGCGATGCTGTCGGCGCGCGCCGCGGCTTCGACACGCGCCGCAGCGGCAGCGCCGAACTTGTCAGCCACTGAATCGCAACGAAGCACCGGACCGCCGCGACCGGCGCCGCCGCCGGCCGCTTGCGTGAGACCCGCCGCCGCCGGCGTGGACACAAACACGGCGACCTTTCCGCGCAGGAGGTTCGGATCGAGGGACGTCGTGGTGTCTCCCCAACGACCGGCGAAGACCGTCGGCACGTCGGTGAGGTCGGCTTTGACGGCGATGCCGTTCATCGCCGTCGGAGCAATGGGCAGCCAATCCGTCTTGGTTGCGAGCGGCGAACCAGCCGCGACGAGGCTCAACGTCGCGACGTCGAAGCCCATTGGGCCGTACGGGAGGTCCTGGAAGTAGGTGCCGTTGTCGCCGGCCGGCTTCAATCCAAGCCGCTTGAACTCGCCGGCGATGTACGCGGTGCCTTTGAAGTTGCCAGGCTCGCCGATTCGCCGACCCTGCATGGAGTCGTCGGCGAATTGGTAGAGTCGCGTGCGGAGATCGTTGGCCGTGATGGCCGGCTCGGTGGGCCGCGGCGCCCAGGTGGCCGGGCCTTCGTCAGGCCAAACCACGCCGGCGTCACGCAAAGGCGGGGTCGTCGTCGAGACGGTGGAGGCGGCAGCGCCGCCACAGGCGGCGAGAAACACACTGAGGAAGAGAGGCGTACGTCGCACAGAGAGCTCCAGGACGGATCAGGCCGTCGTGCGCGGCTGATCCGCGCCCGGCGCCAAGAGTATGAATTCGACTCAACCCGCTCGCAAGGCGATGCGGCGGGCGGCGATCTGTCGCGTGGTGATCGGCCGCGATATGATAACGCGCCGCCAACGATCGCCGTTCAACCTTTCTCCGCGCCGGCGACATGTCCCGCATGACCGTGGTCCGCACCATCGCCGCACCAGCCCACGTGGTGTTCCGGACAGTCGCCGATATTACCCAGTTCGCGCAGGCGGTCCCCGAAATCGTGAAGGTCGAGTTCCTCTCCGACGTGAGATCGGGCGTGGGCACGCGCTTTCGAGAGACACGCGCGATGAACGGCAAGCACGTCGTCACGGAGCTCGCGATCACGGAGTTCGTCGACAACGAGCGGGTGCGCATGGTGGCCGAGTCGCACGGAACCGTGTGGGACACGACGTTCACCGTGAAGGCGAACGGAGGTCAGGTGATCCTGACCACGCGCATGGATGCGATGAGTCACAACGCGCTCCGAATGATCTTTCTGTCGCTGATCAATCCGTTGGTGAAGAGCTCCGTCGCGAAGAACATGGACGCGGTCAAATTGTTTTGCGAACGATGACGGGAACCGCGCGGCCGCTGAACATCGTTGGGTTTCGACTGACCAATCAACATCTGATAAAACAGAGTCTGGCCAACCCGAGCGACGTCGTCCGCCGGCTTGGCGCCGTCCAAGCCCAAGACTATCCGGCGGCGAAGTGGGGCATCGCGCTTCGCACTCGCGGCGCCACCGACGCGAGCATCGAGCAGGCAATCAACGACGGACAGATCATTCGCACCCACGTGCTCCGGCCGACATGGCACTTCGTCGTGCCGGCGGATCTTCGTTGGATGCTCGAGCTCACGGCGCCGCGCGTGCGAGCGCTGAGCGCATACTACGATCGCCAGCTCGAGCTCACCGCGGCGCTGCTTCGACGGAGCAACGCCGCGCTGACCAAAGCGTTGCTCGGCGGACGATCGCTGACGCGCGCCGAGGCGACCGGCGTACTGGAACGAGCCAGGATCGGCGCCACGGGTACGCAGCGCATTGGCCACCTGCTGATGCACGCGGAGTTGGACGGCGTGGTGTGCAGCGGGCCGCGACGCGGGAAGCAGGCGACCTACGCGCTCCTCGAGGAGCGCTTGCCTCCGGCCAACGCACTGCGTCGCGATGAAGCGTTGGCCGAGCTCGCGCGCCGGTACTTCACCACGCGCGGGCCGGCGACAGCGCACGACTTCGCCTGGTGGTCCGGGCTCACCGTGGCCGACGCGACCAAGGGTGTTCGCTCGATCGAGCCGGAGCTCGAGCACGTGACCATCGAGAAGAACGTGTATTGGCTTTCGACCGGACAACGCGCGACGAAAATCCCGGCGCCGCTCGCGCATCTGTTGCCCAACTACGATGAGTATTTCATTGGGTATAAAGATCGGAGCGCCATCGGCGATGCAGTATCAGGCACTCCGCTAGGCAATCCAAACGTCGTCTTCGCGCGCCACGTCATCATCGTGAATGGCCGGCTCGTCGGCGGTTGGACGCGAACGATCAAGCGCGACGTGGTCGCGGTAGCGTTGAACGTGGTGAGTCCCGCACGAGAGGGCGAGCGCCGCGCGATCACGGCCGCCGCACGGCGCTACGGCAAGTTCCTCGGCCTGCCTGTGGAAATCGTCTAACGCTTGACCAACATCCTCGCCGCGGTGATTCGGTCGCCCAGCTCGATACGATCCACGGCGTCCATGCCGCGGATCACTCGGCCGAGCGACGTGAAGTCGCCTTCGTTGTGCGGCTGCGGAGTGTGGTTGAGCGTGTAGCCGGGGCTTCCCGTATCGAGGCCGGCCGACGCCCATGCCAGGTTGGCGCGCGTGAGCCGATGACGATTCACTTCGTCGCGAAGGATGTTGCCGTCGCGAATCGTGCGTTGTTGATCCACGAAGTCGGGCACAACGCGCGAAAACTCTGTTCCAACGATCGCGCCCGATTCGATCGTCCGTACGAAGTCGTCGACGGCAATCGGCGCGTCGCCGGGATAAAGCTCGAGATCGATCGGGCCGCGCGGCGTTTCCCAACGCGCCGTGGGTCGCGCCTTCCCATTGTAATCGGGCACCACCCATCGCTCGACGATCTCACGATACTCGGCGAGCGTGCGCGACGACGGCGGCACCGGTGGCCAGGCTTGGCGCGCGGCCGCGCCGAATGCGCGTTCGATGTCTCGTCGGGCTGACGCACTCTGAGGCGCGGGAAAGCGCGCGAGGAACTGTGTTGCGCCGGTGCGTTGCCGGCGCTGAACGCCGGCGATCGCCGCGACGGCGGCGGACGCTACCTGCGGCGACGCGTCGTTCCGCGCTTTGTCATAGAGGTCTAATAGCACCGGCAAGTCGGCCGAATCCGCCCATGCCGCCATCGATCGCAGCGCGGCGGTGCGAACGACGGCGTCCGTGGACGCAATATCGTTGGCTCGCATCGCGCGCCGCGCCGCGACGTCGAGATCGGCATCAGCCAGCACGAAATGCGTTTGCCACGCCGCCAGTCGCGTGGCCGGGTTCGGATCATTCCGAAGGGCCTCGACCGCTGCGCGCGCTCTAACGTTGTGCGCGGTGGTTCCAGTGGTGTCGCGGGCGAGCGCCTGCACGGCGGTGAGACGGCAGAACGGAATGGAGTCGCGCGTGAGCTCGATCGCGGCCGCAATCGCATCCCGCACGGCATAGGTCTGCAGCGCTTGCATCGCGGTGATCCGCAACGCGCACGGACGACCGGCGCTCGCCGCCGCCGCCAGCACCGGAATCGTCGTCGCCGCGCGGATGCGTCCCAATCCCTCGGCGGCGCTCACCGAGATCCACGTATCGCTCGAGGCAAGGGCGTTGACGAGCGCATCGATGGCTTGCTGATCGGAGTACGTGGCGAGCGCGCGAACCGCTTCGGTCCTCACGCGACGATCGGCGTCGCCGGCGGCGGACAGGAGTCTCGCTTCCGCCTTCGCGGCACTCATCGCGGAATCCGCCTGCGTCCTGCCGAGTCCACGCATCGCCCACGAGCGCACGAGCGCCGATTTGTCGTCGCTCAGCGCAAGGAGGGTTGGCACGGCGCCAGGATCGCGCGCACGAAAGAGCGCCCACACCGCACGCCAACGTATTTCTTCGCTGGGCGACGCGGTCCATTTGACAATTGGCGCGATGTCGCCGCGAGCGGTCGATCGCCCGATCGACAGCAGGGCTTCGCCGAGCGCGGCATTTGTTCTCGCCGACGGCACGGCATTCGACACAAAGCGTGCGAGCGCCTCGCGCGCCACGCCGGTCTTGATTTTCCCGAGCGCGGCCGCCGCTTCCGTGAGCACCGTTGGAGCCGAACGTGGGTTCGACAAGAGCGAATCAAACCAGCTGATTGTCAGTGTGTCCCGAAGCTGTCCGACGGCGAACACCACCGTGGCCGCAACTGCGGTATCGCCATCGAGCGGGTTGGCTCGTAGCAGTGCAATGCCGCGCTTGTCGCCGATGCGGGCTACCGTCATCGCCGCACGACGCCGCACCTCCGAGTGCGCGGCCGCGAGCATCCTTGCCAGATCAGCGCTGTTGAACTCGCGATGGTCCTCGAGCATTTCCAGGCGCGCGATGTCGTCGACGTCGTGCGCCGCGAGCGGCCGGCGTGCGCTCTGGGCACCGGCGGAGTGCGCGCTCGTGACCGCGAGCGCGATGATGCAACCGCGGTGGACCGCTCGCTGGCTTGCTCGGTGGACGATTCGCACGGCTCAGGGCACCGTCGCGGCCGGCTTCATGATCTTGAGCAACGCGGCGATCGCCGCCTCGAGTTGCTGATCCCGGCCCTTGTTCACGAGATGATACTCGTTCATGAGCTTGATGTCCGGCTCAGTCTGAGAATTCTCTAAATACTTGCCGGTATTCGCGTCCTTCACTCCTACGCCCGGTACGCCCCACCGCAGGCCGTCCTGCAACGTCTCCCAGCCGGCGAACGTGCATGTGCCCGGCGTGGGCATTCCGATCAGCGGCCCGATCTTCTGATCCTTGTACGCGTACGCGAAGCAATGCCCGTCGCTGTAATTCGCCTCGTTCGCCAACGCCACGCTTGGCTTCGTCCACCGGAAGTTCGGCTCGTAGCCGGTGCTCCGCGTGTCCGTCGTGTAGTCGAAGAACTTCTTTCCGCTCAGGAACATCGCGAGGTCGGCAACGAGATCGCCGCCGCCGTTGAAGCGCGTATCCACGACCACGCCCTTTCGCGTGGCGTATTTTCCCATGATGTCCTCGAACGTGGAGCGGTAGGCGCCGTCGTTCATGCCCGGGATGTGCACGTAGCCGAGTTGGCCATTGCTCGCCTTGTCGACGTCGTCCGCGTTGCGCTTGACCCATCGCGCGTACAACAAGCGGTTTTCTTCCGCCGCGTTCACGGGCTTCACGACGACGTCTGTCTTCGCCGCGCCATCGACCACTTCGAGCAACACATTCCTGCCCGCCTTGCGGTTGAGGAACTCCGCGATGTCCTTGTCCGCAGTGATGGCGCGACCGTCCACCGACTCGATGATCATTCCCGGACGAACATTCACGCCGACGCGGTCGAGCGGTCCGTCCTTGATCACCTCGGTGACCTTGACCCCGGGCCCGACGTACGATTGGTCGAGGAAGAGACCGAGCGACGCGGTGGCGTCATCGTTCGGCGTGGACGACGCATACGTGCTGCCGCTATGGCTGATGTTGAGCTCACCCAACATCTCGGCCATCATTTCAGCAAACTCATAATTGTTGCCGATGGACGGCAGGTATTTCGCATAGATCGGCCGGAGGCCAATCCAATCGATCCCGTGATAGCCCTTGGAGTAGAACGTGTCGCGCGTTCTCCGCCACACGTGATCGAAGGTCGCCGCACGCTCGGCGTCGACGTCGAGCGCCTCTTCACCGCTCAACGCCACCATGTCGCGCTTGGTGGTTAACGGATCGATACGCGAGATCGCGCCGTCGGCGAGCAGGAAGATGTACTTCTGTTCCTTGTCCCACCGCATGCCGCCGCCGTTGGCGTTCAACGTGAGCGCCATCTTCGTCTCTTTGGTCCGCAGGTTCGTGGACCAGAGGTTCATTCCCTTCTCGAAGCGCGCGAGATAGTAGAGCATCTCGCCGTCCTTGCTCACCAGTGCGTCGCCGAGCGACGACGAATGAATCGTGAGCCTCGCCTTGCGATTCTCGAGACCGTCGAGGTCGAGGACGAGATCCTTCTTCTCCGCCTTCACACTGTCGCTTTTCGCCTTGGCCGAATCGGCCTTGGTCTTGAACAGCTTGTCGTCCTGCTCTTTGACCAACGCGTATTCGTCCTTGGTCAGGCGGAAACGCTCGAACGCATCACGATCAAAGAACATGGCGTAGACGTCCTGTTGCGCGGCGCCCGACTGCGCCACCGACTTGAGCCCGTCGCGGTTGCTGAACCACAGCATCGCCTTGCCGCCAAGAATCCACTTGCCGCGACCGTCGTTGAATCCACTTTCCGTGAGATTCACAACCTTCCCCGTGCCGTCTGCCCGCACGAGACCAACCTCGCCGGGCGCGATGCCCGGGATGTCGAGATCGAACAGGATCCACTTGCTGTCGGGACTCCATTCGTAATGGTGCTCGCCGCCGAACAGTTCCTTGTCGGTCAGCAGCGTGCGCGACTGCTTCGTGGCGACGTTGTAGATCTTGAGCGTATTGCGATCCTCGATGAACGCGAGCTCTTTGCCGTCGGGCGAATACTGTGGCTGCGTATTCTGCTTGTCGTTGACGATGACCGGGGCCTCGCGAACGACCGTCGAGGCGAAAAAATACGGCTCGGCATCGCGCTGACGGCGCGCTTCGTAAACGCCCCACTTTCCACCGCGCTCCGACGCGTAGATGATCGACTTCCCGTCGGGCGCGAAGTCCACGCCCGTTTCATTCTCCGGCGTGGTCGTGATCCGTTTGGTCGCGCCGCCCTCGACGCCGCTCACAAACACGTCGCCGCGGAAGGTGAACGCCACTTCCTTTCCAGTGGGCGACACGGTGAGCTCGCGCGCGCCGGTGCTCACCGCCATGATGCGCTCGTTGTTCGCCTTGTTGTCGGCCGAGATGGCGATGTCGATCTTCTTCGCCTGGGCGCCGGAATTCATCGTGTAAATCTGGCCGTCAAAGCCGAAGCACAACGTGCCGTTGTCGGCCATGCTCAGAAAGCGAACGGGCACCTGCTTGAACGACGTGACCTGCTGCGACTTGCCGCCGTCCACGCTCATCTTGTGAACGTTGAACGATCCGCTCTCCTCGCTCAGGTAGTAGAACGCCTTGTCGTTGTCCGTGAAAACCGGATTCCGATCTTCGCCGGCGAAGGTCGTGACTTTGCGATGCGTGCCCGCCTTGCTGTCATAGATCCAGATGTCGCGCGCGATCGACGAGACATGATGCTTGCGCCACTGGTTCTCGCCGCCCTTCTTGTCTTCATAGATCAGGAACTGGCCATTCTTGCTCGTCCGCACGTTCTCGGCGGGCGTCGTCAACAGTTGAATGGGACGGCCGCCCGCCGCCGGGACCTGATACAGCTCGGGCTGAGATCCGGTGGGATACTCGCGGTTTGCCGCCGCGTCCATGCGCGCGGCGCCGAAGATGATTCCCTTGTCGTCGGGCGTGAAGCTGTACGGATACTCGCTCGCCGAGTGAAAGGTGAGGCGCCGCGCTTCCCCGCCCTCGGACGGCATCACATAGATGTCAAAGTTGCCGTAGCGGTCGGACGCGAAGGCGATCTGTTTGCCGTCGTGGCTCCAGACCGGCATGAAGTCCTGCGCCGCGTGCGTCGTCAGCGGAGACGCCGGGCCGCCCAACGCCGCCACGCGATAGAGATCGCCCTTGTAGGTGAAGGCGATTGTCTTTCCGTCGGGCGAGATAGCCGGATAGCGCAGCCAGCTCGGGCCCGCAACGGAGGCGGACGGCGACTGACCGACGGCCGAGGTGACGAGCGCGAGTGAGCACAGCGCCGAGGCGAGGACGGACTTCATATTGTAGCGCGGCAGGAGGAGAGTTAGTGCGAAAGAGGGGAGACGGTGATTGTACGATGCGGCCCAAATGCGCGCTACCGGAGACAGAGATCAGCTTTCAGTAAATTGCCCAGCCGACCCCTGAACCATTCGCGCTTGCGCCGGCTGGTGGGCCCGCCCACTGTCCAGCCATGAAAGCCTTCGCCGCCGCCGTCCTCATCTCGTCTACCGCCCTCTCCGCCCAATCCGTCCCCGCGCGTCCCGCCGAGACGCTGCTCGACCGCTCGATCCTGAAAGCTCTCGACGACGAACTCTCCGGTGTTGCCGCCAAGGATCACGTCGCGCACCTGGCGCTCATGCACCGCGTCCCCGCGTCGCCCGGCTTTCACGACGCCGTCGCATACATGATGGATCGCGCCAAAGCGGCGGGACTCAGCGACGTGCACGTCGAGACCTTTCCCGGCGACGGAAACACCTACTTCGGTTCGTTGCATGGCAATCGCGGCTGGCGCGTGGAGGGCGGCTCGCTCGACGAGATCACTCCGCAGGCGCGGCGCATCGCCTCATTCGACGACGTCCGGCTATCGGTGGCCGACAACAGCGAAAGCGCCGACGTGACCGCTGAGTTGGTCGACGTCGGCAGCGGCGCGCGCGACGACGAATACCAGGGCAAGGACGTTCGCGGCAAGCTCGTGTTGTGCGATGCGACGCCGTCCGCGTGCCACAAGCAAGCGGTGGAGCAGCGCGGTGCGCTCGGCCTCGTGAGCTACGCGGCGAACCAGCCGAGCGCGTGGTGGCGCGACGATCAGGATTTGATTCGTTGGGGCCATTTGGACGCGCGCGGACACAAGAACACGTTCGCGATCATGGTCTCGCTCCGCGAAGCGCGCGCGCTGCAGGAACGTCTGACGCGGCTCGAGCACATCATGCTCCACGCCGTGGTTCGTGCGCGGAACGACGACTCGATGCAGTACGAGACGCTCGTCGGTACGATTCCCGGCAGCGATCGCACCGCGGGTGAGATCGCGTTCAGCTGCCACCTCGATCACGAAAAGCCGGGCGCGAACGACAACGCCAGCGGTTGCGCGGCCAACATGGAGATCGCCCGCACGCTGTCGACGCTGATCGCGGCGAAGCGAATTCCGCCACCCGTGCGGACCATCCGATTCATCTGGCCGTCCGAGATGACCGGCACGATCGCGTATCTCACGAAGTATCCGGAGATCGCGCGTGGCATTCGCGCCGCGATTCACCTCGACATGGTTGGCGGAGATCCGTTCATCACGAAGTCGGTTCTCCACGTGACCCGATCGCCGTGGTCCATTGCGACGGTGACCGACGACGTCGAGGAGACGTTCGGTCGATACGTCATCGAAGGCGCGTTTCTCGCCGCCGGCGACGGCGATTTCACCCGCGCCATTCGTTCGCCCGGCGGTTCAAAGGACGCGTTCTGGGCCGACATCACGCCGTACGAGAGCGGCAGCGATCACTGGATCTATCAGGAAAGCGGCTTCGGAATTCCGGCCGTCTACCTGCGCGATCATCCCGACGTCTATATCCATACCACCGGCGACCTGCCCGACAACATCGAGCCCACGAAGATCAAACGTTCGGCGTTCATTGCCGCGGCGAGTGGGTACTACCTCGCGACGATGCCGGATCACGGCTCGGCCCTGCTCCGGTTGAGTTATGCGAACGCTCATGAGCGGATGGCCGAGGACGAGCGCCGCGCGCTGGTGATGGCGTCGGCGGGCCGTGGCGACGAGGCCGGCAACATCGCGGCGCAGGGGCTGTTGCGTGAGCAGCGGCGTTTGCGTTCGATCGCCCGCTTTTCGGACATTGGCGCGGGCCCCAAACCGGACGCGCAGTTTGTGGAGCACCTGGTGGCCGGTTTGACAACGAACTTCTCGAGCGTGCTTGCGACGGTGTCGTCGCCAATTCAGCCGCCTCCGCGCGCGGCGGGGCCGCTCACCGACCCGCGAGTGCCCGTGCGCACGTCACTCGTGAAGGGACCGCTCGACCCCACGGGCGATTGGTTGCTCGAGCGCGCCGGCGCCAAGGCGGGGAAGATCGCGATCAATCGATTGGCGAACAGCGCCGACGTCACGTATGAGATCTTGAATTTCGTCGACGGCGTGCGATCGGTGAGCGAGATTCGGAATGCCGTGAGCGCGGAGTTCGAGCCCGTCGATTTGCGAGTGGTCTCCGAGTACATCAACCTGCTCGTCGAGACGGGCGCCGTGTCGTTCAGAAGGTGAAAGCCGAACCGTTGGCGGTCTGGGGCATCCACAGGCTGGGTCCGCCAATGCGCCCGTCGCTCGACCATCTTCAAATAGGTGATTCGTCATCTAATTCTTAGTGCTCATCCCAGGATCAGGCCGTCTTGCCACATCCGTTGAGTCGCCGCATACTCGTCGCGACCGCGAAATCTGACCAACGGAGGAGGAACACATGAGACGGTTGTTGCGAGCGCTATCGCTGGCTACGCTGGCGAGCGGGATCTGGGCGGCACAGGCGGCCGCGCAGACTACAGTGACCGGGCGCGTCATGTCCGAGGCCGGCACGCCAATCGCCAGCGCGACCGTCGCGATCGCCTCGCTCAACCTCGGCACGTCCACTGACGCGAATGGCCGGTATTCGCTCGCGATCCGCGCCGGACGGACGGCGGGCCAGACGGTCAACATCTCGGTGCGGCGCATCGGATTCGCGCCCAAGACCGTAGCCATCGCCCTGGCCGGCGCCACCGTCACCAGCGACTTCACCCTCGCGTCGGCCGCAGCCGAGCTCGAAGGGATCGTCGTCACGGCAATGGGAGTCGCCACGGAAAAGAGCCAGCTCGGCACCGCGGTTCAGCAGGTGAGCGCGGTCCAGCTCGAGCGTACTCCCACCACGAGCGTCATCGACGCGCTGCAAGGCAAAGTAGCCGGACTGCAGATCACGAGCGCGGGAACGCAGGGTGGCTCGTCAAAGATCCTCATCCGCGGCGCCAACTCGATCAACGGAAACAATGATCCGTTGTTCATCGTCGACGGGCTGCCGATGTCGAACGCCGATCACGGCGGAGGTCCGGGCGGAGCGCGCGCCGACTATGGAAGCGCGATGTCCGACATCAATCCCGACGATATCGAGTCGGTATCCGTGCTCAAGGGACCAAACGCGGCTGCGCTCTACGGATCGCGCGCGTCGAACGGCGTCATTCTCATCACGACCAAAAAAGGCACCGCCACCGGCGGCCGAATCTCCACCGACTTCTCGGCCAGCAACAGCTGGGAAGCGCCGTCGGTTCTTCCGACGTACCAGAACAGTTACGGACAGGGCGCGGGCGGAGAATTCAAGTTTGTGGACGGCCAGGGCGGCGGCGTTCAGGACGGCAACGACCAAAGCTACGGTCCTCGTCTCGACGGACGGACCACGGGCTGCACGTTCCTCAAGGGAACCAAGACGTACGATACGACGCCGTGCATGCAGTTCACCGGGGCCGGCCCGTGGATTCCGCATCCGGAGAACGTGGAATCGTTCTTCCGCACCGGCCAGACGCGAACGGGCTACGCGGCGTTTCGCGGCGGCGTGGATCGCGCCAACGCCCGCCTGTCGCTTGGCGCCGAGAACACCGGCGGGTACATCCCGAACGAGCTGCTCCAGAAGTTGACCACGTCCATGACCGGCTCGCTGGAGGTGAACGACCGGTTGTCCGCGTACACCCAGCTCCAATACGTCAAGAACGGCGGCCAGAATCGGCCCGGCGTGGGCTACAACACGGGAATCACCGAGCAGTTCATCTGGTTCGGCCGCCAGGTGGACATGAACGCGCTCAAGAACTACTACGACTCGTTCGGTAATTTATACAACTGGAATTACAATTACCATAACAACCCGTACTGGATGCAGTCGGCGAACCCGCTGAAGGACGTGCGCGACCGGTTCTTCGGGTCGGCCTCGGCGCGATACAAGATCGCCGACGGCGTGTCGGCAACGCTCAGCGCGGGATCGGACGTCTATCGATTCCATGTTGAAAGCGACATCGCGAAGGGCAACATCAACTATGCGGACCCAGGCTACAACGGCGGCCTTGGTCTCACCGACGAATACCGCAACGAAACCGATCTCGATCTTCTCGTCACGGCAGACCGCCAGCTCGGGTCGCATTTCAGGATGCGCGCGAATGTCGGCGGGAACGAGCGCCGCGAGTTGCTGACGACGTCGAGCATGAGCACCTCCGGCTTGTTGGTTCCCGGCATCTTCAACGTCTCGAACGCCGGCATTACACCGAGCATCAACAACGGAACGCAGCGCCGACTGGTCAACGGCGTGTTCGGCTCTTTGGCGATGACGCTCAATGAGTGGTGGACCGTGGAAGGCAGTCTTCGCCGCGATGCCTCGTCGACGCTGCCGCCCGGCGAAAACAACTATTCGTATCCGGGCGTAAGCACATCGCTCGTGTTGTCCGATCTGCTGCCGGCGATCAGACGCGGGCCGCTGTCGTACTTCAAGCTGCGCGGGGGATACGCCAAGGTTGGCGCCGACGCGTCGCCGTACCAGCTCGCGACGACCTACTCGGGACAGTCGACGAAATTTGGCTCGCTGCCCCTGTTCACCCTCGGCAATACCATCGCGAACGCGAACCTCAAGCCCGAGCTCACCACGTCGAGCGAAGGCGGCTTCGAGATGGGTCTGTTCAACGGACGCGCCTCGATCGAC
Source organism: bacterium (assembly GCA_040002475.1). Lineage (GTDB taxonomy): Bacteria > Gemmatimonadota > Gemmatimonadetes > Gemmatimonadales > Gemmatimonadaceae > JAQBQB01. Next base: position 41,407 of record JBDUEJ010000025.1, on the reverse strand, counting down.
GCCACCTGGTACAACAAGGACACGAAGAATCAGATCATCAACCTCACCGTGTCCAACGCGTCGGGCTTCGGCGCCGTCAGCATCAACGCCGGCGATTTGAACAATCGCGGATTCGAGGCCGTGATCACCACGACGCCGTTCCGGAACGCCCGTGCCGACTGGACGTCCTCGTTCAATTTCTCGCATAATTATGAGACCGTGCGCGCGCTGTCGCCCGGCTTGACGAACATCAATCTCGGCAGCCAGTGGGCGCTCAACGTCGAAGCGCGCGCACCGGACCCGAAGACCGGTGAGATCTTCCCATACGGCACGCTGTTCGGCGCTCCCTACGCCAGAGACAGCGCCGGCAACATCCTGACGTCGGGCGGGTTGCCCACGAAGGGCGCCAATCGCATCCTCGGCACCATCCAGCCGCGGTGGACCGGCGGCTGGGCCAACGAGCTCCGCTACAGGGCGTTCACAGTCGGCGGATTGCTCGACTTCCACGTTGGCGGCGACATCTTCAGCATCAGCAACATGTTCGGCCAATACTCCGGCGTGTTCAACGAATCGCTCGTTGGACGCGAAGTCGATTGGAACAACCCGGGGCTCGTCGTCAAGGGAATCGACACGAAGACGCACCAGCCGAACACGATCAACGTGACCGCCGAACAGTATTACCAGGACGCCCTGTTCCAGCTGCACGAGGCCTTCGTCTACAAGGACACGTACACCAAGCTGCGCGAGGTGCACGTCGGCGTCGATCTGCCGCAGTCCGTGGCGAACAAAATGTACTCGAACGCCGTCAACGTCTCGTTCATCGCCCGCAACCTCTACACGTGGACGAACGTGCCCAACATCGATCCGGAATTCGCCTACAGCAACGGCAACTCGCAGGGCATGGAGTTCGCCGCACTGCCCAATGCACGCAGCGTTGGGTTCAACGTTCGGATCACTCCATGACCGCCGCACGGAGCCATCACATGCGTATTACACACGTGGCCATGGTCACCGCCCTCGTGGCGGCAACGGCCTGCAACAGCGACAAGCTCACGAACGTCAATACCAATCCGAACAACCCCACCGACGCACCGGTTGGTCCCGTCTTCACCAACGCGACCATCTCTGCCGTTCCGCGCTGGATGAACAACTTCCGCTATGCCGGCCTCCTCGCCGGGCAGACGGCCGAGGTGCAGTATCCGGATGAGGATCGCTACGTGCGGCTCGACGCCTCCTCCACCGGTGGACTGCTGACCGCTCCGTACTCCGGCGAGCTGGAAGACTATCAACAAGTCATCAACAAGGGCGTCGCGCTCAAGCGCCCGGCCACGTACGGTCCGGCGCTCGTCATGCAGGCGTGGGACATCTCGTACATGACCGATGCGTTCGGCGACATCCCGTGGTCGCAGGCATTGAAAGCCGACTCCGGGGTTTTCTCGCCGGCATACGACACGCAGCAAGCCGTGTACACCGCCATGTTCGCGCAACTCACAAAGGCGGTGACGGACATGGCGGCCAGTGTGGCGGGCGAGCCAACGCTCGGCAGCGCCGACCCGATTTACCAGGGCACCCTCGCCAACTGGCAGAAATTCGCCAATACGCTGCACGCCCGCATGGCCATGCGCCTCGCCAACGTCGATCCGGCAACGGCGAGCGCGGAGCTCGGCAAGGCGTTCGCCGCACCCGGCGGCGTCTTCGCGTCGAACGCCGACAACGCGCAATTGAAGTATCCCGGCGACGGCGTGTCGGACAATCCAATCGCCGGTCTGCTCAAGACGCGCGACGATTTCCGGATGTCGCAAACGCTCATGAACCTGATGCTCGGGCTCAGCGATCCGCGCGTTCCAATCTACGCGGCACCGACGGTGGATTTCACCAATGGAAAGGCCGGCGCCGTGCAATTTGCCGGCATGCCCAACGGACTCCTCACCGATTCGGCCGGCAAGTATTTCAATATCGCATCGCGACCGGGCCTCATCTTCTATCCCGGCGGCACGGCCTACGGAACGATCGGCGCGAACGGCGGCAAACAGCCGCTGATCTTCATGACGTTCGAAGAACTCTCATTTATAAAAGCTGAAGCTGCCGAGCGGAGCATGGGTGGGCTGGCGCCGGGCGCCGCGGCGGGCTTCTACAACGCGGGAATCACCGCGTCAATGCAGCGGTGGTCTACGTACGTTGGCGCCACGCAAGTGACACCCGCGCAGATCACGGCCTACCTCGCGCAGCCGTCGGTCGCCTACCAGGGCGGCGCGGCGGGGCTCAAGCAGATCGCGACCCAGAAGTACATCGCGCTCTTCACGGACGGCTACAACGCGTGGGCGGAGTGGAGACGCACCTGCATTCCGAGCAACATCAAGCACGGCCCGGGCACGATCGTAGCGTACGTCCCGCGCCGCTACTACTACCCGACGGCCGAGACCTCGGCGAACGGTTCGAGCGTCGCTGCGGCCGTAGCGCATCAGGGGCCGGACAACTTCGCAACGCCCGTGTGGTGGGATACGAAGGCGTCCGCCGCACCGACGTACACGAGCGCCAGCGTCTGTACGGGTGCGTGATGTCAATGTGATCCTGCAGGCCGAGAATGCGAAGGACCGACGGCACGGCGCCGTCGGTCCTTCTTTTTTGGCCGCCGATTTCGGAGAGCGGCGAGGGCGCAACAACTGATTGAACCGCAGACGACGCAGAGGTCGCAACGGATCATTTTCGGTCGGTCGTCGCGCGCAGCGTGTCCTCCACTTCCTTGCCGCTCGCCAACAACCGATCCGCCTCGGCCCCAAACTCCCGCGCCGCCGCGAGATCCAGCGTGATCCCATCGATCGATCCGCCGCCGGCGCGCAGTCGCAGCAGGTCGAGCCGCAGATTCTCCAACGCCGTCACCAACTCTTCGAGCCGCGCTTCGGCGCGCTCGCGCGTTGCGACAAGATCAGCCACCAACGCGTCCTGTCGCTCGTTCGAACTGCCGCGCGACGGCCCGCGCTGCACCTCGCCAAGCGCTTGGTCCAACTCGGTGATTCGCGTGCGCACCGACCGCGCGTGCGCCTCGAGTCCGTGCAACACTTTCGGGACGTCGCCGAGCGAGGCGCGCTGCTCCTTTGAGAACGACTCGAAGATCGCCTCGGCGGACATCGCGATCGCGAGCTCTGTCGGACGATCGGCCGGCATTGCGCGGGTCCCGAGCTTGAACCCCGAGATCTTCGCGAGCTTGGGCGCGAGTTTCCCGCCCCAGAACTTCGCCCACACGGAGCCGGCGCCAAGGCGCAGCCGCCGCCACCTCGTGCTGAACACCGTGGCTAGGATTCCCGCGTACATCGACATGAACGCGATCGGCGCACCAATCCGTGCGATTCCGTGTCCGCCGACGATGATCGCGACGGTCGAGATCACGCCGACGGTCAGCCCGGTCGCCCCCACGACACGAAACAACTTCTCGCGCGCCGTGGGCGCGACACCGAACTCGAATTGAAATTCCTCGCGCCGCCGCTCGAAGGAGGAACGCAGACCGGCGACGATGTCGTCGAGTCCGTAGCCGAGTCGCAGCAGTCGGCGCAGCCGGTACGTGATCAGGGCGAACGGGAAGCCGAGTACAAACGCCGCGGTGCCCACGCCCGCGACAATCGGGGACCAGCGTCCACCGTGTTGCGCCAGACTCGTGATGATCGCCGACATGAACGGAATAGCAACCGCCGCGGGGATCAACATCATGCCCATCCGTCGCCGATCGAGGAACACTCGAATGGGAACGGGCACCTCGGCACGTTTCTCCATCCCGGGCGCGAGCGCGTCGACCAGTGCTTCGCCATTCGCGTAGCGCGCAGCCGGATCTTTTTGCAGACACCGATCAATCGCCTGCGCCAGCGGACGGGGGATGCCGCGCGCCACCGACGCGACCGGCGGCGGCGTCACCGTGAGATGCATCGCGAGCACGGCCTGCGCGGTGGGCGCCGTGAACGGGAGATTCCGCGTCACCGCGAGATACGCGACCACGCCGAGCGCGTAGAGATCGCTGCGTCCGTCGAGCGTGTCGCCGCTCGCCTGCTCCGGACTCATGAACTCCGGTGTGCCAAGTACGACGCCCACCGCCGTGTCGCCGCCCGCGTCCGCAACGCGCGCGATGCCGAAGTCGGCGACCATCGCGCGACCGGTGCCGTGCTCGATGAGAATGTTCGCCGGCTTGATGTCGCGATGCACCACGCCCTGCGCGTGTGCGTACGCGAGCGCCCACGCTACCTCGCGCATGATTCGCGTCACTTCGTCGGCCGACAGCGGCCCGCGTGACGCGATGCGCTGCGCCAACGTCTCGCCGTCGATGTACGCCATGACGATGAACACGAAGCCGTCGATCTCGTCGACGGCGTGGATCGGGATGATGTACGGGTGGGAGAGACGCGCCGCCGTTCGCGCTTCCTGCATGAACCGGTCGCGCAACTCCTGCCGCGCGGCCAGGTCGGGCGGCAGCAGCTTGATGGCCACCATGCGGTCGAGCCGCACCTCGCGTGCGAGGTAGACCACTCCCATGCCGCCGCGTCCGAGCTCCCGTTCCAGGGAATACCGTCCTACGACGGCTTGCTGAAACGAGAGAAACAGCGCGTCGATGTCGGCGCCTGCAGCGCCGGGGCGGAGGGCCGGCATTAAGGCTTGGGGACTACTGTTGCGCGATCCATGCGCAGTATTGTACATCCTGAGCCGGTCGCTGAGCGACAGACTGCTTCTTTTTCGGAGACTCGTTCATGTCATTGTTGCGTCCAGTCACGGCGTTTGCCTCTCCGATCGCCCTCGCCGCCGTGCTTGGCTTTGGCGTTCCGGCAACCAGCGGTCCGCCTCAGGGCGGGCCGATACAGGCAACCGGTCAGGCGATCGACGGAATGTCGTGCGACTCCCAGGAGGGGTCGCGGATCCACATTCATCAGCATCTCACCATTCTCGATCACGGTAAGGCGGTGGACATCCCGCCCAATGTGGGTCAGCCGGCCGGGCGCCGATGCATCTACTGGGTGCACACGCACACGCCGGACGGCGTGATTCACATCGAAGCGCCGAAAGACCGTTCGTTCACCCTGGGCAACTTCTTCAACGTCTGGGGCCAGCCGCTCTCGCGTCTGGCGGCGGCCTCGGCGCACGGCGACAAGGGCAAGAACCTGAAGGTGTGGGTCAACGGAAAGCCATTCACGGGTGATCCACGCGGGATCAAGTTGGACGCGCATACCGATATCGTGATCGAAGCAGGACCGCCGTTTCCAAAACCGCCGAGATTCACGACCTGGGGAACCCTGTAATGAGTGCATCGACGCGCAGGTCTTCATTCCGGTGGATCTCCGGGACGAGCGCCCTGCTCGTCGGGCTGCTTGCGCTCGGCGCCGCGTCGCCGATACAACCCGACCTGCTCGCCGGACTCGTCTGGCGGAGCGTCGGACCGTTCCGCGGTGGACGAATCGCCGCCGTCTCCGGCGCCGTTGGTGAGCCCGGCGTGTTTTACGCAGGCCTGCCGCTCGGCGGTGTTTGGAAGACGACGAGCGCCGGGACCACGTGGTTCCCCGTGTTCGACTCTGTCAAAGACATCTCATCGATCGGGGCGGTGGAGGTTGCGCCGTCCGATCCGAATACGGTGTACGCCGGCGGCGGCGACTTGGTCACGGGCGGCGGCATCAACGAAGGCAACGGCGTCTACAAAACGACTGACGGCGGCACCACGTGGCAGCACATGGGGCTCGACGATTCGAAACAAATCCCGTCCATTCTCGTTGATCCGCGCGATCCCAACCTCGTCTTGGTCGCGGCGCAGGGAGACATCCACAAGCCGTCGCCAACGCGAGGCGTTTTTCGCAGCACCGACGGCGGACAGTCGTGGACCAAGACGCTCTTCGTCGATGAACAGACTGGCGCGCAAAAGCTCGCGTGGGCGTACGATCATCCGAACGTGATGCTCGCGACGACGGTGCGGCACTACACGGCGCCCAATGCCGGTCGAGGTGGTGGTGGTGGTGGTGGTGGTGCCGCCGTCGCACCGGCCGGATCGAACGGCACCGCGCTATTCAAGTCTACTGATGAAGGCGTGACCTGGAAGGAAATCACAGGGAGTGGTCTGCCGACACTCACAGGCCGCACGTGCGTCGCGATCGCGATGAACACGAACTCGCAGCGCATGTTCGTGATCGGCACATTCGGGCTGTACCGCTCCGACGACGGCGGCGCGACGTGGCGACAGATGGCGGCGACCGACCGGCGCATCGCCAACGGTCAGGGCAACTATACGTCGGGCGTGTACGTCGACCCCAAGAATCCTGACATCGTCTACACGCTCGCCACGTCGAGCTATCGCTCGCTCGATGGCGGCAATACCTTCGCGGCGTTCAAGGGCGCGCCCGGCGGCGACGATCCGCAAGTCATGTGGATCGATCCGACGAACGGCCAGCGCATGTTCCTCGGCGTCGATCAGGGCGCGACGATCTCGCTCGACGCCGGACGCACCTGGAGCTTGTGGTACAACCAGGCGACGGCGCAGGCATATCACATCTCGGTAGACAACTCGTATCCGTACTGGATCTACGGCACGCTGCAGGACGCCGGCTCCATCGCCACGCGGAGCCGCGGCGATTTGGGCGAGATCACGAATCTCGATTGGCTGCCGACGCCGGGATATGAATTTGGATACATCGTGCCCGATCCGCTCAACGCAAAAATCATTTACGCCGGTGGACCGGCGGCGGGCATCGTAAAGATCACGTACCCGAGCGGGCAGTGGATCAACATCAGTCCGAACATGGACACCAGCCTGGCGCTCCGCAAAGTCGGCAACCAACCGCTCGTGTGGTCGCCAACGAATCCGCATGAGCTCATGGTCGGCTTTCAATATCTGATGTCGACGATCGACGGCGGCATGCATTGGAAGAAGCTCAGCGCCGATCTCGGCTACCCGAAAGGCGAGACGCCTCCGCCACGTGGCGCGGCACCGGGCGGTTCGATCGAATCGTTTTCGCCGTCGAGTGTGAACGGCGGCGTGATCTGGGTCGGGACGAATAACGGTTTGATCAAGCTGACGAAGGATCACGGCGCGACCTGGGAAGACGTCACCATTCCCGGTTTGCCGAATCCCACGCGCGCCGACATCTCGACGATCGAGTCGTCGCACTTCGATGCGGCGACGGCATATGTGGCGATCGACTATCACACGTCGGGCGACTACACACCGTACGTCTATCGCACGCGCGACTACGGCAAAACGTGGACGAAGATCATCAACGGTCTGCGCACCGACCAACCGAGTGGAAGTTTTGCTCGCGTGATTCGGAACGACACGAAGAAGCAGGGATTGTTGTTCGCTGGAACCGAGAGTTCCGTGTACGTCTCGTTCGACGACGGCGATGCGTGGCAATCGTTGCAATTGAATCTGCCGAACACGTCGTATCGCGACTTCGTCATCAAGGACAACGACCTCGTCGTTGGGACGTACGGTCGCAGCTTTTGGATTCTCGACGACTTCTCGCCGCTCCGGCAGATGACGCCGGGTATTGCCGCCGAGCCGGCGCATCTGTTCAAGCCGGGCGACGCAATTCGTGTTCGGCGCAATATGAACGGCGATACGCCTTTCCCGCCCGAGATGCCGCACGCAGCCAATCCGCCGGTGGGCGCGATCATCTATTACTCCATCAACGGAAAGCCGAGCGGCGATGTGACGCTCGAGATCAGCGACGCGAGTGGCAAGGTGGTGCGACATATGTCGAGCGCGCCCATCGCGCCGCTCAACGAACCACCGCCGGCGGTGCCGGACTATTGGCTCGAGAAGCTGATGCCCATGCCGATGAATCCCGGACTGAATCGCATCAACTGGAACCTGCGCTACGACAGTCCGCCAACGTTCTCGCACAACTACGAGATCAACGCGAATCCCGGCGAGACGCCGGCGAGTCCCGAAGGTCCGCTGGCGCTTCCTGGCGTGTATGGCGTCAAGCTCACCGTGAGCGGCAAGTCGTACACGCAGACGGTGACGGTGAAGAACGATCCGCGTTCGCCGAGCACAGCGATCGAGTTGCGCGCGCAGCACGACCTGGAGATGAAGTTGTACGCCGCGGCGAACGAAGCGTGGGACGGATACACGCAGGCGACGGCGATGCGAACCGCGATCGCCGATCTGACGCGTTCGAATCCGCCGGCCGACGTGGCGACGGCGGCCGCGGCGTTCGATGCGAAGCTACTGAGTGTTGGTGGGCGCGGCGGCGGTGGACGTGGCGGCGGTGGAGGTGGCGGTCGTGGCGGTCCTGCGGGACCTCCGCCCGCGCCCAACTTTGCGGCGATCATTGGCACCATGAACCGCGAGCTCAACACGCTCGATCCCGGCGACATGGCGCCCAACGAACCGATGATGCGGACGTACGCCGCAGCGTGCGGCGATTTGAAAGCTGCCGTCACGACGTGGAAGACGGTGAACGCGCAGGATCTCGTCGCGCTCAATACTCTGTTGACGAAGAACAATCTGCGGCCCATTCCGGCGCCGGCGGCGTTGTCCATTCCTGTTTGCTGATTCGTGTATCACACCTGGAGCTCTCACATGCCATTCCTGCCAACGCCGTCGACACGGCGTTCGTGGTTCGCTCGCACGTCGATCATTCTCGCGGCGACAGTCGTCTCGTCTCCGGTGCCGCTCATGGCCCAGGAGAAGGTCGACGTCACCACGATCGAGCGGATCAAATCAGAAGAGATGAACAAAGGTCAGGTCATGGACATCATGAGCTGGCTCTCCGATGTCTACGGTCCGCGGCTCACGTGGTCGCCCAACGCGATGCGGGCCGGCGAGTGGGCCATGGGTCAAATGAAGTCCTGGGGCCTGTCCAACGTTCATGAGGAAACGTGGGACACGCCGGTGGGACTCGGGTGGGAGAACGAACGCTTTTCGCTCATGGCCATCGCGCCAATGCCGTTCATCGTCCAGGCGGTGCCGCAGGCCTGGTCGGCAAGCACGGTCGGCGCCGTGACCGGACCGGCGATGCTGGTGTCCGCCGGGTGCAGCGACGAGCTCAAGGAGAAGTACGCCGGGAAGTTGAAGAACGCATTCCTCATGACCGCGCCGGCGCGCGACTCCTCGGTGAACGCCTTCGCGGCGACCGCAAGCCGGTACGCCGATTCCACGCTCGCTCGAATGGCCGCGCCCCCTGATCCCAACGGACGTGGCGGCGGTGGACGCGGACGCGGCGGTGCGGGAGTCGTCGAGCGCTCGGCCATGTGTCAAAAGCAGGCGACGCGTGATTCGATCGCCGCGGCAAGCGCTGGTCGCGGCGCGGGGCGCGGTGGCTTCGGCGGCGGGCGCGGTGGGCTGAGCATCGCCGACACGACGACCCTTCGCTGGCTGATGCGCCAGGGCGTGGGCGCAATCCTGCTCGGCGACGTCAGCCACGTGGGCGGCGATATCGGGACGAACAACGGGGCATCACGCGTCGCCGGCGCGCCGCGCGTTCCGACCGTGCACGTGTCGCAGGAGTCCTACGGTCGCATCGCGCGCATGGTCGCCAAGAAAGTGCCGGTGGTGCTCGAGCTGAACATGCGGAACAAGTTTCTTCCTGAGAACAAGACGTCGTTCAACGTCCTTGCCGAGATCCCCGGCACCGATCCACAGCTCAAGGACGAAGTCGTGATGATTGGCGCTCACTTCGACTCGTGGCATTCGGGCACGGGAGCGACCGACAACGGCGCCGGCTCGGGCGTGATGTTGGAAGCGATGCGTCTGCTCAAGACGCTCGATCTCAAGCCGCGCCGCACGATTCGCATTGGTCTGTGGACCGGCGAGGAGGAAGGACTGCTCGGCTCCGCTGCGTACGTTCGTAAGCATTTTGGAATGCGCGACAGCACCGGCTTCCACCCAACGGACGAGCAGAAGAAGCTTGCGGCGTATTTCAACGTCGACAATGGAAGCGGCAAGATCCGCGGCGTCTATCTGCAAGGCATCGAAGCGGAACGTCCGATCTTCGACGCCTGGATGGATCCGTTCAAGGGCATGGGCATGAAGACGCTGACGATCGCCAACACGGGCGGCACGGACCACCTGTCGTACATCGGCGTGGGTCTTCCGGGATTCCAATTCATTCAGGATCCGCTCGACTATGGCAACGTCACGCATCACACCAACCAGGATGTGTACGAGCGCCTGCAACCCGACGACATGAAGTTCAACTCGGCGGTCGTCGCGAGCTTCGCGTGGCAGGCGGCGCAGCGTGATGAGAAGTTGCCGCGTCCGCCGGAGCCCGGTCCGCTGCCGGGTCGCGGCGGCCGCGGGATTGTTCCGTAAGCAGCGAAGGATCTGCTCTTGTAGTTGATACCCGCGCGCACTACGCAACCCCGCGCGCGGGAGCGAGGGACGCTCGACTCGCTCACTCGCGACCTCGACAAGCACACACGGAAGTTGAGCCACGCAAACCCACTCTGGCCCGACCGTCGAGTAACGGTCTTGATCCGCGAGTCTTCAGCTCATGACTTCAGTCAGTTCTGGTGGCCTGCTCGTCTACTTCAGGTTCCGATATTCGGATTGTTGATTCGTTCCACGTCCGGCAGCGGAAGGCAGACAGTCGTTCCGTATGTCCCGCCCACGCGCGGGTACGCGGTGCCAACCGCAGGACTCGGCGCGAGGTTGAAGCGCTGAATGTCATAGTTGCGGAAGCCTTCGGCGAACAGCACGCGCCGGCGCTCATCGATCACCAGATTCTTGATCGACGTGGCATCTGTCGCGCCGGTGTACGGCTTGAGGTTGACCGCCGCGCGCATCGCGTTGATGATCGTGACGGCAGCCGATCCTCCCTGCGCCTCGGCAAGAATCAGCTGGGCCTCCTCGTAGCGCGCAACCGGAGTCGGAATCGCCTCGCCAACCGTGTTGTTCGGTGTCGCGCCCGTGCCAAACTTCGTCGGGACATAGATGAGCGATTGCGAATCAGCCGCCTTCTGCGTGGTTTGCGTCACGGCGGAGCGTGGATCCAACTCGTCGTTCTCCGTCTTCAGCGAGAGCGAGAGCTTCTCGACCGAGAGATTGCCCGACTGCTCCGTTGCGAGGTAGACGTGGTTGTAGCGACGCACATCGTTCGCGGCGGTGACGACGTTCAGCACGAACCCCTTCGGCACGAGCTGCGCGTCGGCGATCGCTCCGGCCGTGTTGCCTTGATATAAGCGCACACGCGCTCGTCCGACCAACGCGGCATTCACCATCGCCGTCAGGCCTGCGGTCGTGCCGGCGGTGATCGCGTCGGTAAAACGTTTTTCGGCCAGCGCGAACATCCCCTTCTGGTCGACGGCCGGCCCGAGATCGAACGCGGCCTGGCACATCGCCATGCCGAGCGTCGTGTAGCTCAGCCCGGAGTACAGGTTCATCTGTACGATGAGCGATTGGCGTGTGGGCACCTGCGCGTCCGTCCATGCCGATAGCTTCGTCAACGCCTGGTCCGCTTCCCAGCGCGCCGTAGAGAGCGGCGTGTAGACGCCCGGCGTGTTGGTCGCCGTGCATCCGCCCGTCCCGTACGTGCCGTTGGTCTGCGTGTTCGCGTCGCGACGATCCAGCGGCCACGCGGCCGCCGTGAGTGTCGCGTCGGCCAGGTCGTCGGAGATGAGCCCTTCGACGAGCACGAACGATCCGAAGCCGCACTCGAAGTCGCCAATGGCGCTGTTGGCCATCAACACGGCGTTCTCCGGCGCGTCGAACAGCGCGACCGGAACACTGTTCGGCGATTCGACGCTGAGCAGCTTGTGCGTGTCGCACGCGACGATGACCGTGGCCGCGGCGACTCCGATGACCGTGAATCCGGCGGCGCGCCGAGCGCCGCGTCGTATCCGGCCGATGGTGCTGTCCATGAATCTCATATATATGATTCCGAAGTTGGGCTGAGACCGAGCTGGTGCGCGGTCTTCGCGTCCTCAGTAGGCCAGATGGAAGGTCACGATGAACACTGCCAGCTGCGGGTACTCGGCCTGATCGGTGCCGCCGGTGCCGCCCAGTTGATTTTCCGGATCGAGCGCTTTGTACGGCGTCCATGTGTGCAGATTGCGCCCGGAGATGTTGAGCGACGCGTCGTGTGCGCCGACCCGGCTCGCGACTTTGCTCGGTGCGTCGTACGTCAACGACAGCTCGCGGAGCTTGAGGAACTTCGCATCCTGGATGACGAAGTCGCGCAGCGTTCCGCTCGTCTGCATCTGCACGAGGATCCGCGGATCCGTCTTGTCCGGCTGGAGGTACTCGAGGCAGGTGAGGAAGAGCTGGCAGCGAATACGGAGGTTGTTGTCCGTGCGGTTGTAGCTCGTGGCGTAGTCCAACATGCCGCGCGCCGTGAACGGCCCGAAGCGAATGCTGTTCGAGTACGATCCCTCGACGCGCGGAATGAACCGGCCAAGGTAAACCTTGGGCGCGATGATCGCGTTCGTCAGCGAGTTGTCACCGGCAAAGCAGTTCATCGAGCCGCCCTTGCCGTCGTCGCAAATCGGCTTGATCGCTTTCTTGGTGACCGGATCGTACGACGCGCTCAGCACGCGATAGGTGAACCAGGAGTACGGCGAGTAGCCAATGCGATGCGCCTGGTTGCCGAGGTCGACGTTTGTGTCGCCCGGCGCGCCGCTGAGGCGGTCGATCGTCGCATTGTTGGTGCCGACCACGAAGTTCATGTCCCAACCGAACGTGCGGCGATTGACGACCTGGCCCTTGAGCGCCAACTCGATTCCAGACTTCGTGATCTGGCCCGCGTTGATCAGCTGCGTGCTCGCGCCGAAGCCGGATGACGGTGCGACGCCCTTCTGCAGAATGGCGTCGTGCGAGACGTCGCGGAAATACGTGAGGTCCACGCCCAACCGCTCGTGGAACATCGCGACCTCGAACCCGCCTTCGCTGCCGAGCACCCGTTCCGGCCGCAGATCAGGGTTGCCGAACGTTCCGGTCGTGAGAACCGTGACGCCGTTCGGACCGGCGACCGGCGAGAGTGTCCGCAGCGCCGTGTTGACGCCCGGCTGCTGGCCCGACGCGCCATACGCCGCGCGCAAACGCAGATTGTCGATCATGTTCGGCAGATGCTCGCGGATCCGCGGCTCGTCGCTGATGACGTACGCAACGCTCGCCTTGGGATACGTCACCCAACTCACGTCGCTGCCGAACGAGCTGTTGTTGTCCACGCGAACGGCGGCGGTGAGGAACAGCCGATCGTTCCACGACGCTTCCTGTTGGCCGTAGAAGCCGAACGTGTTGTTTCGCGCGCTGCCGGAGCTGGGTGTGCCCTTGATCGACGTCGCGCTGATCGTTGAGAGCCCGGGTGTGGGGAACTTGGTGCCCGACGCCGCGATGCTCGTGCTGTAGTTCGTGTAGTACTGCAAGCCGAACGACGTCTTCGACAGCAGGCTCGGATTCACATTGAAGTTCGCCGATCCGCTGTAGTCGTAGGTGTTGAAGAATGTGGAGGCGAGCCCTTCAGACCGCGAGCCGTCAAAGCCCGATCCATAGAAGAACGCGATCGTGTCGTTCACGATGTACGGCGTGTAGCTCACGTCCCACTGCTGCGTGTAGTCGCTGCCGATGGTGAACCGGTGTGAGAGCCACGGGAACGGGCTGTACTTCGCGGTCACGCTGCCGGTGAAGCGGTTGAGGTCCTGCCAATTCTGGTTCGCGCGATACGCTTCGGGCGTGAAGCTGTTGAATCCGCGTCCCCAGCCGCAGCCTCGCGTGGATGTCGCGGTGCAAAACATCGGCAACTTGGCGGGATTTGAATACTCTGAACCCCAGAGGCTTCCGCCGCAGCTACCCTCGCAACTCGTGGACGTGTGACTCTTGATGTAGCCCACGCTCGCCTGGAGGTCGAACTTGTCGTTCGGGGTGACCGACAGATTCGAGCGCGCGTTCTGCTGCACGCGCTCGTTGGCGTAGTCGATGCCCTGCTGTGCGTTGAACTCGCCCGAGGCGAAGAAGCGGAAGAGACTCGAGCCGCCGCTGACGTTCGCCGCGTAGTTGTGAACGCCGCCGTCTCGGAAGAGCGGCGTACCGCGTGCCTGCTCGGTCTTGACCACGTTCACGCTGTACATCGTCGAATCGGACGGGCTCAGTCGGCACGCCGAGTTCGTCGCCGCGTTGCAGTAGTTGTAGGGAATGCGGTTCTCGGCGTCCAGGAACCAATTGGTGCCGCTCTTGACCGTGAATCCGTATTTGGTGGAGCCCGCCGTCCCCTTCTTGGTAATGATGTTGATCACGCCGCGCGCGGCTTCGGTGCCGTACAGCGTCGCGGCCGCGGGACCCTTGAGGACCTCGATATTCTCGATCTCTTCGGGATCGAAGTCATTGAGCCGGGTAACGATGCCGTCGCTGCCATTGTTGACGCGTACACCATCCACATAGAGCAGTGGATTGCTGCTCAACGAGAACGTGCCGATACCGCGAATGCGCACCTGCGCGCCTGCGCCGGCTTGGCCGGTCTGCGGGAGAACGACGAGCCCCGGCGTGCGTCCGTTGAGCAAACCTTCGACGCTGGGCACCGCGGTCTTTGCCATGACGTCGGAGACGGGAACGCTGGCGACCGCAGTGCCGATCGTTTTCTTCTCGGCGCCGCCCGCGGTTCCGGTGACGACCATCTGGTCCAACTCGAGCACGCGCTCGGTCATTGTGAAGATGACGTCCGTAGCGCCGATTTGCACCGTTTTCGTTTCGGGGCGATAGCCGATGAGTCTCGCGTTCAGCACGATCTGTGTGCCGGCGACGCCGGCGATGCGGAACTTGCCGGAGGCGTCGGAGACCGCGGCGCGGCCCGCTTGACCTTCGACGGTAATCTGCGCGCCGGGAAGCGGTCGCTCCGAGCCGGAGACCCTGACGGATCCGGCAACGACGTCCTGCTGTGCGTGCGCCGCTCGCGGAGCGGCAAGAAGGGCGAGTGCCACGGCAATTGCGTGTGAGGCACGTCGAATGGTGCCGCGTCGAGAGCGGGGTTCGAGTGAGCTCGCCGGTCGCGCGGAATGAGACGAAGCCACGTTCATTTGAATTCCTCCGATGGGGCCATCGGTGCGATCACGACTGTGCGATCGCGTGCGGGTTGTAGCACTACGCCCGAGGGAACGAAACCGATGCGCTACCATGCAGCGCTCACTCACGCGCCGCAAGGCGACCACGCGTTGACCACTTGTCGCGACGCGGTGCGCGACATCAGTATTGGGCCACTCCCTCCGAACGCAAAACGACTCAAGGAGACACGATGCGAACGAGCGTATGCGGCCTGCTGCTCTTCACAGCCGTCGGCGGCTGTGCGAAATCGCGGCCAACCGAGAATCCCGCTCCGGCGTCGAGCGCGCGTATCGCACTCGACTCCCGCAGCGCCACCGGTAGCAACGCCGTTCTCGCGCGCACCATCGACGCGATGGTCAGCGCTCCGGAATTCCGCACGACAAACTGGGGCATCCTGATCGTCGATCCACTCGCCGCGGACACGTTGTATGCACTGAACGCGACAAAGTTGTTCATCCCGGCGTCGAACCAGAAACTGGTCAGCAGCTCCGTGATCCTCGAGCAACTCGGTCCGGACTATCGATTCCGCACCACGTTCGCGGCGCGCGGCTCCGTCTCAGATGGAACTCTCACAGGCGACCTCGCGGTCACAGGACGCGGCGATCCGACGTCGAGTGATCACATGAAGGGCGACGCGATGGCGCCGATGCGCGAGATCGCCGACTCACTGTGGAGTCGCGGCATTCGCCACATCACCGGCAGCGTCGTTGCGTCGGGCAATGCGTTTCCCGGACCGGTCGCCGGCTATGGCTGGTCGTGGGACGCGCTCGATGGAAATTCGTTCGCCGGTGTCGATGAGCTGTTGTTCAATGAAGGGTTGAGCACGTTTCGCGTACGCCCGGGTGCACGCGCCGGTGATCCCGCCGTCGTCGAGACGAAGCCGGCACGCACCTATCCCACCGTGCACGTGGCCGCGGTGACGATCGCTCGCGACACGGCGCCTGTGGCGAATGGAGGACGGGGCGGTCGCGGCGGCCGCGGCGGAAGCGCGACGGGGACGCGCATCTCCGCCTACCACGATACGACGACCGGCAACGTCATCGTGCGCGGCCAGATCGCACTCGGCGACACCGCGAACGTCACGATCGCGCAGCACGATCCCGACGCCGCGTACATCGCAGCGCTCACCGAAGCGATCAAGGATCGCGGGATCGCGGTCGACGAGAAGCCGTCCGCTTCGTGGGAAGGCTCAGCGCCGCACGCCGATTCGCTGTTCACCGTGCAGTCCGTTCCGCTGCGCGACATCATGCCGATGATTCTCAAGCCGTCGCAGAACCAGATCGCGGAGGTCTTTCTGCGAACAATCGGCCTGGAGCGCGCGGGCGTCGGCACCGCGGATAGTGGTCGCCGAGTGGTGGAGCGGCAGTTCACTGATTGGAAGATCCCGGCGGACGGATATGTCGTGCGCGACGGCAGCGGGCTGTCGCGCAACGATCTCATTTCTCCGGAGGCGATCATCGGCATTCTCGACGTCATGCGCCGGTCGCCCAACTTCAACCTGTTTTACGAGTCGCTGCCGATCGCCGGCGTGGACGGCACGATCCGAACGCGAATGAAGGGAACACCGGCCGAGAACAACGTGCACGCGAAAACCGGGACATTGTCGATGGTCCGATCGCTCTCCGGTTATGTCCGAACCGCCGATAAGCGTCTGCTCGAATTCAGCGTACTCTGCAACAATTGGTTGGCGCCGCAAGCGTCGGTGGATCGCGTCGCGGACGCGATTGCGGTGTCGTTGGCGCAAATGAAGCTCAAATAGCGATGATCTCTAGGGCAGGGTTGTGTGCGCCACGTCGTCATCACCATTCCGCGTGAAGTACGAGAAGAGAGACGATCGCTTGACATACCATGCTGCGGTACGCGATCGAAAAACTTCCCGCGACGCAACGACGCCGGTACATGGCGGCGCATGCCGAACTCTCATAGACTCCATCCAATGCGAACTCTTCAAGCTTTCCTCGGCGCCACGCTGTGCTGCGCCTCGACGAACGCGCTCGCGGCGCAGACCGCGAAGCCGCACGTTCATATCGTCGCCACCGGCGGAACCATCGCGTCGACAAACTACTATTCCGACGCGCCGGGCAAGGTCGGCATCGATCAGCTGCTGCATGCCGTTCCGGCCATCGACTCGATTGCCATAGTGTCCGGTCAGCAGTTTGCCAACGTCGCCTCGAGCTCGATCACACCGGCAATGTGGCTCACGCTCTCGCACTCCATCAGCGACACGCTTCGCGCGCGGCCCGATCTCGCCGGCGTGGTCGTCACGCACGGCACCGATACCATGGAAGAGACGGCATACTTCCTCGACCTCACCATCGCCGATCCACGGCCGGTCGTGGTCACCGGCGCCATGCGTCCGGCCGATGGCATCGGCATCGATGGCCCAGCCAATCTGTACAACGCCGTGCGCCTCGCTGCTGCTCCATCTGCGCGCGGCCGTGGAACGATGATCCTGATGAACGACGAGATCTTCGCCGCGCGCGACGTCACGAAATCGAACGCCGTGCGACCGAACGCATTCAGCGCGCCGTACCGCGGCGACCTCGGCATCGCCGACCCGGAAGCGATCGTTTTTCACCGGGCGGCCGAACGGCCCGCTGCGTTTGACATTTCGTCGATACGCGAGCTGCCGCGGGTGGACATCATCTACTCGTACATCGGTGCGGACGGTGCCGACGTCGACGCGCTCGTCGCGGCAGGAGCGAAAGGCCTGGTCGTCGCCGCGACCGGACGCGGAAGCGTTCCGCCGCTCCAAGCCCGCGCGCTGCAGCGCGCGATGGCAAAGGGCGTCCTCGTCGTCGTGGGCACGCGCACCGGTTCGGGAAGCGTTCCGGTCGGCGAGGGGGCGAACAAGACCGGGCAGACCTCGACAATCGGCACCGGCGACCTCAACGTGCCAAAGGCGCGCGTGCTCCTGATGCTCGCGCTCACGAAGAGCAGTGATCCACGCGAGGTCGCCAAGATCTTTCGCGCGCAGTAGGTGCGATTCAGGCCGGTGTAGATCGGCTCACGAAGCGCGGCGGTCGCCACGCTCGGCCGTCGATGTGCGGCGACGACTCGCGCAAGATCCATCTTTCAGGATCGCGTTCGCCGCGTCGCGAGCCTCGCGGAACCATGGCGCCAGGCGTCGGAACGCCGTAACCTCGTCGTCACAACTTCGCTCGGAGCAGGCGGATCAAAATGAGCCCGAAAATCGTCGTTCCCGACGACTTTCCCAATGTGTTGACCGGTACGGCCGCCGAGCGGCAATTGCGCGCGCTGACGGAGCCAGCTGACGTCACCGTGTTTACCGACCGAGGCGCCGATCAGGAGGCGGAACTCATCCGACGCGTCGGCGATGCCGAGATCGTGCTGTGCCTTCGCGCCTACGCTCGTTTCAGTGAGCGCGTGCTCACCTCCTGTCCTCGGCTGCGAATGATCTCGATTTGGGGCACGGGAACGAACAACATCGACCTCGACGTCTGCCGGGCGCGCGGTGTGACCGTGGCAAATACGCCGGGCGCGAACGCGAACGCCGTCGCCGAGCACACCATGGCGTTGATTCTCGCGATAGCACGGCAGATTCCGGCCATGGATCGAGCCGTCCGTGCCGGCGAGTGGCCGCGCGGCTTTCTCGTTCAACTCGAGGGCAAAACGCTGGGCCTGATCGGGTTCGGGGCCATTGGCCGTCGCGTCGCCGCGCTCGCGGCACCGTTCGGCATGAGAATTCTCATATCGACCATGCGGGCGGACAACGGTCGCGCGGCAACCGCGGGCGCAACGCACGTGCCGCTGGAAGCGCTGCTCGCCGAAGCAGACTTCGTGAGCCTGCACCTACGGCTCACGCCAGAGACGGAGGGATTTCTCGGCGAGTCGCGACTCGCGCTCATGAAGCCGACTGCGTTTCTGATCAACACAGCGCGCGGCGCACTGGTCGATCGATCTGCGCTCATGGGCGCCTTACGCGGAGGCCTGGCCGGCGCTGCACTCGATGTCTTTCACGAAGAGCCGATCGCGTCGGGGGATCCTCTCCTCGCGTTGCCGAACGTGGTCCTCACGCCGCACAACGCCGGCATGACGCCGGAGGTGATCGACGCCGGGCTTCGTCTCGCGGTGGACAACGTCACCGCCTATTTGCGCGGCGCGCCGCAGAACACGGTGGTCTAAGTCCCCCGCGAGCCCGGTCGTTACTGTCGCAACAACGCCCGCAACGTTCCATCCGGCTGATCGGCCGTGTACACCACGAGTGTCATGCGACCAGCAAGCAGATCGCGCCGCTCCGCCTCACCGAGCGTCAACGTCCCCTTCGACTGAATCGTGCCGGGACCAGAAAGGCGCAGCAATGTCGGACCCTTTTTTCCTGCGCTGTCGCGATCGATACTCACGGCGAACACTCGGCTCGCCGGAACGCCCGCTACTCGCACCGTGTAGTCGAGCGAGCGACGGCTCGCGTCGAACGCGAATTTGGCATGCGCCGACACCGCGCCAGTGCCGCGCGCCGTCACCACGAACGTCGACGGCCTCGGTGCTGTGCCATCGACGAGCGCCGGTGTCGTGCTCGGCGCACGACGCGGATGGACCGACTGCTCGTAGTCGTACGCCATTGCCAGCAGCTTCGCGTCAGCGAGCGGTCGCCCAAGCAGCTCGACACCGATCGGCAGACCGTCGGGTGTGAAGCCCGCGGGCGCGCTCAACGCCGGCAGTCCCGTGACTGCGCTCAACTGACAGTTGGCGCCGCGCTGCGGCTCGCCAATGATCGCTGCTTTTTGTCGCACCGTTGGATAGACGAGCGCGTCGAGCTTGTTGGCGTCGAGAAACGACACGACGAGGTTGCGCGCCGTTGTACGCATGGCCATGGCCGCGCGATAGGCTTCGCTGTCCCGCGTCCCCATGCGCTCTCGACGTCTGAGACCCGCGTCGAGCGCCGTGTTGTACAAACCCTTGTCGAGAATCTCGGCGAGCGTTTTGACCGGAGCGTTCGGCACCTTCGCGAGAAAGTCCATGAGGTCGTACTTGAGCTCATAATCGATCACACCGGCTGCAGTGATCACCGAATCCAAATCGGGGATGGTGACGTCGACAATCTCGGCGCCGCGAGCCTTCATCTTGTCGAGTGCTTGTCGAACAATGCGCGTGCCTTCCTGATCGTCCGCCTCCGTTCCGAAATGTGCGACGATGACACCAAGCCGTTTGCCGCGGAGCGACGTGGAGTCGAGCGCGTCGACGAAGCGCGGCGGCGCGGCGCCGTTGAGGATCTGCGTCGCGGGATCGGCGGGATCGGCACCCACGGTTGCGTCGAGCCCAATGGCCAGGTCGCGCACCGTGCGCGCAATCGGTCCGCCGACGTCTTGCGTGTGCGAAAGCGGCACGATGCCGCTGATGCTGGAAAGCCCCTTGGTCGGACGTAGCCCGAACAGGTTGTGCACGGCCGACGGAATGCGAATCGAGCCGCAGGTATCCGAACCCCACGCGATCGGCGCGAAGCTCGCCGCGACGGCCGCGCCGCTGCCACCGCTCGATCCGCCCGGCGCGCGGTCCGGATCATACGGATTGCAGGTCTGCCCGCCGATCGAGCTGATCGTCGTGATCCCGCTCGCCAACTCATGCATGTTCGACTTCGCAAGAATCACCGCACCGGCCTCGCGGAGCTTGCGCACTTGATACGCGTCGTCGGACGTCTGCAGCGCGGCGAGCGCGATCGTTCCCGCGGATGTCACCATGCCGGTCGTGCTGTAATTGTCCTTGAGAATTATTGGAATGCCGTGCAGTGGGCCGCGCACGTGACCCGCCTTTCGCTCGGCGTCGAGCGCCGCCGCCTCGGCGCGAGCACGCGGATTGAGACGAATGATCGCGTTGAGCGCCGGACCTTTGTGGTCATATGCGTTGATGCGCGCGACGTACGCGTCGACGAGCCCAACGGACGTTGCCCGACCCTGCGTCATCGCCGTCTGCAGGTCGGTGATCGACGTTTCGTAGACGACGTCGCCGCGATGAGCGTCCGGAGCGGACTGCGCCGGTAGCTGCGCACCGGCGCTCAGGGTCGCGAACGCAAGGACGGAGGCGCGGCAAACGGCGTGTTCGACACAATTCATGGTTGATCGCGGGCTCGAGGGTGCGTGATGATGCGTCGCCGGCGCCGACGACGCAACCGATCCCGCCAAGACGCAGGCGGCCATTGGCGCTCGCGCGGCACGAGCGCATATTCGCTCAACCGCTCGACACGCGAGAGAGAATGACGAAGCACAACCTGGCGACCTTGGCAACGCTGATCCTTTCCGCGGCCACGCTGCCGGCGCAGACACAATCGACGCCAACCCAGCATTGGTATCGCGGGAATACGCATACGCACTCGCTCAACTCCGACGGCGACAGCCCGCCCGACAGCCTGGCGCGCTGGTATCGCGACCACGGATACGCGTTTCTCTTCATCACCGACCACGAGAAGATCACCGATCCGGCGCCGCTCAACGGGCTTTACGGAAAACCGGGATCGTTTCTGCTGATCGCCGGCCAAGAAGTCACCCAGCGCGTCGTCGACTCGGCGCACGCCGACAAGAAGCGGCAGGCGCACGTCAACGGACTCGGCGTCGGCAGCGTCGTCATGCCGTTGGGTACGAGCGGCCTCGCCAATGGAATCACGATGCGCGAAGGCTACGCGCGCAACATCGCAGCGATCCGCGCCGCGGGCGGAATCGCCCAGGTAAATCATCCGAACTTTCGCTGGTCCGTGCGGCTCAGCGACCTCGTTGACCTCCCCGACTCGACGCTGCTGGAGATCGCCAACGCCCACACCGGCGTCAACAACCGCGGCGCGAAAGACGCCGACGGCCGAGACGTTCCGTCAACCGAAGCGCTTTGGGATTCCCTGCTCTCGCGCGGGAAATTGTTGTTTGCCGTCGGCGACGACGATGAACATAGCCTTCTGCCGAAAGACAACGACGAGTACGAGCTCACGCGCCCCGGCCGGTCGTGGGTGATGGTCCGCGCCGACGCGCTCACCGCCGACGCAATCGTTCGCGCGCTCCACCGTGGGGATTTCTATGCGTCCACCGGTGTGACGCTGCGCGAGCAGGCGGCGGACACTCATATGATACGCGTGGTCATGGATGCGCCCACGAACGACGATCGCCGCTTCACCACCGAGTTTGTCGGCAAGGGCGGGCGCGTCCTGGCGACCGTGGCCGGACGCGAAGCGGAGTACCACATCCGCGGCGACGAAGGCTACGTCCGGGCGCGCATCACCGACTCCAACGGCTACCACGCGTGGACGCAACCCGTCGTAGTGCCCCGCGCGGGCCGCTGAAGCCGGAATAGTCGCTCAGTCAAACCCTTTCCCCCATGCCGGTGTCTTACCTTCAGATCACCTGAAGGAGAGAGACACGCCATGGCCGACGACCGCACCGAGCTGCTCCAAGGCACCCTGGAGATGCTCGTTCTCAAAACGCTCGCGCTCGAACCGATGCACGGCTGGGGAATCGCCCACCGCATCGAGCGGCTGTCCAACGACGTCTTTCTCGTCACCCAAGGCTCGCTCTACCCCGCCCTCGTCCGCATGCGGCGGCGCGGCTGGGTGAAGACCGAGTGGCGCGTCACCGAGAACAATCGCCGCGCGCGCTACTACCAACTCACCGCCGTCGGACGCAAGCAGCTCGACGCGGAACGCGTCTCCTGGCTCCGCGCGTCCACAGCCATCAACGGCATCATGAGCGCCCAGCTCGCCATGGTCGGAGGTGACCTATGAGCATTCTCTCAGACATCGTGCTGCGCGTGCGCGCGCTCATCTTCCGCCGCTCCGAAGAGCGCGAGCTCGACGAGGAGCTGCGCACGCACGTCGAGATGGAAACGGCGTATCGGCGCCGCTCGGGCCAGAGCGACGCCGACGCACACCGCGGCAGCGTCATCGCACTCGGAGGCGTTGAACGCGTGAAAGACGATGTGCGCGACGCACGCGGCACGCGCCTCCTCGAAGACTCGGCCGGCGATGTTGCCTTCAGCCTCCGAACACTTTCGCGCAATCCCGGCTTCGCCGCCGTCGCCGTGCTCACGCTTGCGATCGGCATCGGCGGCACCACGGCCGTGTTCAGCGCCGTAGACGCCGTGCTGCTACAGCCACTGCCATACCAGCAACCCGGGCAGCTTGTCCGCCTGTTCCAAAACGAAGTCCAACAGCTCGACGAGCGACAATTCGTCACGCCCGTGCACTACCTCGCGTTTCGCCAACGCATGTCGTCGTTCGAAGCCACCGCCGCCATTCTCACGTACGACGAGTCGGGCGCCGACATCGGAACAGGCGATCGCGCGCAGCGCATCCGTCTTCTTCCGATCAGCGCCGACTACTTCGACGTCGTGCGTGTTCACCCTGAGCTCGGCCGCGGCTTTCAGTCCGACGAGGAGAATGGAGCGGCGGTCGTCGTCGTCAGTCATCGAATCTGGGAAGAGCAGTTGCATGGCGACGCCGCTGCCGTCGGTCGAACAATGACGATGAACGGCAAGGCGTACACCGTCGCCGGCGTGATGCCGTTGGGCTTCTCGGATCCGTTGGCCGGCGCCATCGACGCGTGGATTCCGCTCGACCTCGGGCCCGGCAAGGACGCGTCGAACTCCGATAATCACTATCTCACGGTCATCGCTCGCCTCCGCCCAAATACCCCGATCGCCCGCGGGCAAGCGGAGCTCAACGGGGTCGCGCTCGCGTTGGCGCAGCAATACCCCGACGCCAAGAACTATCGCGCGAAGCTCTACGCATTGAAGGAAGACATCGTCGGCTCGTCGAGCCGGGCACTCGAGATCATGCTCGGCGCCGTGGCGCTCGTGTTGATTCTCGTCTGCGTCAACATCGCTAACCTGCTCCTCGTCCGCGGCTCCGAGCGCGCGCAGGAGTTCGCCCTTCGTTCCGCGCTGGGCGCCGAACGCACGCGTCTCGTGCGACAGATGCTGATCGAAAGCATGACGCTCGCGCTTGCCGGCGACGTCGCCGGTCTCATCGTCGCGCGCCTGGCAATGTCGGCGATCGTCGTGCTCGGCGCCGGCACAATTCCGCGTCTGGCCACGCTCACGCTCGATGTGCGCCTGCTCGCCTTCTCACTCGTCATCGCGACCGTGAGCGCGCTGCTGTTCGGTCTTGCTCCGGCGCTCCGCGTCGCGCGCACGCAACCGGGCGACGTCCTTCGCGGTCAGAGTCGTTCGACCACCGGCGGTGCGCGCCAGCTGCGCCTTCGAGAGTGGCTCGTTGTTTCCCAGGTGGCACTCGCGTTCGTGCTGCTCGTCGGCGCGGGTCTCTTGCTCTCGAGCTTTCAGCAGATTCGGCAGGTGGAGCTCGGCGTGAAGACCGACGGCGTTCTCACCTTCGAGCTGCATCTGCCGAGCGCGCGCTACGACTCGACGGCGCGCGGACAATTTTACGATCGCTTCGCGGCCGACATCGAGGCGATACCCGGTGTGCGCGCCGCGGGCGGCATCTCCAAGCTCCCGGCCACCGGAGCCTATCACACATGGGGTGTGCGAGCGGTGACCGGTCCGCTCGCCAATACCAAGCGCGCCTACAGCGGTGGCGACCAGCGGGTGATCTCGGGCGATTACCTGAGTGTCGTGGGCATTCCAGTTCTCAAAGGGCGCGCATTCGACACGCAGGACAATGAGGCGGCCCCACGACGCGTGCTCGTCAGCAAGAGTCTGGCTGATGAGCTCTTTCCGAAGGTCGACGCCGTTGGCCAACAGATTCGTGTCGGTGGGCGTCCGCGCGAGATCATCGGCGTGGTCGGCGACGTCGCCATCGACAACGAGGGCCGTCCTCGGCCATACGTCTACCACGCGCATCGTCAATTTGCCGGCGACCGCAACTGGGCGCTCACGCAAGTTGTGGCGCTTCGCGACCCACGCCGAACACTGCAGCCCGACATCCGGCGCGCGCTCTCCGCTCTCGATCCGCAACTCGTGATGTACAAGCCGACGATGCTCGACGATGTCATCGGCAACGGCGCCGCGCAACGAGTATTTACTTTGAGAATTCTCATGACGTTCGCCATGGTCGCTCTTGCGCTCGCCGCGCTGGGACTCTACGGCGTGCTGTCGTACGGCGTTCGCCTTCGTGCTCGCGAGTTCAGCATTCGCATGGCCCTCGGCGCCGAGCGGTCGGCGATCCGCGGCATGGTGTTGCGCGAGGGACTGCTCGTCACGGGTATGGGCATCATCATCGGGCTGCTCGGCGCGATCGCCTTCGCCCGGCTCATGACGTCGGTACTATTTCACGTCAGTCCTCTCGACCCCACGGTGCTGGTTGGCGCCGTCGCATTCATGGCGGTCATCGCCGCGGTTGCGGCCTACCTTCCCGCTCGGCGCGCCACCATTGAAGATCCGCGGGCGGCGCTACAATAGCTTTTGGTGCAAGTACCGAGTTATGAGGTGGTGAATGGATGGATCGGTGAGCGACAAGTTGTTGTTCACTCGACGTGTAGTGCGCTCGCTGGATCTTCCCCCGCCGCCCGTCGGCCAGGAACCAGGCACGCCATCGTCGCGACGACGATGACCACAACCAACACTCCGCCCAGCGTCACCGGATCCCACGCGTCGATCTCGAACAGGAAGCCCGACAGCGATCGGCCCGCCACGAACGCGCCGACCACTCCGATCGCGCACCCGATCAGCGCTAGTCCAACGCCTTCGCGCAAGATCATCCGAAGCATGGCCGCCGGCTGGGCCCCGAGCGCGAGACGAATTCCAATCTCGCGCCGGCGGTGGCTCACGGCGAACGTGAGAATTCCGTAAATCCCCACCGCGGCCAGCGTGAGCGCGAGGCCGGCGAACACGATCATCAGCAACATTACGAAGCGTGGCGGGTCCACCGACTCCGAGACGACGCGATCCATTGGCTTGATGTCGCCCAGCGCGACGGCGGGATCGATGTGCTGAACTTCCTGGCGGACCAACGTGGCCAGCCGTGCAGGATCGCCGCGACCGCGCACGACGAGATGCATCTTGATGCTCGCGAACTGGCGTTCGGCGAAATAGATCGCCGGTTCGGCTACGGACCGTAGCGAGCTGTTCTTGATGTCCTTCGCCACGCCAATGACTTCGTAGTCCGTACCCTTCACAAGCCGCCTGCTGAGCGGGCCGATGCCCTGGACCTTCGCGGAAATGCGCTTGCCAACCGCCGTTTGGCCCGGGAAAATCTGGCGCGCCATCGTCTCGTTGATCACGATCACCGGCACCGATTGGATGTTGTCGTGCGCCGTGAAGTTGCGCCCCGCGACGAACGGGACGCGAAGCGTCGGAAAATAGCCTTCATCAGCAATATGAAATTGCGCCTGCGGTGCCTCGGCGGCGGCGACCGGATGATCGCTAACTTCGTAGGCGAGCCTCCAGCCCGTTTCGAGCGGAAGAAAGTTCGCAGCCCCTACGCCAGTGATCTCCGGGTTCGGACGAAGGGCGTCCGCGAGCGACGTATAGAATTGGCCAACGCGCACCCAGTCGTTGCGATACGCGGCGTCCGGAAGTTGGAGATCGACCGTGATCGAAGACGTCGGATCCAGCCCGGCATTCACGTTGAGTAGCTTCTCGACGCTCCGAATGAGCAACCCTGCGCTCGACAACAGAATGACCGCCAGCGCGACTTCGGCCACCACGAGACCATTGCGCAGGCTGCGGCCGCGCGTCCCCGCTCCCTTGGCACCGTCTTTCAGCGCGTCCTGCAACTCGGCGCGCGACATGAACACCGCCGGCACCAGCCCGAACGTGATCGCCGTGATCGCCGCGACGAGCGTCGCGAACACCAGCATCGAGAAGTCCACACCCACTCCCTCGGCGCGTGGAATACGAATCGGCGTCCAGGCAAGCAAGCCTCGAACGCTCACGACCGCGATGATGAGACCGAGTCCGGCGCCGATCACGGCGAGCACGAGGCTCTCAGTGAGAAAGAGGCGAATGAGTCGCGGGCGACTCGCGCCGATCGCGGCGCGGAGTGCCACTTCGCGACGTCGCGCCACCGCTCGTGCCAACAACAGGTTGGCGACGTTGATGCATGCGATGAGCAGCAATAGTCCCGACGCGCCGAGCAATGCGAACAGCGCCGGGCGAAACAGGCCGGCGACTTCGCGATCGAGCGAGATCGCACGCGCGCCCCAACCGCCATTCGACGCCTTGTTCTCGACGCCAAGGCGCGTCGCGATCGTCGCCAACTCACGCTGTACGCGTTCGTCGGTCACGCCGGGCTTCACGCGCGCCACGCTTTCCATGAAGTGCGCGAAGCGAGAGTGCTGCGATAGATCCCATTGAAGCTGCTGCCAAAGCTCGGTGTCGCCCGGGTAGGAAAAGCCCGCCGGCATCACACCAATCACTGTGTAGTTGAATCCATTCAGGTGCACGACCTTGCCGATCACCTTTCGATCGCCGGCGAACCGCGATTCCCAGAGACGATGACTGATGATCGCCTGATGCTCCGGCCCAAACAGCCTCGGATGAACCACGAAGTCCGTTCCGATGTACGGGTGCACGCCGAGCACAGTGAACAGATTCTCTGTCGTCTCGATGGCGTTGACGCGAACCGGCTGCCCGGCGTCGTCGGTGAGATTGATCTGCGGACGCCACCACGCCGCGGCATCGCTGAACACGTTGGTCAACGCGCGATAGTCGCTGAAGTTCACCGGCGAGATAGGCTCGTGCTCGAGCGCCTTCGCGTGATTCGTTTCCCAGAGCATGACCAATTGCTCGGGACTACTGTATGGAAGCGGACGAAGTACGACGCCGCGCAATAGACTGTAGACGCCCGCCGCCGAGCCCGTGCCGAGGCCAAGTGCGAGAATCGCGGCGATCGTGAAGCTCGGCGTGCGACGCAACGTTCGCAGCGCGAAGCGTAGATCGTTCCAGAAGATCGTCATGCCCGAGTCTCCGGTGAACGCAGTGTTCGCTGCGTGCGAGCGCGGCGTGCGCAGTCGTGACGGCAGATATCGAATGGAAATCGAGATCGCGCGCTTCCAGTACCAGCGGCGCGCATGGGTCGGTGACGCGGCGAGTGTGCGCGCGAACCCCTCGCGCAGGTCGCCGACGAGCGCGTCGCCATAGCTCGATCGCTCGACTGCGGTTTGAACGAGCCACTCGGCGACTCGCGGCGGCTCGGTGACTGTCGCGCGGTCAGGAGCGTTCAAGGATTCCCTCCAGACCGCGCCACAACTTGGTGAGCGCGGCGCGCGACGCACGTAGCTCGCGGACGCCGAGTGCGGTGACCCTGACGTAGCGGCGCGGACGTCCGCCGCGTTCGTCGCCGGAGTCGGCCAGGCGGGAGCGCAGCAGACCCTTGCCCTCGAGGCGGTCGAGCGTGACATACATCGACCCGGGCGACGCCGGGCGACCGGTGCGCGTCTCGAGCTCTTCGAGGATCGCTGGTGCGTACGCGGCGTCGCCGAGTCGGAGAATGGCGAGGAGCACGAGGTGCTCGAACTCGCCAAGAGCGGTGCGTGCCATTCCTTACATTGTAAGTATCAATCGCGCGCCGCAAGTTCCTTGGTACAAAGCGGGCAGCCAGCGGGACGACGATGGCGCGATTACGACGCGCTTTGTGCGTCGCCCAACAGGCGTTCCACGATCACGACGTCGCGCCAGACACCGTCGAGGCGGCCGTGTCGCTCGTACACCCCCACTTCGCGAAACCCATGTCGCATGCAGAGCTTGCGCGACGCAGCATTCTCCGGGAAAATGCGGCTGAGCAGCTTCCAGTATCCGAGTTGCTCGCACTCGGTGATGAGCGCGGCCAACAGTCGGTCCCCGGCGCGACGTCCGCGCGCGTCGCCGGCGACATACACCGAGAAGTCGCCGATCCCGGCGTAGGCTTCGCGCGCGCGATATTCGCCGGCGCGCGCCCAGCCAATGACGCGAGAGTGCTCTTCGATGACGATCGTCGGTCGCGTCGCCTGCTCGAGCCACGGCGTGATGTCGGCCACCGTTCGCTCGCGCGTCTCGAACGTGGCTCCGCGGCCGCGAATTCCTTCGTTGTAGATGGCGACGATGGCCGCGAGATCCGCCGCGGTCGCCGCGCGGACGATTGTGTCGCCGGAAGGCTCAGTGCGTGAGCGCATAGACGAAGTAGTTCACCCAGAGCTTGTAGGCTTCGTTCGCCGGCACAATGTTGAACCCCTCATCCGAGAACTCGATGTATTCCCCGGTACTTGCTCCGCGCGAACGTCACGCGGCCGTCGGAGCCCGGATTGCCGTGGCATTCCGGCAACCAGCAGAACGGCGAGGATGATCGCGCGCGTCTTCATTACCGCAAATTCTGGAGGCTATGCCTCGCCGAGTAAAGCGGCCGAAGTGGTCTTACGACCTGCCCGGCTCGTGCCACTTCAAACACTGGGCAGAATTGGAGAGATTCCACGAATGTCCGACTGGTTCCGCAAGCCGCTGACGCGGACCGAGATCTTCAGCCATTTCCTCTGGCTCGCCGGCTTCGTGACCTACCAGGTCCACGGCCCGCACGACGGCCTCCGCGCGGCCGCGATCGCCATCATGGTTGTCGGAGGCGCGATCGCGATCTTCTCTCGGTCCAAATCGCCGTCTGCTGAGGCGACGGACGAGTCGATCGAATCCGAATCGTCAAACCCCGCTGTCACATCCCTCCCTGCACCACCCATAGACCGGATCGATCAACACCCAAACTTCGGCACGCCGGTCGACACCACACCGCAAGCGCGCCAGAGCCCTCGCCGCACGAAGCTCGACTGATCACCTCTCCGTCCGTTGCGGTTCAGTGCGGCAACGGCATGCTGTCGATCCTGGCACTTCCCGTTCGTATAGGAAGTAACCCGCCGGCCGCCGGCCGGACCAACTTCCAGGAGGATGCGAATGCGCAAGGTCGTCGTAGTCAATAACGTCTCGCTCGACGGCGTGATGCAGGCGCCCGGTCGCCCCGACGAGGATACTCGCGGCGGCTTCACGCATGGCGGCTGGGCCGCTGAATACAACGACGCGGTCAAGGGCCAGGCCATGGCCAAGGGAATGTCCAAGAACGGCGACCTCCTCTTCGGACGCCGGACCTATGAGGATTTCTTTAAGGTCTGGCCAAGCCGGAAAGACAATCCGTTCACCGCCGTGCTCGACAATACGCAAAAGTACGTCGCGTCCACGACGCTGCACGAGCCGCTGCCGTGGAAGAACTCGACGCTGCTGTCGGGCAACGCCGCCGACGCCGTCGCCGCGCTCAAAACCCAACCGGGCGGCGACCTCTGCGTGCTCGGCAGCGGTGTGCTCGTGCAGTCGTTGATGCGGCGCAACCTCGTCGATCAATTCATTCTATTGATTCACCCGCTGGCGCTGGGCGTTGGCCGGCGCATGTTCGCCGACGATGCCGCAATGGCGAAGTTTCACCTCGACGAGAGCGTCGTGACGACGACGGGCGTCATCATCGCGACGTACACGGTATGACGCTCTACCTCCTCAGCGTGTATCAACCGAACGGCAACCCGCCGCCGCCCGACGTCATGGCGACCATCGTCGCCAATCTCGCCGTCCTGAATCGCGAGCTCAAGGCGGCGAACAGCTGGGTCTTCTCCGGCGGTTTGCATCCGCCGGACACCGCGACGGTCGTGCGAGTGGCGAATGATGAAACTCTCATGACCGACGGCCCCTTCGCCGAGGGCAAGGAGCATCTCGGCGGGTTCACGATCATCAAGGCGGCCGACCTCGACGCCGCGCTCGAATGGGGACGGCGGCTGGCCGCGGCAACGACGCTCCCGATCGAGGTTCGGCCCTTCCAGGGCGACGTGAGCCCTTGACGATCGACTCGGAGATCGAGCGCGTGTTCCGCGAACAGTACGGCCGCGCGGTCTCGGTCCTGGTGCGTCTCTGCGGCGATATCGACGATGCCGAGGAGGCGGTGCAGGACGCGTTCGGCGCGGCCGTCGAGCGCTGGCCCTCGACAGGTATTCCGCCGAGCCCCGCGGGATGGATCATCGCGACGGCGCGGAACCGCGCGATCGACCGTCATCGCCGCGCCGCCGCGCACGACGAGCGACGGGTCGACGGACAGCTCGAGGCGCTGCCGCAACGCGTTGAGGATTTCGAAGGCTTCGAGAACGAGACGATGGAGGAGGACGGTGTGCGCGACGACCAGCTCCGACTGATATTCACCTGCTGCCACCCGGCGCTCGCCCTCAACGTGCAGGTCGCGTTGACGTTGCGCCTCCTCGCCGGGCTGTCCACCGCGGAGATCGCGCGCGCGTTTCTCGTTCCCGAAGCGACCATGGCCCAGCGCATCGTCCGCGCCAAGGGAAAGATCCGCGACGCGCGGATTCCGTATCGCGTTCCGGAATCAAAGGAGCTTCCGCACCGCCTCCGCGCGGTGCTCGCCGTCGTCTATCTCCTCTTCAACGAAGGCTACTCGGCGAGCTCAGGCGATCGTTTGGTGCGCGTCGAGCTATGCCGCGAAGCAATTCGTCTTGGACGATTGTTGAATGAGCTGATGCCAGACCATCCAGAGACGATGGGACTGCTCGCGCTCATGCTGCTGCTCGAGTCGCGGCGTGTGGCGCGCACCACGCGCGATGGCGCGCTCGTGCTGTTGGCGGATCAAGATCGCCGCCTGTGGGATCGCGGGCTCATCGCCGAGGGGCAGGCGCTGCTTCGCGAGTGCCTCGCGCGCAATCAGCCCGGCCCGTATCAGATTCAGGGCGCGATCAACGCGGTGCACAGCGACGCCCAGTCGCGCGGTGCCACGGATTGGCGGCAAATCGTTCAGCTCTACGATCTACATATGACGGTCGCGCCGAGCCCGGTCGTTGCGCTTCATCGCGCGGTCGCCGTCGCGGAGGTCGATGGGCCGTCGAGCGGGCTTGCGCTCGTCGAGGCGCTCGACCTTCGAGACCATTACATGTTCCATTCGGTGCGCGCCGATTTCCTGCGGCGCCTCGGACGGCACGCGGAGGCCGCGGCGGCCTATGAGGCGGCGATCGCACGAAGCGGGAATTCGTTTGAGCGCGAGTTTCTGCAAATGCGGCTGCGGGAGAGCGTGGCGGAACAGGGCGGACTATCGTAGTAGTTGAGGCACAGAACGCGTCGTCGAACAGCCAACGGAGAGGTCTCATGAAACGCCTACTCGTCGTCGCAGGCATCGCACTGCTGAGCGTCGGATTTGCCTATCGCCAACCCCAACCCTATCGCGTGGCGTTCGATCTCACGAGCCGCGATACCCTCGATCAAAAGGCCGTGATCCGCTGGATCAAGGAGGTCACGACGTCGAGCCCCAAGGCGGAGATCGAAGTCGTGATGTACGCCAAAGGCTTCGAGCTGGTGATGCCGGAGCGGTCCGCGTTCGTCTCCGACATCAAGGAAGCGATGAAGAATCCGAACGTGTCGTTCAAGGTGTGCGCGATCGCCTTGAAGAACAACAACGTTACGCTGAGCCAGCTTCTGCCGGGCGTGCAGGCGGTGCCGGACGGCATTCGCGAGCTGGTCTCGAAGCAGCAGGACCACTGGGGCTACATCAAGGTGATGCATTGAGGCATGGCCGTTCCCATCATTAGCGATTTATAATTGACCACGCACGTGGTGCTCGTGCACCCGGAGATTCACTGGAACACCGGGAACGCGGGGCGAACCTGTCTTGCCGCCGGTGCCGTGCTGCACCTCATCGAGCCACTTGGTTTCTCGCTCGACGAGCGCGAGGTCAAACGCGCAGGACTCGACTACTGGGAGCACGTCGACCTGCGCGTGTGGCCAAGCTGGGACGCCTTCGAGCGGCAGCTGCCCACGCTGGGCGAGGCCTATTTCTTCTCGACCAAGGCGACGCAACTTCTCTGGGACGCGCCGCTCGGTGTCCCGAACAACGTCGTCCTCATCTTCGGCCGTGAGACCGGGGGCTTGCCGGCCGAGTTGCATGAGCGGTATCGCGATCGGTTTGTCGCGATGCCGATCTTGTCGCCGTTGGTCCGGTCGCTCAACTTGTCAACGAGCGTCGCGATCGCCGTCTACGAGGTTCTTCGCCAACGCCGCCGCGTCAGCTCGCGTTGAGTTTCCGCGCACCACAACATTTTGGAGGGCAGGATGAGCGACGCTCCCCGCGATGGCCTCAGCCGCCGAGCTTTCGGTCAACTGCTCGGCGCCGCAGCGCTGACTGGTGCCCTTCCCGAGTTGTCGTTCGGCGCGGCGTCACCATCGGAGTCTCCGACCAGTGCGCCGACCAGTGCGCCGTCCGTTGCCGCGGACGACCTGTGCGATCTCACCGCCGTCGATCTCGCCGCGCGCATCCGCCGCAAGCAAGTCTCGGCGCGCGAGGCGATGGCGGCCCACCTCGCGCGCATCGAGCGCATGAACCCAAAGATCAACGCCATCGTCACGCTCATCGCCGACCGCGCCATGGCGGAAGCGGCGAAGGCGGACGATTGGCAGGCGCACGGCGGCGTCCTCGGTCCGCTGCACGGTCTGCCCGTGGCGCACAAGGATCTGCTGAACACGGCCGGGATCCGCACCACCTTTGGCTCTCCGCTCTTTCGCGACAACGTGCCGACCACCGACGCGCTCATCGTCAAGCGCGTTCGGCTCGCTGGTGCGATCACGCTTGGCAAAACGAATACGCCGGAGTTCGGCGCCGGGTCGAACACCTTCAATCCCGTGTTCGGCGCAACGGTCAACCCATACAACATCTCGAAAACCGTCGGCGGCAGCAGCGGCGGAACGGCCGCTGCGTTGCGATGCGGCATGGTGCCGCTTGCCACCGGAAGCGACACCGGCGGCTCACTGCGCAATCCGGCGGCGTTCACCAATGTCGTTGGGTTTCGCCCGTCGCCCGGCCGAGTGCCCGACGACGACGGCTCGTGGTCGCCGCTGTCGACGAATGGGCCGATGGCGCGCACGGTGGCCGACGTCGCGTTGTTTCTGAGCGCGATGGTCGGGCCGTATGTCCCCGACCCGCTCGCCCTCGACGAGAACGGAGCGAAGTTCCGCGCACCGCTGGCACGCAGCTTCAAGGGCGTGCGCGTGGCCTGGTTCAGCCACATGGGCGGCATTCCGTTCGAGCCGGAGATCGTTCGCGTGGTCAACGCGAATCGCCAGGCGTTCGTCGATCTCGGGTGCGTCGTCGAAGAGGCTGAGCCTGATTTCGCCGGCGTGGATGACGCGTTCCCGATCCTGCGCCACCAGTCGTACCACTCGGGATACGCCAAGGCGGCGCGCGAGACTCCAGCGATGATCAAGCAAACGATCAAGTGGGAGATCGCGGAAGCCGAGCGGAACACGGGCGCGGACGTGGCGCGTGCGGCGGCGCGACAGGCAAAGATGTTTACGGACGTGAGCCGGTTTTTCGAGAAGTATGATTACTTTGTCGCGCCGGTCACGCAGGTCGAGCCGTTCGACGTGACGACGGAGTATCCAACGAGCGTCGCCGGTACCGCTATGCCAACGTATATCGACTGGATGCGCTCGTGCTGGTATGTCACGTTCATGGCGTGTCCGGCGATATCAGTGCCGGCCGGCTTCAGCGCGAGCGGACTGCCGGTGGGACTTCAGATCGTGGGGCGTCATCGCGGCGATTGGAGCGTGCTGCAGATCGCGCACGCGTTCGAGCGAGCGACGCGGCACGGCGCGCGGAAGCCAAGCCTCTGACGACCTGAGTCAGGGCGTTTAATGCGTGCACCCCTCGGTGCGCCGTGAGTCCGCGAGCTGCGTGATCTTCCACGCCGCACCCACCTTCACGAGCATGGACGCGTCGACGCCGCAGCGGGTGAACGTCTCATCATCAGCGGCCCGGCGCGATCTTGTTTCCGATTTGCAGATCCCACCCCATCGCGTCCGGCACGTGGAAGCTTTCGAGCGTTCCCGTCATGTCCGGCCGCGGCTCCCGTTGCCCATCGCGATTCACGTAGACCACGTCGCGCTTCTTCAACTCGGCGCGCACTCGCTCGGTGTCCCAGTTCTCGATGCCAAAACTGATATGCCCGATCGCGGCGCCCACACCGTTCTTCGGAGGCGGCGGAGGGGGCGGCGCCGCCGCTGCTGCTGAGTCGCCAGGTCCGCCGCCGCGGCCGCGGCCCGCCGCGCGTGCGGCCGCGTTGCCGCGGATGATGGCTCCGGCGACCGTACCAATCTGAACCGTGGACTGACCGCCGCCGCCCCCGCCCGGACGAACCTCCCATCCGAGCAGCGC
This sequence comes from bacterium, assembly GCA_040002475.1. Taxonomy (GTDB): domain Bacteria; phylum Gemmatimonadota; class Gemmatimonadetes; order Gemmatimonadales; family Gemmatimonadaceae; genus JAQBQB01. The sequence continues at coordinate 6,332 of JBDUEJ010000025.1, read as the reverse complement.
CTGATAGAACGCGGCGCTCCGGCGGTAGTCGGGCACCTCGAACGAGATATGATCGAGATACAGAGTATTCCAATTAGTGGGTTCGAATGGCGCTGGTGCCGGCAGCTTTCCGTTCGCCGGCGTGGTTCGGCGATTCGCCTTCGTGCCGTTGGTGATCGCGACGTCGAACCCGTCGGGATCCTTGACGCGGAAGCTCTTGTAGTCCGACCCCGCATGGTCGGCGACCGGATTGAGTCCGCGCTTCTCGAGCTCCGCCTTGACCCTGTCGGTGTCCCACGGCGAAATACCCCAGGCGAATCCGTCGAACACGGCTTGAACCGGCGGACGACTCACGCCAAGCCCGGCGTCCGTGATCGCGGCGGGCGGCGCCGCCGCGAGTCCCCCGCGAATGATGATGCCGCCTGAATTCTCGCCAATGTCGAGCACGCACTGTTTGCCGTCGTCGCTCCGGACCTTCCATCCCATGAGCGTCGCGTAGAACGCCGCGGCCTTTTTATAGTCCACGCATTGGTACGACAGATGATCCAGCCAGACCGTCGTCCACCCGGTCGGCTCGAAGGGACGGACGAGCGGCGTGGTGTCACGGGGCGCCGCGGCGCGTCCGCCGGCCTGTGCAAAGCCCACCGCCGGTAGCGCGACGGCCGCGGCGAGCGCCTGCAGAAGTTGCCGGCGAGAAATGCTGCCGTCGCGGAATTCCTCGAGAAGCTGAGCGATCGAGCCGGGCATGGCGGGTCTCCAAGGCGGGTGGTGTCGCTGCATAAGTGGTCGCGCGGAAAGCGCCCTGTCCAGACCATGCCCGTCCATCGCGCTTGCACTCTTCCGCGCCGAACCCAAGATTGCAGCGGGTTCGCGGCCAGCGTTTCACGAATCCGCAAACCGTCCGTGAGGCTATATGCGCATTCGAACCCTTGCTGTCGTCGCGTTGCTCGTGCTCCCGGCGGAGGTCACTGCTCAGACCGTTCGCCCCCCGGCCCGTGGGCGAGAGGGAACGCCGCTGCAACCGGCCCCTCTCTCCAAGGAATTGCCGGCGGTCTCTCGAGGTCTCGCGTATAAACGATCGCGCTGGTCGGCCGAGGGATATTCGTTCATCAGTTCCTTCCAGGTGCCGACCGCGGACGGCGGCGTTTCGAGCTATACCGCGCCGGGCGTTGGAACGCGCGCCAGCTACCGGTACTCCGACGCGTTCTCCGCGACCGTGGACCTGACGTCTTCGTTCCCTGCAGCAACGGCCGCGGTCGCGACGGCAGAAGTCGGAACGCGGTATTCGCCAATGACGTCGGAGCAGCCGTTCCGTCCCTACGTCGACATCCGCGCGGCGTACCTGCGGACCTCGGACGTGATCGCGGCGCAGAGTGAAGGCGCCATCGTGGGCGGCACGAGCCAGGAGGTTTCCGAATCCGGGCGATCCAGTCGCGGCTACGGCGCGGTCGCCGGCGCAGGCCTCGAGTTTTCTCTAACACGGTCGATCTCGCTCACCACTGAGCTGACCGGCATGCGGAACCGGATGACCGTCTACCGCCTGACTGGTCCTGCATCGATCCCGGGCGGCAACGCCTACTGGATGACGTCGTTCCGCTACGCGCTCGGCTTCAAGTTCAATCCAGGCCGCGCGCTGCAACTGGCGCAGAACGCGGCGCAGTAAGACGAATGTCCATCGGCGCGCGTGCGCGGCCCCGATGGCGATAGACTCCAAGCCGTACCTCGAATATCTCGATAAAGAGATGAACATCATGGGGATTCTCTCGGTGTTCTGCGTCGGGGTGCTCGCGATCGTCATCGACAAGATTGCCGGCGCAAAGGACACGGCGCTCGCGAGTCTCTGGGCCGCGCAATCGGGACACTGGGTCACCGGTTCGGCGGCCCTGTTGATTGCCGCGTGGTTTTTCTATCTGCAGCGCTCTCGGCTCGCCTGGTATTACGGACAGATCGCGCTGACACAGATTGGCGCGAACGCCAGCACCGACCATGTGCGCGATTGGCTCCGCAACGCCGATTCCTCGGACACCTGGATTCGGTATCAGTTTGCCCTCGAAAGTCTCGTGTTTGGGTTCTGGCAATTCGGCGTCGCCGTTGCGCAGCAGGAATTGCAGACCTCGTGGTCGAATCTCTTCACCGGGTATCTGCCGTTCGGCGCTCTGCTCGTCGTTGGCATGTTGCGAAGCTACGTGCTGCGTACGTACCGCTATCACGACGAGCCGTGGAACGATTGGCGTCACCGGGTGACGCCCTGCGGAATTGACGAAAGGGTTCGGTAAATCCGCGCGACCGCCCCTCGCACCTCCGCGCACGCGCCGCATAGTAGGCGGTATGCAGACTCTCATGTTCGCGTGGCGCTCGCTTCGCCGTGCTCCCGCGTTTGCGCTCGCCGCCGCGCTCACGCTCTCGATTGGAATTGGATCGACGACGGCCATCTTCACCGTCCTCGACACGGTTCTGCTCAAGCCGCTTCCGTATCGAGACGCCGAGCGACTTGCGGGGGTATGGGTCGCGCTGCCGGGCATGGGCTTCCCGTTGGCGCCGCAGTCGTTCGCCAGCTACTTCACCATTCGCCGCTTCGCCAAGTCGATCGAGGGCATCGCGATCTTCGATCGGTCGTCGGTCAACGTCGAGGGGAGCGGCGGAGACGCGAAGCCGGAGCGCGTGCGGGCGTCGCTCGTCTCGGCGAGCACGTTTCCGCTGCTCGGCGTCTCGCTCATGCGGGGGCGCACCTTTTCGCCGGACGAAGACACGCCGCGCGGCAACGGGGTCGTGATCATTGGCGACGGGCTGTGGCGGCGCATGTTCGGTGCGGACGCATCCGTCCTCGGTAAGAAAATTCAAATTGACGGACGGCAGCGCGAAATTATCGGCGTTGCGCCGGCGAACTTTCATTTTCCTGACGTCGCGACGCAACTCTGGCTGCCGATCGCCGCGGACTCCACGTTGAGCGTGGTTGGCTTCTTCGCGCATCAAGGGTTTGTTCGGCTCAAACCCGGCGTGACGATCGCGGTCGCGCAGCGTGAGATGAACGCGCTCGTTCCACGGATCAGCGAGCGCTATCCAAACATCGCGCCCGGCATGCCCGCCGCGCCCTTTCTCGCCAGGGCCCACGCGAGCGTCGCGATTCACCCGATGCGCGACGACATCGTCGGCACCTTTGGCAACGTCGTGTGGATCGCGGGATCGGCGGGCGCGCTGCTCTTGCTGATTTCATTTGCCAACGTCGCGAGCCTGTTGTTGACGCGCGCCGAAGCCCGCCAGCGCGAACTGGCCGTTCGCGTCGCACTCGGCGCGGGACCTCGGCGAGTGATTGCGCAGTTTCTTGGCGAGTCGGTGGTGCTGTCAGTCATTGGAGGAGTGCTCGGACTCGGACTCGCCGTGGCCGGTGTGCGTATGTTCGTCCATTCCGGCCCGCCGGGCATTCCGCGGCTCGATGAAGTACACGTTGATGCGACGGTCGTGCTGTTCACGAGTGCGATCGTCGTGTTGTTGGCGGCGGCGTGCAGCATTCTGCCGGCGCTGCGCTACGATACGAAGCGGCTCGCGTCGCGCCTGCGCGATGGAGCGCGCGGCGGCACGAGTGGGCGCGATCGGCAGCGCGCGCGTCGCACGCTGGTCGTGACGCAGGTTGCGTTGGCGACGGTATTGGTGGGCGGCGCCGGCGTGCTGTTCCGCGCGTTTCAACATCTGCACGATGTACGGCCCGGCTTCGACACGAAGCACACGTTGACGTTGTGGCTATCGCTGCCAAGCGCGCGGTATGCGAACGACACAGCGGTGGTTCGATTCACGTCGCGTCTCATCGAGCGCGCGGCCGTGGTGCCTGGCGTACAGGCGGCCGGCGTGTCGTCCAAGGTGCCGCTCAACGGAACGGGCGGGAATTACACGCCGGTGTGGAGCGACGCCGATCGCGACGAAGGCACGGCGCTGCCGCCGTCGGAAGAGGTGATCACGGCGACCGGCGGATACTTCAACGCGATGGGAATCCCCCTGCTTGCCGGACGCACGTTTGATCCACCCGATCGGCAGAACGCGAGCGAGACGATCATCGACCGTTCGTTGGCCAAGCAGTATTGGGGAGACTCCACGGGTCGCGCCGCGCTTGGGCATCGGCTGCGATTCGCGCCGAATTGGTGGCTCACCGTTGTCGGCGTCGTGGGCTCGGTGCACGACACGTCGCTCGCCGCGGCGCCGAGCGCGTCGATCTATGTGCCGCAGGTGGTGCCGGCCGATTCGACTCGGTCGCTCGTGGCGCGCACGATCGCGCTCACGGTGCGCACGAGCGGCGATCCGCGCGCGCTCGTGACGTCGCTGCAGTCTGCCGTGGCCGACGTCGACCGCTCGCTGCCGCCGTTCAACGTCGCGCCGATGAGTGAGATCGCCGATCGGTCGATGGCGCGGCTGTCGTTCGTGATGACGATCATCGCGGTGACGGCGAGTGTGTCGCTCATTCTGGCGGCTGTGGGGCTCTACGGAGTATTGGCGTACATGGTGAGTCTGCGCGCGCGCGAGATCAGCGTGCGTCTTGCGATGGGCGCGTTGCCGTTTGGCGTCGCGCGATTGGTGAGCGGCCAGGGTGCTGCGCTCGCCGGGGTTGGCGTGGCGTTGGGCATGACGATGCTATTTCTCGCATCGTGGATGTTGCGGACGTTGATCGTTGGCGTGGAGCGGCCGGACGCGGCCACGGTCGTGTTGGTGGCGGGATTTCTAATGTTCGTCGCGATTTGCGCGAGTTGGATTCCGGCACGGCGCGCGGCGCGGATCGATCCGGCGAGGGCGTTGTCGGGGGAGTAGGTCTGCGGGACGCGCCGATCGTCTTGGAGGCGCTCGGGCGCGCTGGCGCGGGAGTATCCGGCGGCCGGCGCCGACGCCAATGGCGTCGATCTTCGCGGCAGCGCGAAATATTCGTGGAGACGACGGGTACGCGGACTGCGCAAGAACTGGATAGGGCGCACGGACCTGCGCACGACGATGACTAATCCTCGCCTGCTGAACAAAGGTTGGCTCGGGGCGCGCAGTCTGGCGAAGGCGTTGTGACGTCCATGTCCCTGGCCGGCGCTCACGACCAAGAGCGACAGTCTGGAGCGCTACGCTGCGAGCGTCCGCAGCATAACCGCGTCACCAGGAACGACGAGCTTCCACAAGTTGCTGTCGCTCCGATAGATAGGGCTCTGGGCCTTTTCTGATGGCGGCGCTACGCTGCGAGCGTTAGCGTTGTTTCACGCGGGTTTGCAGCGTAACATGTCCACCTAATTGGCGTTAGGCATCACCAGGTCAACAATTCACGTCGGGGACAAAGGTGCAGCGAGAAGCAATCCTGCGTCGTTTGCTGCTTGTCAAATATTTGCTGCGTCGCGGGTCCGAAGAGGCGCTGCGTCCCGAACCGTTGTGCGCATCCGCTATCCTGCTGCTTCATGACGCGATCGAGCTCATTCTCGGTCTAGGCACGGAGCATCACAATGTCGGGACCAAGCAATTGCAATTCATGCAGTACATTGACCACCTAGATGCCGCAATCGCCCCGAACAAGCTCGCTCACCGGGAATCAGTTCGAAGGTTGAACGATGCTAGAGTCAGCCTCAAACACCACGGAGTGACACCGGCACGACGCGACATCGCCGCATTTGAGGTTGTTGCGCAGCAATTTATTCGCGACAACTTGCCGTTGCTATTTGGAGCGTCGATCGACGATGTCACGCTTGCGGATCTCGTTCAGTCGGAGCGTGTTCGCGCCTGTCTCCGGCGCGCTGATGCGGCTCGACTTATGAACGACACAAGGTCTGCCGCCGAAGCAATTGCCGAGGCGTTTACGGAACTTCTCTTGGAGAATCGTATCCCGACCAACGATGCCTCGGGCCTCGGCTTCGACGTGAGGCAGTTGGAGGATCAACTGCGCAGCGTTCAGGCAGGCACGCGCACGCTATCGAAGCTAGTCGGCGTAATCGACGCGCTGCACGAAGAGGTTGCTCTGATCCGACAAGGCATCGACACGAGAAAGCTTGCTGCATTCCGGGCGGCTATGCCGGCAGTGAATGTATCCAGCGGCGGCATTGCTGGAGTTACGTGGCGCCACGAGAACGTCCCATCCGATTACATTGTGCAGTTCTGCTATGATTTCGTTATCGATTCCACTCTTAGCTTTGAGGAGTCGCGTTCCGCCATTTCAGAAATCGCTGGCGAGCGAGCTACTCGTTCTCGCTTCGGCGTCGCGTGATGCCTAACGAACGTTGAAGCAGTCGGGCGATTTAAAGAATGCTCGCTTCGCTCGCTTTTACGAATTCGCCCGCAGCTTAACTAGGGCGTTAGCCGGATTACATCCTCATGGGCGAAAGCAAAGGAAAACCTGCTCGTCG
>JBDUEJ010000024.1:0-86937 GCA_040002475.1 bacterium | reverse complement strand
TGCGCGCACGCCGCTGCGTCGCAGGTCATCCCGCGATTGCCGGGCGGACGTCCCGGCGGCATTCAACCGGTCAAACCGGATTCGATACGCGACTCGACGAGGGTCAAATGGCCCACCCCCGATTCCGTCGCGCAGCTGCTGCTCGCGAAAAAAGGCTACTCGATCACGCGGTATCAGGGCGACACCGCGTTCTTCAGCGCGAACGACACCAATCGCGTCATCGACTTGCTCGCGTCTAAAAATCGCCGCGCGATCGTCGATCGTGATTCGCAAGTCATCGTCAGCGACAGCGGCGTCTACTACACCGAGAAAACGCGTCACGTCGTGACCGGCGGGCACTACGTCATGATTCCCCCGCCGAGCAGCGGGCAAGCCAACGTCAACGGCGTCGGCCGGATGGACTACGACGCGCCCAACAAAACGCTGCGAGTCAATGGCGCCCGACTGCCGGTCAACAACGGCGAAATGTGGTACATGCAGATGAAGACCGCCGAGCTGGTCGGCGACAGCACGAACGGGAAATCGCCGACCATCTACGCGCGCGGTGGGTCGCTCACGAGTTGCGACGACTCCATTCCCGACTACCATTTCGAATTTGGGGAAGCCAAGCGCACGTCGGGGAACACTCTCGTTGCGCGGCCGGCCGTCTTGTACATCAAAGACATTCCGGTCATGTGGTTCCCGTTCATGTTCACGGATACGAAGAGCGGGCGGCACAGCGGCATTCTCGTCCCGCAGTTCGGCATCGGCGACATCGTGCGCAACAGCCCCACCTATCGGCGCAACGTCGATCACGCGGGCTATTACTGGGCGCTCAACGACTACATGGATTTCGGGACATGGCTCGACTGGCGCAGCAGCGCCGGGTCGAGACTCGGCGACCCCGGATGGCTCAAGTACAACGCGGATTGGAGTTATCGTTGGCTCGACCGCTTCCTCGGAGGTCGCGTCGGTCTCGGATACACCACGCAGGGCGACGGGACCACGAATACCGCGATCTCGTGGACGCACACGCAAGACTTCTCTCACGACGCCCACATCAACACCAACTTCAACTACGTCACGAACACCACCGTTCAGCGCCAGAACACCTTCAACCCATATTCCGCACTCGCCACGATCTCGTCGCAGGCTACCTATCAGAACAAGCTCGGCCCAGCCTCTCTCTCGATCGGCGCAACACAGCGCCAATATCCCGGACGGCCTCAGATCGACCGAACCTTCCCAACGCTATCGCTGACGTCCACGGCGATCGGACTGGGAAGCTGGTTGAGCTGGACCCCCAGCTTCAGCTTCAGCCGCAGCGACGTGCTGCACATGGATCAGCCAGGACTCGGCGCCTACGTGTTCGATGTGGACCCCACGACCGGCGTGCGCGACAGCTCGTTGGCCAAGAATCGAAGCTCGTCACAATCGTCGATCTCGTTCGATACGCCGCTTCAGATTTTCGGCAAGGATTTCAAGAACTCCTTCCGCGTCAACCAACAGCGGAACGACTTCCCGCAGCAATTTCAGATCTATGATCTGAACACCGGTCAGGTGAAGGAATCGCGCGTCTACGCGGCAACTTACCGAACCGACGTTGACTGGACGCCGGACTTCACGATTCCGTCGCTGGGGCAGAACCGCTTCAACTTTTCGCCGAGCGTCAGTCTCCAAAACGTCGATCCGGGTCCGTACTTCGTGCAGACGGAGCGCACCGGCGGCAAGTTCGTTCACCAGAGCAAGCGCTTCACGTTCGGGGCTTCAGCGTCGCCGACGCTGTATGCTCTACTCCCCGGATTCGGACCGTTCTCGCGCATCCGCCATTCGGTCAGTCCCACGATTGGCTACACGTACGCGCCAAGCGCTCATGTCAGCGACGAGTACTTGCTCGCGCTCGGCCGCACCCGGTTTGGTTATCTCGGAAGCCTCAGACAAAACCAGCTCAACTTCGGCCTGAACCAGAATTTCGAGGCGAAGATCCGGCCAAAGGGCAACGACACGACCGGCACCGACAAGGGTCAGACCATCCGCCTGCTCAGCCTCAACATGACGCCGCTCGCTTACGACTTCGAGCGGGCTGCGCACGCGCGCGACCAGAACGTCAAATCGAAGTGGGCGGGCCTCACCACCGAGACGTGGGGTTACAACCTCAATTCCGAGCTGCTGCCCGGCTTTGATTTCTCCACGAGCTACTCGCTGTTCGAGGGAAGCACGCTCAGCGATTCCGCGCGCTTCAAGCCGTTCCTCACCAGCATCTCGGCGTCATTCAGCGTTGGGCGCGATCAGAATCCTTTTACAGTGTTCTCCAAGCTGTTCGGCAAGCCCGAGCCCGCGCCAAAGGCAACGGCGCCGGCTGGCCCCACGCCGGAGCAAGCGCGCCAACAAGCCGAGGACGCGCAGAGCCGCGCGCTTGCGGCGGCTCCGGTGGCGGGAAGCGCGCGCGGCACCGATCGGTTCCTGCTGCCAACGACGCAAGGTTGGCGCGCCTCGTTTCAATTCAGCCGCTCCAGCCCGCGGCCGCCAACCGGCGACAACGTGATCGAGTTCGATCCGCTGGTGCGTTGCCAGCAGATCACCGGCAACAATCCGTTCCTGCTCGACGCCTGTTTGGCACAGCAGCGCGCTCAACCGACAACCGACACGCCGGTGGGATCGCTCACCGCGGGCGGCCCGGCGTATCACATCCCGCCGACGACGTCGCTCAACAGCAACGTGAGCTTCAATCTCACGCCAAAGTGGACCGCGGCGTGGCAGACCACCTACGATCTCGAGCGCCACGAGTTCGCCAGCCATATCGTGTCGCTGCAGCGCGACATCCACGACTGGCGCGCCATGTTCGGATTCACGCAATCGCCGAACGGCAATTTCTCATTCAACTTCAGCATTGCGCTCAAGGCAGAGCAGGATCTGAAGTTCGACTACAACCGGTCGACCGTGCGGTCTGGCTTGGCGCCGTTCTAAGTTTTGCTTCAGCGCGCTGTCCTCACACTAGGACGCAGGCCACTCGCTCCGTGAAAGCAACAGATGACGTCGCAAAGAGTTAGCAATCGGCCGGATCACGGTGCGACGTCTGCATTGCTCGCTGGTGCAACCCACCCGGAGTGCCTATGCGCCTTACACGTCTGATCCTCGCGGTCCTCATCCCACTCGCCGCGTGTGATGAGCTGACCAGCCCCGTCGCCGATCCCGATGCCCCGGCGAACCTGACCTATCAACTCGTTCCAAGCGGTGATCCGACCGCGCCGTCCGGCGTGCTCTTGAGCTGGGACGTTCCCTCCGGCGGTCGCGCCAACTCGTTCAATGTGTATGGCCGCGCGTCCGCGGCCGCGAACTGGCAGCTCCGTGCGACGACAACGTCGCCGACCTTTCACGACGCGGGAATTCCCGAAGCGCAATACTACGTCGCGACAGTCGATGCAAACGGAAATGAGCTCGGACAGTCGGCGACTCTCACGATCAACCTTCAGTCGCAGCTGCCGGCGCCTCTGGGTTTGGCGACGATCTCGCTCAACGCCGCGATCCAACTCAGCTGGAGCAGCAACGCCGTCGACGCGTCGCACGGCACGTTCGACCACTACCGGCTTTACTCCACCTCGTATGATGGCTCGCGCGGCGTGTGCACGGCCGATTGGGCCGTTGAAGGCACGACAGTCTCGGACGGATTCCTCGTGGGCAATCTGGTGAACGGTGTATCGCGATGTTTCGCCGTGAGTGCGATCACGCTCGATGGTCATGAGAGCACGTGGAGCGCCGCGCATGTCGACACGCCGCGATTCGACGCGCGCAACGCCTTCGTCTACGCCACGGCCACTCGGCGCGACAGTTCCGGGTTTCTGTTTCTCGACGAAGTGAGCCACAAGATCGGCGCCGTCGGGTCGTCGACGCGCACGGATCTCGACTTCACAGTCGAGCGCCACCAGGACGGGACGCTTTGGTTCGCTCCCGGCAGGACCGGTGTGACCATGGGGCTCTACTCCACGACCCCCGTTGCCGATCTCACGTCGATCGACCGTGCGCCATCGACGGGATTGGGTAGTGTGACGGTCGAGGCGGTCGCCGGATATGCGTACGTCTTCAAGATCGTGAAGGCCGACGGCGTCCACTTCGCCGCCGCGCGCGTTGCGTTCATCACGAGCGACTACGTCGTGTTCGACTGGTCTTACCAGAGCGCGCCGGGAAATGTCGAGCTCTCGCGCACGCCGCCGGCGCCGTCGAAGATGTAAGAACATGACTGCGTGCCGTCGCGAGCACGCGGCTTTCATCGAACAAATCGGTCAGGCACTCCCTTGAATTGTCCGAGTGCCTGGCCGACATTCCCGCTATGCTGAATGAAGTCGTCATCGACGGGAATTCCCTCACGCTCGAGCAGGTCGAAGCAGTCGCCCGCGACCGCGTACGCGTCTCCTTGGCCCCGCATGCGAAGCAGCGCGTTCGCGTCACGCGCGCGGTGGTCGAGGATCTGGTGAGCAAGCGCGCCGTCGCCTACGGCGTCACCACGGGCTTCGGAAAATTATCCGAGGTCGCCATCCCGCCCGAGCGGTTGGCCGAGCTGCAAGTAAATCTCGTCCGCAGCCACGCGGCGGGTGTCGGCGATCTGCTGCCGGAGCGCGAAGTGCGCGCGATGATGCTGCTGCGTGCCAATGTGATCGCCAAGGGCTTTTCCGGCGCGCGCCCCGATCTCTCTGAGTTACTGGCGTCGATGTTGAACGCTGGCCTTCATCCTCCCGTTCCGGAACAGGGAAGCGTCGGCGCGAGCGGCGACCTCGCGCCACTCGCCCATCTCGCGCTCTCGCTCATCGGCGAAGGCATCCTGAACCGTGACGGCGAGTCTGGGCCGGCCGCGGACATGCTGCGCGCCAGAGGTCTCGAGCCGATCGCGCTGGAGTCCAAGGAAGGACTCACGCTGATCAACGGGACGCAGGCGCACACGGCGATTGCAGCGTTGGCACTCGCCGACGCAATGCGCTTGTGGCGGACCGCGCACATCGCGGGCGCCATGTCACTCGAGGCGTTGCTCGGAACACCGGTGGCGTTCGACGCACGAATTCAGGACGTGCGCGGACAACTCGGTCAGGCCGCGTCGGCCGCGCTGCTCCGCGAATTGCTCGCCGACAGCGAAATTCGTGAATCGCATCGGCACGGCGATCCTCGCGTGCAGGATGCATACGCGCTGCGCTGCATGCCGCAGGTGCATGGGCCGGTCCTCGACGCAATCGACTTCGCCGCCGCGATCGTCGGCCGCGAGCTGAACGCGGCGACCGACAATCCGTTGGTGTTCGAAAACGGCGATCTGCTCAGCGGCGGAAACTTCCACGGCCAGTCGGTGGCCATGGTGCTCGACTTCCTCGCCATCGCGATGACGAATCTCGCGACGATCTCGGAGCGGCGAACCGATCGTCTCGTGCATCCGGATATGAATCAAGGCCTCCCGCCGTTCTTGACGCGCGACGCGGGCGTGAATTCGGGATTCATGATGGCGCAGGTGTCGGCCGCGGCGTTGGCCAGCGAGTGCAAGGTGCTGTCGCATCCGGCGAGCGTCGACACCATTCCGACAGACGGGAGCAAGGAAGACATCGTGCCCATGGCGATGACCGCGGCCTGGAAGCTGCGGCGCATCATTCGAAACGTGCGCTACGTACTGTCGATCGAGCTCATGTGCGCGGCGCAAGGCATTGATTGTCGCGCTCCGTTGAAACCGGGCCGCGGCGTTGCACGGGCGCACGCCGCCGTGCGCCGCGTGGTCGCTCCGCTCGAGCGCGACCGCGTGTTGTCGGGCGACATTGAACGCCTCGCGAAAGCCATTCAGAACGACGAGATCTCTTCTCCCTCGATGGTCAGCTGATGAGTACATCGATTCTGAGTGCCGGCGCGCCGCCGGCCGAATCACCGACGCATGCCGCACGCCCCGTCCGCGCGCCGCGAGGCTCGACGATCTCCTGCAAGGGTTGGCAGCAGGAAGCCGCGCTTCGAATGCTGATGAACAATCTCGACCCCGAGGTCGCTGAACGCCCCGACGACTTGGTTGTCTATGGCGGAACGGGACGCGCGGCGCGCAGTTGGGAGGCGTTCGACGCGATCGTGGGCGCGCTGCGCGCATTGGAAAACGACGAAACCCTGCTCATTCAGAGCGGAAAGCCGGTCGGCGTGTTTCGGACGCACGCATGGTCGCCGCGCGTGATCATCGCCAACAGCAATCTTGTTGGTCGCTGGGCAACGTGGGACTATTTCCGCGAGTTGGAGCGCGCCGGGCTGATCATGTATGGCCAGATGACGGCCGGGTCATGGATCTACATCGGCTCGCAGGGCATTCTGCAAGGCACGTACGAAACGTTCGGTGCCGTTGCCCGCACGCATTTCGGCGGCACGCTCGCCGGCCGCTTCGTGCTCACCGCCGGGCTGGGCGGCATGGGCGGCGCGCAGCCGCTGGCCGCGACGATGAATGGCGCGGCGATCCTCGGAATCGACGTTGATGAAACTCGCATCGACAAGCGTCTCGAGACGGGGTACGTGGATCGGAAAACGCGCACCCTCGACGAGGCGCTCGCCTGGATCCACGAAGCCACGAGCGCGGGGAAGGCGTTGTCCGTCGGTCTCGTGGGCAATGCCGCCGAGATTCTTCCGACGCTCGTGGAGCGCGGCGTCACGCCCGACGTGCTCACTGACCAGACGAGCGCTCACGACACGCTCAACGGCTATGTGCCGGTGTACACGTCGCTCCAAGCCGCCGCCGCACTCCGGCACAGCAACCCCGACGAGTACCTCCGCCGCGCGAATGCGTCGATCGTCGCTCACGTCAAGGCGATGTTGACCATGCAGGAGCGCGGCGCGATCACGTTCGACTACGGCAACAACATTCGCACGGTCGCGTTGGACAACGGCGTCCCAACGGCGTTCAACATTCCGGGGTTCGTTCCGGAGTACGTGCGCCCGTTGTTTTGCGAAGGAAAGGGACCGTTCCGCTGGGTTGCATTGTCCGGCGACCCGAAAGACATCGCGCGCACGGACGAGCTGGTGCTCGAGTTGTTCCCGCACGACGAGCACCTGCGCCGCTGGATCACGCTGGCGCGCGAGCATGTGCAGTTCCAGGGTCTTCCGGCGCGCATCTGCTGGCTGGGGCAGGGCGAGCGTGCGCGGTTCGGCGTCGCGTTGAACGATTTAGTAGCAAATGGCGAATTATCAGCGCCGATTGTCATTGGACGAGACCATCTCGACACCGGCAGCGTTGCGTCGCCGTTTCGGGAGACGGAAGCGATGCAGGACGGCAGCGACGCCATCGCCGACTGGCCGATTCTCAACGCGCTCCTCAATACGGCGAGCGGTGCGTCGTGGGTGTCGTTCCACCACGGCGGCGGTGTGGGCATCGGCAACTCCCTCCACGCGGGTCAGGTCATCGTGGCCGACGGCACACCGGAGATGCGCGTGCGTCTCGAGCGCGTGCTCACCAACGACCCCGGCATCGGCGTCGCCCGTCACGCCGACGCCGGTTACGACATCGCCGTGCGCACGGCGGCCGAACAGGGCATCCAGTTGCCGATGCGGCCGCGCTGAGCGCATGCTCTCCGCGCGGTTCAAGCCATGGCACGTTCCGATGTTCCTCGGCAAGTACGCATGGCTCACCGCGCGGCGGCGCCCGGTCCTCGTGCACTTCGAGGTCACGCTTCGCTGTAACGCGCACTGCGGATTTTGCGACTATTGGAAGACTGATCCCGCGGCGCGCGCGCTCGAGCTCAAGAGCTACGCCGATGCGGCGCGCTACTTCAATCCCATGCTCGTCACGTTCACCGGCGGCGAGCCGACCCTGCGGCGTGATCTCGAGGCCGTCATCGCCGAAGTCGACGGCGCCATTCGTCTCAAATACATCACGCTCATCACCCACGGCGCGATGCTCACCGCCGCCCGGGGTCTCTCGCTCTGGGACGCGGGCGTGAATCAGTTCAATATTTCGCTCGACTACCTCGACACGCGGCACGACGACGCCCGCGGCATTCCGGGTCTGTCGGCGAAGATTCTCGCGGTGATCCCGGACATGCAGACGCAGGGCATCGACAACATCCGGTTCAACACGGTCATCAAGAACGACAATCTCGATCAGATCATTCCGATCGTGCGCCGCGCCGCCGAGTTGGGCGTGGGCGTGAATTTCAGCATCTATACCGACGCCAAGAACGGTAATAAGGATTACCTTATAAGAGATCGCGAACGCGCCGAACTGGATGACGTCGTTCTCCAGTTGCTCGCGTTCAAGCGGCGGCGGCGCGGCGTGATCACCAACTCCGACTATTATTTGGAGCAGCTGCCGCGCTACGTGCGCGGCGAGCTCACCGAGCCGTGCCGCTCGGGCATTCGCACAATTCACATCGACCCAGCGGGCCACGTGAAGCGCTGCCCCGATTTTCCCACGGACTTTCACTGGCGCGACTTCAAGGAGTACAAACCGGTGAACTGCAATGCATGCTACTATGCATGTCGCGGCGAGGCGCAGGCGCCGCTCCGGCTGTCTCGGATTCGGGACGTGATGGCATGAACACACCGCTCCTGTTCGTGAACGCGTCTCAGGTCGTCACATGCGCAGGACCGGCGCACGCGCGGCGCGGCCGCGAGATGAACGACGCGGGCGTGCGCACCGGCGTGGGCGTCGCTGTCCAAGGTGAGCGCGTTGCCGCGGTTGATACGCTCGACGCCCTCCGCGCACGTTTTCCCGGCGCGCGCGAGATCGACTGCCGAAACGGTGTGCTCACGCCGGGCTTTGTCGATTCCCACACACATGGACTCTTTGGCCGGCCGCGCTACGACGAGCAGGAGCTGCGCGCCGCGGGGCTCGACTACATGGAGATCGCCCGCCGCGGCGGCGGAATTCATTCGTCGGTTCGCGACCTTCGTGCGCAGTCGGAAGACACGTTGTTCGATCTCGCGCGGACGCGCTTGCGCCGGCTCGCGTCGTTCGGCACCACAACCGTCGAGGTGAAGTCCGGTTACGGCCTCACGCTCGACGACGAGCTCAAGTCGCTTCGCGTCATCGCTCGTCTCGCTGCCGACCTGCCGCTTCGTATCGTGCCCACGTTCCTCGGCGCACATGAGATTCCACTCGACCATCGCGAGTCCGCCGCGACACGCCAGGCCTACGTCGACGCCGTCATTCACGAGATGATTCCCGCCGTCGCGTCGCAGCGCCTCGCGCGATTCGCCGACGTCTTTTGCGAGACGGGTGTTTACACTGTCGACGAAACGCGCGCGATTCTATCCGCGGCCAGGAATGCGGGTCTCTTGCTCAAGCTGCACGCGGATGAATTGACGTCCTCCGGCGGCGCCGAGCTCGCGGCGTCGCTCGGTGCCACGTCGGCCGACCATCTCGCCGCGGTCTCCGACGATGGCATTGCCGCGCTCGCGAGCGGATCCACAGTCGCGACGTTGCTGCCGGGGACGATGCTCTTTCTCGGAAAGACAAAGCACGCGCCGGCACGGAGGTTCATCGACGCCGGAGTTGCCGTTGCGTTGGCCACGGATTTCAACCCCGGAACGTCGCCGACGCCGAATATTTCACTGATTCTGACCTTGGGCGTCAGTCAATTGCGGCTCAGCGTCGCGGAAGCGATGGTGGCGGCAACCGTCAACGGGGCGGCGGCGCTCGCGTTGTCAGATGAGGTTGGCCAGATCGCGCCCGGATTCTCGGCTGATGTGGCGATCTTCGATATTCGAGACGTTCGTGAGTTGCCGTATTGGTACGGGGACAATCGCTGCGTCGCGACCTACGCGCGTGGCAAACCTTGTCACTCTAGTGACTTAGGGATAACTTAAGCCTCCGAGTTTCCCTGGACCCACGGGGTTATTTTCGCCGCGCGAGGATTTCTCAGGCGCTGATGTCCAACGTCGCAAAGCTGAAGAAACAGGCCGCCGAGTTCGAGCTCAAGAAACAGTTCGACAAGGCGCTGGCGGTATACGTCAAGCTTCTCGATGACTTCGATGAGCACGCTGACGAGCTCGACGTGGCGTTGTTTAACCGCGTCGGCGATTTGATGCTGCGCCAGGGAAATGTCGCGGACGCCGTTGATTACTATGAACGCGCCGTCGACCGCTACGCCGACACGGGCTTCTTCAACAACGCGATCGCCCTCTGTAGCAAAATCCTTCGCCATTCCCCCGGCCGCGCGATCATCCACTACAAGCTCGGCAAAATCAGCGCGCAGAAAGGGTTCAAGAACGACGCGAAGGTCAATTTTCTCGAGTATGCCGACCGGATGCAGAAGGCCGGTAAAGTCGATGAGGCGTTCCGCGCCCTCAAGGAGTTCGCGGACCTCTGTCCGGATCAGGACGAAATTCGGCTCATGCTGGCCGACCAGCTCACAAAGGCCGACCGAAAGCCCGAGGCGATCGAGCAGTTGCAAACGCTGCACGAGCGCTACGACGGCGAAGGGCGAAGCCGGGAAGCCGCGGCGACGGCCGAACGTATTCGCGCTATCAACCCGGCGGTCGAACCTCGGTCGGCCGGAGGCGGTCGGCGGAAGTCCAGTTCGGGCGATCTTATTTTCCTCGACCTTGACGAGCCGCCTCGGCAGTCGACTCCGCCATCGAGCTATGCGCCCCCAGTTCGGCGCGCGGAAACACCGCCCAGCGGAGTGCCGCCGACGCCGGCGCGGCCGAGTCCCGCCGTCGCTGAAGAAGGGATATCGTCGCCAGCAACACCGACGACGGTCGACGGAATGTTGACGGGCATCACAAGAATCGGCGACGACGTCCTGGCGTTCGAGCAGACGCCGTCCCAGTCGCTTCTCGGAATCGAGCCGACCAGCTACGCCGATCTGGATGTACCGCCGATCAGCCAGCCGGATCGCGACGCTCCGCCCGAGCGCTTGGCCGGCCTCGAGCCAACGTCGCTGGTGAGGCCGATCGAAGCGGTTCCACGCTTCACGCCACCAACGCAGGCCACGCCCCCCAACGCGGATAGCGATGACGCGGCGTACGGCGGCGATCTCGAGCTGATCATTCCCGAAGCCGAGCCCACGCCGGCACGCGGAGAACCGTCCCTCGATTTCGACCTGTCGTCGTTGACGACGCCGACCACGCCGCCGCCCCCCACTCGGCCCACGCCGAATACGACGCGGATCGCGTTGGAAGGACTGCCGCTGATGGACTTGGAGGTTCCTGCAGCGGAATTGCCACCGCCGCGGCTGTCCACGCCGCTCGGCAGCCCGGCTTTCCCGAGCGACCTGGAGCTCGTCGACCCGCCCGACGACGAGACGACGCCCGAGCATTCAGAGGAGATCAGCGTTTCTGAATGGGGCGAGGCGCCGGTAGCGTCCGAGCCGGCACCATCAGAGAACGTGTATGGAGAAGCTGACGCGCTTCCGGCCGAAGCCGTCCATGAGGCGACGACCGGCGCCCAGGACGACACTGCGAACGCCGAGGCGGACGCCGGTGAGGCCCTTGAGGACGCGAGCGTCGACGACGCAACCAGCAGCACCGCTAGCGACGCCGCAGGAGAGGTCGCTCACGACGTTATCGAAGATGTGGGCGATGCAGCGGTGAACGAGCTCGGTGAAGAGAGCGTCGGTGAAGCAACCGACGTCTTCGCAGGCACCGAATCGGTCGGAGAAGAAGTACGCGACGCACAAAGCGACGACGTGAGCAGCGACGAGATCGTCGGAGAGGTTGCCGACGAAGTGGCCGACGACGTGGCCGACGATCTGGCCGACGAAACCGAGATCACGGATCTCGACGACGAACCGTTTGTCATGCCGACGCCGTCCGTTTCTCGACGCTCCACGATGGTCGCCGCCCACTCGGTCGAGCTGCTGAAGGCAAGCGTCGACGGAGATCCCGAGAACTGGGGTCTTCGCCGGCAGATGGCCGAGGCGATGCTCGAAGCGGGCGATCGCGATGGCGGCATACGAGAGCTGGAATCCGCGATGGCCGGTGCCGATCGCGCGGGCGACCTTGGCCTCGCGTCATCGCTCGCCGAAGAGGTCGCGCGGATCGAGCCGGAGATCGTTCGCCATCACCAAAAGCGCGTCGAGTACGCCTTCCGCACCAATGATCGGTCGCGGTTGATCGAGGCCTATCTGTCGCTGGCGGACGCGTTACTCCGCTCCGATCAAGCCGACAAGTCGCGCACGGTCTACCAACGCGTGCTCGATCTCGCGCCTGATGAAGCGCGCGCGCGTGCGGCGCTGGACACGATCGTTGTGGCCGAGCCGGAACCGCCACCGCCGGCGCCGCCGCCCCGTGCGTCGACGCAGAAGCGTCCGTCAATCGTGCGGCCGGCCGTCGACGCGCCGCCGCCGGCCGCCAGTGCGAGCGAGAGCTTCGTCAACCTGGGGGATTGGCTGCGCGATACCGAGGGGCCGAAGGACACGCGCATGGTGGTCGCCGAACAGGAACCAACTGGCGACGAAGCGGCCGATTTCGCCGACATGTTGCGTAAGTTCAAGCAAGGGGTCGCCGAGAACGTCGACGCCGAGGACTATCAGAGTCATTACGATCTCGCGATCGCGTTCAAGGAAATGGGTCTCCTCGACGAGGCGATCAGCGAGTTCCAGAAAGCGCTTGGCGGTGCCAACAAAGTTCCGACCTACGAGGCGCTCGGACAGTGCTTCATCGACAAAGGACAGTTCAAGCTCGCGATGTCGATTCTCGGCCGCGCGCTGAACGAAAAGGCAAGTGAGGATCAACTGGTGGGAGTGCTGTATTTGCTGGGCCGCGCCGCCGAATCGCTGGGGCAGGCCGACGATGCGCTGAACTACTATCAACGGGTGTTCGTGCTCGATATTCAGTTCCGCGACGTCGCCGACAGGATTAGCGACGTCGAACGAGCTGCGCGATGAGCGGCATCGCCGCTCGTGCCCGCAGGCCCGTCACCAACGGGTTGCTCGAGATTCAGGCGCCGGTGCGCGAGCGCCTCGAGCAAGTGCGCGGCGAAATGGTGCAGATCGCGACGGACAATCTGCCGATCATACGCGAAGTCAGCGGACACTTGCTGCAGATGCGCGGCAAAATGTTTCGCCCGACGTTGGCGTTGCTCGCGAGCGCCGCGTCGGGTCGCCCGGAGCCGCGGTCGCTGACACTTGCGGCCGCCGTCGAGCTGATGCACCTGGCGACGCTCGTTCACGACGATTCGGTCGATCACTCGGTGTTGCGGCGCGGACTGCCGACGGTGAACTCGCTGTTCAGTCATCAGGTGTCCGTCATCATGGGAGACTTCCTGTACACGCGCGCGCTCATGGCGCTCGTCCGTATGGGAGATCTCGAAATCATGCGAATCGTCGCCGATGTGGCCAATGAGCTCACGATCGGCGAGATGCGCCAACTCGGCGCGGTCGACGCGCTGCACTTCACCGAAGACGAGTACTACCATCTGATTCGCGCCAAGACGGCGTCCCTGATCTCCGGCGCGTGCGAGAGCGGCGCGCTGTGCGGAGCGGCAGAGTTTCGACCGGCGCTGGCGCAATACGGCGATCGCCTCGGGATGGCCTTCCAGATCGCGGACGACATCCTGGACTACACCGAAGACGAATCGGTGACGGGCAAGCCAAGCGGGCTCGACTTGCGCGAGCACAAGGTGACGTTGCCGCTCATCGCGGCGCTCCCGCACGTCTCTGCTGGGGCCAGAAGTCGGATTGATGAGCTGTTCGCCACCCAGGCTCCGGCCGACGATCTCATTTCCGATGTGGTCGCCATCGTCGCCGACGCGGGGGGAATCGACTACGCGCGCCGTCGCGGAGAACAATTTGCGCATGACGCTGAGCAGGCTCTGGGCGTCCTGCCAGAGAGTCCTGTCCGGTCGGCGTTGACGGACGCCATCGCTTACGTCATGGATCGGCGGTCCTAAATGGCACCACGCGGATCATCCAAGCATCGCCCGGGGTTTCACGCTGTAGTGTTGGCGGCCGGGTTCATCGTGGGGGCTGTTCTCCAGCAGGCAGCCCGCATATTGTTTCCCGCCGGGGCCGCGAAGCAGTTCCTGACGGCCGGAATCACGCCATCGTTCGGCCCGTTGCCGATCGACCTGGGCATCGTAAAGTTTTCTTTCGGTGTCGCGATCGACGTTTCTCTGCTTAGTCTTGTTGGGGTGCTGGTTGCGTACCTTATCGCTCGTTCGCTTTTCTAGGAGATAGATATGGGTCTCGGAAATCTCGGTTTCACCGAGCTGATGGTCATTCTCGTGATCGTGCTGGTGCTGTTTGGTGCCCGGCGCGTACCCGAGATTGGGGCCTCGATTGGTAAGGGCATTCGCGAGTTCAAGAAGAACATCGCCGATGTCGGCAACGACGTTCGTGAACCGATCCGGGATGCGCGCAACTCTAGCGATCGTCTCGGCGCCGGTGAAGTCGCGGCCACGACCCGCGCGGAGGAAGAAGCGGTACGTCCTGAGCCGAAGCGGCTCATCTAGTTCGTCCCGCAGTCCTCACGAGTGCGAACAGGGCGGGCCAACGTCTGGCCCGCCCTGTGTCGTTTTTCCGATTGTCCGCCGGCATACCCTGGCGCCGCGTCAGGTCGTGGCGTCGGCTCGCCGCGTGGCAGCGTTGATCTTTTTCCGACGATCGTCGACCTTGGCCGCCTTTCGAAGATCCTGAAGGAACATCTGGATCTTTTGCTGGCGCAATTGCTGGAGCCGAGTCGCCTTCTGCGCGTCCTTCTGTGCGCGCCAGGCCGAACTGTCCGACAACACTCGCTTGTCCACGCGAAGCACGAAGACGCCGTTGTTCGTCTTCACCGGCTGACTCACCGCGGCGGCTGGGAGACCGAACGACGCCCCGATTGCCTCGTTGAATTGTCCAAGGCCCGGAACCAGCGATGAGCGTGTGAACATTGGTGTCTGCTCGACCTTCTTGTTGGCTTGCTGCGCCGCCGCGTCGAGCGTGCTGCTCGCCGCGGTCGCCGCGGCCTTCTGCGCGTCGGGCATCACCCGATCGACTGCCCGAATCGCCGCGACGCGAGCGCGGATGTCTTCCTTCGCGTCTTCGAACTTGGGGTCGCCGCCGGACCGAATGGAGTCCAAACGGGCGAGATAGTAGCCGTTGTCGTCATCGAACAAGTCGCTCGTTTCGCCGACCTTTGCTCCGCCGAATGCCCACGCACTCGCGCTCGGGACGACAGAGCCATTCAACAACGCAGGCTCGCCCTCGATTGCCTGGACTTTGGCAACCTTGAGGTGGAATCTCGCGGCGGCAGTGTCGAGCTTTTTCCCCTGTTCCTGAGCAGCCGCCATCCGTGAAACGGTGTCGGCCTGCGCGTCGGTGCGCGCCGTCATCGAATCGCTCGCCTGAATGCGGACGAGGATGTGGCGCACCGCGACGGTGTCGCCCTTGCGGCTGTCCACGCGAATGATGTGAAAGCCGAACGGCGTCATCACCGGCTCGGACATTTCGCCGGGCTTGAGCGCATACTCCGCCTTTTCGAACTCGGCGACGAAGCGACCCTTGCCGCCTTTGCCGAGATCGCCGCCCTGCTGGCCCGACGCGGTGTCCGCCGACTCCCGCTTGGCGACATCTTCGAACTTGGCTCCCTTGACGATCTCCTCACGGATCTGCCCGGCCTTCGCGCGGGCGGCGGCCGTGTCCGCCGTGGTGATCGAGCGGGGAATCGTTATGACGGAGAGGACCGCACGCCCGACGCTCTGGAAGTCAGACTTGTGCTGATCGAAATAGGTGCGAAGATCGGCGTCGGGAATCGCCTTGGCGGCCGCGGAGTCGGAGGTGGGCATGAACGAGAGGAAGCTGACCTGCGCGCTGTCATGCTGGTCGCGCCACGCGCGCCACAGCTCTACGTCCGGAGCGTAGGCACCGGAGGCGACCTGGTCGAACAGCTTTTCGCGCGGAATCTCGCCCCGATAGTAGCCTTCGAGCTGCACGAGCAAACCGCTTTGCTTCGCCTGGGGGCTGGCGAGCAGCCGCTGATACTTCTCCGGATCGAACCGGCCCTCGGTTTGGAGCTCGGGAGCCTGCACAATCCAGGGCGGCGGAGCGTAGCGCGCAAACTCGCGCACCTCATCATCGCTGACACCGATGCCTCGGCGCCGATACTCTCCATCAAGCAGGATCTCGGACACCAGCTGGTCGAAAACACTGTTCTCGATTCGCCGGGTGTCGTCCTGCGACAACGATCGTCCATCACGTTGCTGCTGGGTCTGAATTTCGTTCTGAACCCGTTGGATGAACGCGTTGTAGGGGATCTCACGGCCGTTTACAACGGCAACGGCCGTGGTCGCCGTGACCGGAGTGCGGCCCATGAGGCCGGATGTTTCATAGAGAAGGAAGCCGCCGACGAAGACAAGGGCGACGAGCACCCAGATGTACTTAGCCAGGCCCCGCATCTGTTGCAGCACGGACGGAACTCCGATGCGCTGGTGGGAGGAAAAAAACCTACGAATCAAGCTCGTGAAGTTAGAGCCCAGGACGGGCTAAAATCAAGTGAGGATGTGACTTCTGATTGACTCATCTAGTCCGCGCGGTATATAATCCGCTTTCGTCCGGTACCGGGCTTCGGCCCCCAGCCACGTGTCCCCGAAGAGGGCATTCAATGGCCAGTTCGGCCCGAATTGACGAGCTCCGAAAGAAGTTCGACGACAACCCGCGTCGGTATTTTGCCCCCCTCGCCAACGAGTATCGCAAGGCGGGCGATCTAGACCAGGCCATCTTCATCTGCCAGGAATACCTGCCGCAGCAGCCTGGCCACATGAGTGGGCACATCGTCTACGCGCAGACCCTGTTCGAGATGGCGCGGCATGAGGAGGCGAAGGCGGTCTTCGAGACCGCCCTGTCCCTCGATCCCGAGAACCTCATCGCCCTGCGACACCTCGGCGATATCGCACGCCAGGAAGGCGATTCGAACGCTGCGCGCATCTGGTATCAACGCGTCCTCGAGGCCGACCCGCGCAACGAAGAGATCGCGGAGATCATGATCGCCCTGTTGGCCGAGCCCGAGTCAGGCACCGCGGCGGTACGCGCGCCAACGCCAATGAGTACCCCCGTCGTTGCCGCGGCGGTCGCCGACGAGAGCCTCACGGTACCAGCGCGGGCACCATGGACCCTCAACCAATCGGCAGACGGCGAAATAGAAATCGAGAAGTCCGTCGACAAAACGCAGCTCGAGGCCAGTGAGCCCGCACCTGCCGCGGCAGCGCCGACCAACGAAACCAACGGGCATGAATGGCTCGACCTCAACGATCTGACCATCGGTGGCGTTGCCATGGGCGCGCCCGTCGAGGACTCGCACGAGGCGGACGCCACTCATGGCGCCGCCGATGCGCCGGTAGGGCGGGCATTCGAGACCGAGGACGAGATGGCGGCCGACCCGTCCGACCAAGTCTTTGTCGCGTTTTCAAGCGAGTCGTCGAACGATGGGCCGCTCATTGAGGAGCCTCAGGAGACCACCGGCTTTGAGCTCGGGCACGAGGACGGGCCGTTCGAAGCCGATCCGTTCGCGATCGCCGTGACTTCGGACAACGAGTATAAGGATCCGAATACTGGCACAGTCGCCCCTGTCAGCGACGAGGCGATCGCGGCGGCCGCTTTCGATGCCGAGCCGACCGCGAGGGTCGAGGGGCTCGAGGAGTTCGAGGCTGGCTTCATGTCCCCGGCAACTCCAATGGAAGGCCTTGAGACAACGGGCTTTTTTGACGTCGCTCCCGCCCAGGCGGAGACGACCGAACCGCACGACGCCGCGGCGCATGCCCCGACCAACGACGTCTCCGCAGAGCCTGCCGAGGCACCGGTCGCTGAGTGGACCAGCGAATCAACAGTTCTTGAATCAACGTTCGTTGAAACGCCCGCGGCGGAATCGCCCGTCGACGAACCGGCAGCTGAACCCGAGACGACCTACGGCGCGACGTCGTGGACGTCACCCTCGGTCGTTGACACGCCGGCCGACGAACCGACCGCCGAAGAGACGTTTGTGGAGTCGTCATGGACGGAGTCGACGGAGTCGACGGTCGGCGAGACGCCGGCTGCTGAACCAATCGCCCAGTCGGCGCACACAGAGACTTTGTGGACGGAGTCGGCAACCAGCGACACTCCTGTCGATGCGCCGGCCGGCGAATCGACTGATGAATCGGCTGATATAGAAGCGTTGTTTGCAGACTCGCCGAGCTCCGAACCGGCGGCGGATGAACCCGATGCGCAATGGGCCGGCGCCGACGAGTCGACATCGTCGGAATCAATTTTTGTCGAATCGACGACCGATGCTGCATTCGCCGACGCTTCCATGGTCGAATCGCCGCCGGCCGAGTCAAACGCCGACGAGCCGACCGTCGTCGAGCAAACGGTTGAATCGAACTTTGGCGAGGCTGCCGCGGTGGAGTCGGCGCCGGTTGAATCGAGCGTCGAACAAGCCTCGTTCGTCGAGGTGTCGCGCGATGAAGCAGACCATGAACCGGAACATCAGCCGCACACCGAGACTTGGGCGGAGCGTGCAGCGCGCATCGAAGAGCCTGCGCCCGTCGAAGAGATGTTCGTTACCGAGACCATGGCGGAGTTGTATCTGCGCCAGGGTCATCTCGAGTCTGCGATCGACATCTTCCGCAAGCTCGTCGACCAGCGGCCGGCCGACGAAGCGCTTCGCGACCGCCTGCATGTCGTAGAGGCACAGCTCTTCGATCAGCGCGCGCGTCATTTTGCGCCGACTCCGCCGGCGCCGCAGGAAAGCGTGGCGGACGAGACGCCGGTGGCGAGCGGTCCAACCATTCGCGAATTCCTGGTGGGACTCACCGTGCGTCGCCCGAGCGACACGGAGGGTTCGGCTGATTCACAAGATTGGCGCGAGACCGTCGAGACCGTCGAGACGTATCAGTCAACCGCGATGACCGACCACGCGGACGTCTACGCCGAGGCGTCCGTTGCCGACGACTTCGCGCCCGACGCCGAGCACGAAACGGTGGCGCAGCCTCGTATGCCGGCTCCGCCGTTGCCCGAAGCACGTTGGACAACGCCGCCGACCGGGTTGGATGCCCTCAATCAGACGCCCAGAAACTCGGGCCCGGTCAAGCGTGCGACGCCGAACTCCTCCGGCGAAACCGTGACGGGGTCGATCGACGCGTTGTTCACCGGCGCCGGCTCGTCCGTCGCCGACGCCTCGGCGGCGTCGGCACTCGCGGAAGCGTTTGCGGCGGACAGTGCGGCGACGGCGGCCGCATCACCGCTGCACGGTGTGCCGGCGCATCGTGCGTCGAATGAGCTCAGGCTCGATCATGTGTTCAAGGCGAACACGCCACCGCGTTCCGATGTCGAAGACGAAGGGTTTTCGTTCGATCAGTTTTTCTCCGATGACATGAGTGACCCGGCCGCCGGCACCCCCGGTGACGGCGGCGCGCCGTCGCCCGAGTCCACCGACGACATTGCCCAATTCAACGCTTGGCTGAACGGGTTAAAAAAGACGTGAGAATTGCTGTCCTCAACGGCCCGAACCTGAACCTCCTCGGGACGCGTGAGCCTGCGCTGTACGGCCGCGAGTCGCTCGCCGACATCGAACGTTCGCTGCGCGGCGTCGCGACCGAGATCGGTGTGGAGCTCGAGTTCGCGCAGCACAACGGTGAAGGGGAGTTGATCGACGCGATCCACACCGTTCGCGGCAGGGTGGACGGTGTCGTCATCAACGCCGGGGCGTACACGCACACGAGTCTGGCGATCCGCGACGCGTTGACGGGGATCTCCGCGCCGTTCGTCGAAGTGCATTTGACGAACGTGTATGCGCGCGAGCCCGAGCGCCGGCATTCGATGCTCGCGCCGGCCGCGATCGGCGTGATTTGCGGTCTCGGGGCGTACGGTTATGAGCTCGCGTTGCGTGGGCTCGTTCGCAAGCTCACGCCCAGTGTCTGATCCGCGCCCGCGCCGCTTGTCGGCGCTCGCCGACAGCCTCACGACTGCGCACGTCGACGGCCTGCTGATCACGAGCCTGCCGAACATCCGCTATCTGACCGGATTCTCGGGGTCGAGCGCGTTGGTGGTCGTGACACAGCGCGATGTTTTACTCATCACAGATTTTCGCTACCAGACGCAGATCACTGCCGAGGTGGGCGATCTCGCGCGGATCAGCATCGAGGCGCAGAGTCTGTGGGTGGGATTGTGGCAGCAACTGTCACAACTGTCACAGATATCGCATCTCGAGGTCCTGGGATTCGAGTCCGGCCATCTGCTGCATCGAGACTTTCAGCGGCTGTTGGAGGCCGGGGCGCGGTGGCAATGGCGTCCCACGGTGGATCTCGTCGAAACGCTTCGGGAACGAAAGGATGCGGGCGAGCTCGCGCTCATCGAAGCCGCCAATGGGATCGCGACGCGGGCGCTCGGGCGAACAGTGCCGCAGGTACACGTGGGAATGACGGAGCTCGAAGTGGCCGGGGTTCTCGAGAAGGCCTTGCGCGACGAAGGGAGCGAGGGGTTTCCGTTTGCGTCGATCGTGGCATCGGGCGAACGATCGGCGCTGCCGCACGCGCGGTCGTCAACGCGTCGGATTGCGCCCAACGATTTCCTCCTCCTCGATTTTGGCGCGGAAACGGGCGGCTACTGCGCCGACGTCACGCGGACGTTCGTCGTCGGCCGCGCCACGGACGAGCAGCGCGAGGTGTATCACGTTGTCAAGACGGCCAACGATCAGGCGGCGCACGGCGTACGGGCGGGCATGAGCGGGCGGGATGCCGATGCGATCGCGCGCGACTACATTGAGCAGCGCGGGTACGGCGACCTGTTCGGGCACAGCCTCGGACATGGTCTCGGATTGGAAGTGCACGAAGCGCCTCGGCTGGCACGAACGGCTGACGGCGCGCTGGCGGAAGGCGCAGTGGTGACAATCGAGCCGGGAATCTATCGACCGGGGTGGGGCGGGGTGCGCATTGAGGACGACGTGTTCCTTGGTCCTGACGGCCCGAAAATCCTCACGAGCTTCACGCGAGAGTTGATCGAGCTCGGGTGACGCGACAGCAGCGCTCCGGTGCGACCCCTATTGAGGCCTATGATCGACCTACGCTATGTGAAAAAACTGATTGAGATCATCGACGAGTCTACCGTCGATTCGATCGAGATCACATCGGACAAGGGGATGAAGATCCGCATCTCCAAGAGTCCGCAGCAGCGCGGCGCCGTGCAGATGGCGGCGCCAATGCCGTTGCCCGCCATGGTGGCGGCACCGGCGCCGCGCCTGTCCCCGGCGCAGGGCATTCCGGCGATTTCAGAAGGGGAAGCGGCGTCGCCGCCCGAGCCGCCAAAGTCCACGCTCCTGGACGTCAAATCGCCGATGGTCGGGACGTTCTACAAGTCGCCGGAACCGGGCTCCAAGGCCTATGTCTCGGTCGGCGATCGCGTATCCAAGGGGCAGATCGTCTGCATCATCGAAGCGATGAAGATCATGAACGAGATCGAGTCCGAGTACGCCGGCGTCGTCCGCGAAGTGCTCGCCCAGGACTCGCAACCGGTCGAATACGGCCAGGTATTGTTCAAGATCGATCCCAATGGCTAATCCCACCAAGCCGGGCGGCGAGACAGCCGCTGCTCCGCCCGCGCCGGCCGGGATCAATTTCAAGGCGGTGCTTCAGGAAATGATCCGGCGGAACGGCTCGGACATTCACCTGAAGGTTGGCCGGCCACCGACGATTCGCGTGGACGGCGAGCTCGAGCCCATGCAGCACAATCCGCTGCGCCCCGAGGATCTGAAAATCCTCGCGGAGCAGCTCATGACGCCGCGACAGGTCAAGCAGTTCGCCGAGGAAAAGGAGTGCGATTTCGCGATCGGCGTGCCGGGCATCGGGCGTTTTCGCGTCAATGTCTATCAGCAGCGCGGATCGCTGTGTTACGCCATGCGCGCCATTCCGTATCAGGCGCGCACGATCAGCGAGCTGAATTTGCCGTCCGTGTGCGAAGAGATCGCCATGAAGCCGCGCGGCCTGGTGCTCGTCACCGGCGTGACGGGCTCCGGCAAGTCGACGGCGCTCGCGGCAATGATCCAGCATATCAACGAAGGCCGCCGCGCCAACGTGATCACGATCGAAGATCCGATCGAGTTCCTGCATCGCGACATCAACTGCCACATCAATCAACGCGAAGTCGGCACCGACACGGCAACGTTCGGTCAGGCGCTGCGTCGCGTGCTGCGGCAGGACCCCGACGTCATTCTGATCGGTGAAATTCGAGATCTGGAAACACTGGACACGGCGCTCAAGGCCGCCGACACGGGGCACCTCGTGTTTTCCACGCTACACACCACTGACGCGACGCAAACCATCAATCGCGTATTGTCCTTCTACCCGCCGCACCAGCAGGCCGAGGTTCGTTTCTCGCTCGCCAGCGCGCTGCAGGCTGTCGTCTCGCTTCGTCTCGTGCCGCGATCCGACCGGGCCGGTCGTATTCCGGCCACCGAAGTGCTGATCAACACGGCCGCCGTCCGCGATAACATTCGCGACATGGAGAAAACGCTGAACATTCCCGACCTGATCAAGGAAGGGGCCGTGCAGTACGGCATGCAGAGCTTCGATCAATCGCTGATGCAACACTATTCGCGTGGCCTCATCTCCTACGAGAGCGCGGTCTTCTTCGCCACCAGCCCCGGGGAATTTGCGCTTCGAGTGCAGGGCGTCGCGGGAACCAGCGACACATCGTGGACGGCGTTCGAGGGCGATGCAAACACGTAGCGCGTTCTGATGTTCAATAAAATCTTGATCGCAAACCGCGGCGAGATCGCGCTGCGCGTGATCCGAGCCTGTCGTGAGCTGGGCGTGCAGACGGTGGCCGTCTACTCCGAAGCCGATCGCGAATCGTTGCACGTACGCTTCGCCGACGACGATGTGTGCATCGGGCCCGCGCCGGCGCGCGAGTCGTATCTCAACATCCCGCGTCTCATCGCCGCCGCCGAGATCACCGGCGCCGACGCGATTCACCCGGGCTACGGTTTTCTCGCCGAGAATGCCGAATTCGCTGATATCTGCGTCGCGTCCAAGATCGCGTTCATCGGCCCGACCGGCGATCAGATTCGCGTCATGGGCGACAAAGCGGCCGCGCGCAAAGCGATGATGGCCGTCGGCGTTCCGATCGTTCCCGGAACGCCCGGTCCCGTCGAGGACGTCGATGATGCACTCGGTTTCGCCAAGCAGATTGGCTTTCCCGTCATCATCAAGGCCGCGGCCGGCGGAGGCGGGAAGGGGATGCGCGTTTCCCGCGACCCCGATGATTTCGCCCGCTCGTTTCAACTCGCCCGCTCCGAGGCACTCTCGGCGTTCGGCAACGGCGACGTCTACGTCGAGAAATATCTGGCGCGGCCGCGCCACATTGAATTCCAAATCCTCGGCGACAAGCACGGCAACGTCATTCACCTGGGGGAACGCGACTGCTCGGTGCAGCGGCGCCATCAAAAGTTGATCGAAGAAGCGCCGAGTCCCGCCGTGACGCCGGCGATGCGCCTCGAGATGGGGAACGCGGCGGTCGCGGGGGCAAAGGCGATCGACTATGTGGGCGCCGGCACGATCGAAATGCTGCTCGACGAAGACGGATCGTACTACTTCATGGAGATGAATACGCGCATCCAGGTTGAGCATCCGGTGACGGAAATGCTGACCGGAATCGATCTCGTGAAGGAGCAGATTCGCGTTGCGGCGGGCGAGCGCTTGAGCGTTCTGGAAATGCCGCCAATTCGCGGGCACGTCATCGAGGTGCGCGTCAACGCCGAAGATCCGGCGCGCAACTTTCAGCCGTCGCCGGGAAAGATTATCGCATTCCATCCGCCGGGCGGTCCGGGAGTTCGTTTGGACACGCACGTGTACGACGGCTACACCGTGCCGCCGTACTATGACTCGCTGCTTGCCAAGCTCATCTGCCAAGGTCGTGACCGGGCCGAGGCGATCGCTCGGATGCACGTCGCGCTCGACGGGTTTATCATCGAAGGCGTGACAACGACCATCCCCTTCCTTGCCCGTGTCATGCAGAACCCGCGCTTCATCGCCGGCGACGTGGACACGAAGTTCCTCGAACGCGAGACCGAGCTCATGAAGGAGCCGGTGTAAGTGCGAGTCGACGTCGTCTTTGGCGGAACCGCACTCGCACCGTCCGACGTCGCGGGCCGTGTCGTCGCCGTCATCGATGTATTGCGCGCGTCGACGTCGATCGCCGTCGCGTTGGCCAATGGCGCGCGCGCGGTGATTCCGCTCGAGAGTCCGGATGCGGTCGTTACGCGCGCCAAGGCCTTCGAACGGTCCGACGTCAAACTCGCCGGCGAGCGGCGCATGCTCCCGATCGCCGGATTCGATCTCGGGAACTCGCCGCTCGAGTTCACTCGCGAGGCGATTGAAGGAAAGACCGTGCTGCTCACGACCACGAACGGAACGCCGGCGATTACCAACACGTCGGGCGCGCGTGACGTGGTCATCGCATCGTATGTCAACTACACGGCGGTCCTGACGATGCTGCGGACCGCGCTGCGCGGCGGTACCGACATTACCTTGGTCTGTGCCGGCCGCGAGCGGCAATTCGCGCTCGAGGATGCCGGGTGCGCCGGGCGGTACGTCCTCAACGTGACGAAGCGGTTGACGGGCATTACGCTGAACGACGGCGCGCAGGCGTGCATGCTGCTCGACCGGAAGTATGGCGATCAGATCCTGAAGTTGTTCGAAGCGTCGGAACACGGCCGCGCGCTTCACGACGCCGGGTTCGGTGAAGATCTCGTGGTGTGTGCGGCCGTGGATTCCTACCCCGTGATCCCGCTCTATCAGGATCGACAGATCACGAAGCTCGGACCAGACCGGGAGCGGTAACCCCGTGGGCGGTTCCTCATTGAAGCGCGAGATCCTTGGAATCGCGCTGTCGTTGTTCGCGGTGTTTCTCGCTGGGGCGTTCGCCGCGTTGGCGCTCGCTCAGTGGCGCCACGGCGTGAGCGTGGAGGTCAGCGTCGGCGTCGTCGGGAAATTTCTCGCGAGCCCCCTCGTGAGCTTTTTTGGCTGGCCCGCCGCGGTGCTGATTCCGCTCGTGCCCGGCGTGCACGCGCTCCGTCTTTTCGGTCGGCTCGAGTCGCAGACCGATCGATCGTGGATGATCTTCTTCGGCGGGCTCGTACTCCTCGTGCCGGTCGCGTTGGCGTTGTCGCTCGCTCCACCGCCGCCAGGACTGCCAAGCCTCTGGGCGGGCGGGTGGGGAGAGTTCGTCGGCCGGTATTGGTGGCAATCGTGGTTCGGGTCATTCGGCGCGTGGGTGGTCGTCGCACTCTCGGCGTCCGTGCTCATGGCGGCCACGCTCGCCTGGAATCCCATTCGAGCAATCGTCGGGCATCGCGCGCCGGTGGTGACGGTTGTCGGTGAGCCAAACGGGGTGCCGGCGTTGCCCAAGCGCCGTGCAAAACGCGCCGCGTCCGGCGGCGAGGACGACAATCTTGCGCTCGCATTGGAGCCGTCGCCGGAGGAGATGCCGGCCATGGACGTGTCTCTCATGTCCGACGGCGCGATATTAGAGAACGCTGATTCGGCCGACGCCGCCGATTCCAAACGGCGCAGAAAGCGGTCGAAAGCCGAGGCTGCCGCGGACCACGACGCCGAGATTCACGCAGCGATCGAAGCGACGGCGCACGTCGAGGTCGCGGGAGACGAGCTCCCGTCGCCCGAACTGCTGGCCGCGGTTCCACCGCGCAACGTGGACGCGAGCAAGCGCGAGCTCGACGCGATGGGACTCAAGTTGATGGACGCGCTCCGAACGTTTCGCGTCGACGGCGAGCTCGTCGGCCGCACGACCGGTCCCGTCGTGTCGCAGTTCGAGATCGAACCGGCACCAGGTGTGAAGGTGCGCCAGTTTGCCAACCTGTCGAACGACCTCGCGCTGGCCATGCGTGCGGCGTCCGTCAGAATCGTCGCGCCAATTCCTGGACGAGGCGCGGTGGGCGTTGAAGTCCCGAACCCGATCTCCGAAATAGTGGCCTTTCGCGAGCTGATCGAGGCGCGCGATTTTCAGAGCGCGCGCGCCGCGCTTCCAATCGCGCTGGGCAAGGATCTCGAGGGCAAGCCAGTCATCGCCGATCTGGCGAAGATGCCCCATCTGCTCATCGCCGGCGCAACCGGCTCCGGCAAATCGGTCTGCGTCAACACCATCATCACGAGCCTCGTCTACCGGCACACGCCGCGGACGCTCCGGTTTTTGATGGTCGATCCCAAGATGGTCGAGCTGTCGGTCTACAACACGCTCCCCCATCTGCGGCACAAAGTGATCACCGACAACCGTGACGCGGCGTCCGTGCTCAAATGGGCCGTGATGGAAATGCAGGACCGCTACGAACTTTTGGCGCCGAACGGGTGTCGAAACATTCAGGACTTCAACAAGCGCGTGCTCGATGGCGTGCCGGTCAAGGCGGCCAAGACACCGGGCGTCGCGTTCGAGGAGACCGCGTACAAGGGCGGCGTGCTGCCGTACATCGTTGTCGTGATCGACGAAATGGCCGACCTCATGATGACGGTGCAAAACGAAGTTGAAACGCCGATCGCCATGCTCGCCCAAAAGGCGCGCGCGATCGGCATTCATCTCATCCTCGCCACACAGCGTCCAAGCGTGAACGTCATCACGGGCTTGATCAAGGCGAACTTCCCCAGCCGAATTGCCTTCCGCGTCGCATCGCAAATCGACAGCCGCACGATCATCGACGGCTCGGGCGCCGAGATGCTGTTGGGCAACGGCGATATGTTGTTCATTCCGCCGGGGAAATCGGAGCCGGCGCGATTGCAGGGCGCGTACCTCTCGAGCGAAGACACCGAGCGATTGATGAACTGGTATCAGAGCTCGCGCGAAGCCAAGCGCGCCGCGCTGGCCGCGCAGGGATTGATGATCGAAGAATCATTCGACGCGGAACCAGACATTCTCGAAGCGGTGAGGCAGAAGGAAGCGCTGGAAGGCAGTCAGACGGACGGCGATGGTCAAGACGTAGGCGACCGCGACAAGCTGTTCCGCGAAGCCGCAGAGGTGGTCGTGCAGAACCAACAGGGGTCGACGTCGCTACTGCAGCGGCGGCTCAAGGTTGGTTACGGACGCGCGGCGCGCATCATCGATCAATTGCACGCGGCGGGGGTCCTTGGACCACCGGACGGCTCCAAGCCGCGCGACGTGCTCGTCGGTCTCGACCAACTCGATCATATCTGTGGACCGCGCAACTAGCCGGATCGCCAAGCGCGCTGTCGTCGTGGTGCTCGGACTGGTGCTCCCGGCGCTGACGTTGGCCGCGCAGGCACGTGCCCAGGCGCCGGTGCCCGACACGACCACGCGTCGCCTGCGCGTGGATCCAGGTCGACTGCGCGCGTCGCTGTTTGCGTATCAAACCACGATCGAGCGAGACGCGAGCACCACCATTCTTGGCACGCGCACGGTCGGCGTTTCCACGGCGATGTACGCCGGGTCTCCGGCGTGGTTGGTCCTCGAGACGCGCACGGGGGACGGCATTGCCGCCACCGACTCGTTGTTCCTCGGCCTGACCGATTTTCGTCCGGTGCATTGGAGCTCGCCGCTCGCCGACGCTCGATTGACTCTGGAATTCCGTGGCGACTCGGCCTACGGTGCGATGAGCGTTCCCGGCGGCCGACGGTCGATCGTCGCGGCAATTCCCGGGGGTTCGCTGGTGAACGCCGCGATGCTCGAGACAGTTCTCCGACTGCTGCCATTGCAGCCGGCGTGGGAAGATTCGGCGGCGGTGCTCACCGTGTCGGCGAACGCGAACTCGGTGCTTCCCGCGCGCTTTTCCGTTATTGGAGAAGACCGCGTTCGCGTTCCGGCGGGAACGTTTGATTGTTGGGTGGTGGTCGTTCGCGCCGACCAGGCGCGCGGATTGTACTGGGTCACCAAGCAGGACCCCATCGTCGTCCGGAGCACACTGGACATTCCGTCGATGGGTGGAGCGCAGCTCGTCAGCGCGCTGACGCGGATCGGGCGGTAGCGCGGGACTTACGGGCCCTCCGCGGACACAACATACGAGGGGAGAGCACATCGTCATCCCCACTCCCAAGTTATAAATCTGCTGGAGGCTTGCGGCAAGCCCGGGGGCATCCTGTAAAGTCGTCGGCCTCGGCTCGACAAGCTGGCCGAGGCTGAGCCTACGGCAATGGGAGCATCGGCATGCGGATGGACTGCTACGTGTTGCGTTTCAACGAGATCGATCAGACGCAGGCCGCGGTCGTTGGTGGCAAGGGCGCGCACCTGGGGGAGCTTTCGCGGATCGAAGGCATGCGCGTGCCGGCCGGTTTTTGCGTGACGACGGACGCCTTCCAGCGGATGATGGCGGAAGCGCCGTCGATCGACGATCGGCTCGATCGGCTGTCGCTCCTCGAGCCGGACGACTGGCTGGCGATCCGCGCGCTGAGCACGCAGATCCGTGGGACCATAGAAGCGATCGCCATCCCCGACGATGTGGCGACCGCGATCACCGGCGCGCTGGCTCGCCTTGGCGATCAAGGAGCCTACGCCGTCCGATCGAGCGCGACGGCGGAGGACTTGCCGACGGTCTCGTTCGCGGGCCAGTACGACACCTATCTGAACGTCCTGGGACTGGCGGCGATCCTCCAGCACGTCAGCCGGTGCTGGGCCTCGCTCTTCACCGAGCGGGCCGTGACCTACCGCCTGCGCAACGGCTTCGACCACCGGAAAGTGCACATGGCGGTCGTGGTGCAGCGGATGGTCTTTCCCCAGGCGGCGGGAATCCTGTTCACGGCCGACCCTGTCACCGGCAATCGAAAGATCGCTTCCGTGGAAGCCAGCTTCGGACTGGGCGAGGCCCTGGTATCCGGCGTGGTTAACCCAGACGTCTACAAGGTGCAAAACGACAGAGTCGTTTCGACGACCACAGGCACCAAAAAGCTCGCCATTCATGCATCGCCGGCAGGCGGGACGCAGGAACAGGCGACCGAGCCGGAGCGACAGGCGCAGGCCGCGCTCACTGAGCGACAAGTCGTTCGGCTCGCGCAGTTGGGCCGGCAGATCGAAGCGCACTTCGGCCGCCCGCAGGACATCGAATGGTGCCTGGTCGATGAGGATTTTCAAATCGTCCAGAGCCGGCCGATCACCACGCTGTTCCCAATTCCCGCGACCGGCGATGAGGAGAACCACGTCTACGTCTCCGTCGGGCACCAGCAGATGATGACCGATCCGCTAAAGCCTCTTGGCCTCTCAGTGTGGCAGCTGACGACTCCCCGGCCCATGGCCGAAGCGGGCGGGCGGCTGTTCGTCGACGTCACCCAGATCTTGGCGTCGCCAGCCAGCCGGGCAAGTCTCCTTGGCGCTTTCGGAAAATCCGATCCGCTGATCGGAGACGCGCTACAGAGCGTAATCGATCGCGGCGAGTTCATCCCTTCGCTCCCGGACGCGGGTCCCGCCTGGGCGCCGCCGGGCAGCGGCGCGTCTGCCGCGATCGAGACCGACCCGGTCATCGTCACCGAACTAGTCGAGCGCAGCCAGGCGTCCCTCGCCGCAGTGAAACGCGACATCGCGGGGAAATCCGGCTTGGCGCTGTTTGACTTCATCCTGGCGGACATCCAGGAGATGAAGCGGATCCAGTTCGAACCGCGAAGCATGCAGGTCATCATGGCGGGGATGGAGGCCACGTGGTGGTTGAACGACCATCTGCAGACGTGGCTGGGCGAAAAGAACGCGGCCGACGCGCTCGCGCAGTCCGTGCCGAACAACGTCACGTCGGAGATGGGACTGGCGCTCCTCGACGTCGCGGACGTGATCCGCCCGCATCCGGACGTCGTGGCCTTTCTGCAGGACGTGGAGGATGAGGATTTTCTAAACGAGTTGCCAACGCTCGCGGGCGGTCAGGAAGCACGCGATGCAATCCGGGCCTGGCTCGACACGTACGGAATGCGCGGCGTCGGCGAGATCGACATCACTCGGCCGCGCTGGAGCGAACGTCCCACCACGCTCCTGCCCATGATCCTCGGCAACATCAGGAACTTCGAGCCCGGCGCCGGCGAGCGGCGCTTCGAGCAGGGGCGGCAGGAGGCTTTGAAGAAGGAACAGGAACTACTGGGGCGCTTGCGAGCGTTGCCAAACGGAGAGAGCAAAGCCGAAGAGGCGAAACGCATGATCGACCGGGTCCGGACTTTCGCCGGGTATCGGGAGTATCCGAAGTACGGAATGGTCAGCCGCTACTTCGTCTACAAGCAGGCCTTGATGGAAGAAGCCGAGCGCCTCGTGCAGGCTCACGTGATTTGTGAGAAGGAAGACATCTTCTATCTCAGGATCCAGGAGCTCCAGGACGTCGTGCGCACGAACCAGGCGGACGACCAGCTCATTCGCGAGCGCAAGGAGGCGTTCCGGTCGTATCAAGCGCTCACGCCGCCGCGCGTGCTCACGTCGGATGGCGAGATGATTTCCGGGGCGTACCGGCGCGAGGACTTGCCCGCCGGCGCGCTGGTCGGCCTACCGGTTTCCTCTGGGACCGTCGAGGGGCGAGCCCGCGTCATCCTGAACATCGGGGACGCGAATCTCGAAGCGGGCGACATTTTGATCACTGCCTACACGGACCCGAGCTGGACGCCGTTGTTCGTCGCGATCAAGGGGTTGGTGACGGAAGTCGGCGGACGGATGACCCACGGCGCGGTGATCGCACGGGAGTACGGCTTGCCGGCTATCGTGGGAGTGGAGCACGCCACGCGGCTGATCCGGGATGGGCAGCGGATTCGCGTGCATGGAACGGAAGGGTACGTGGAGATCCTGCCCGAATCGGGCGGCCAGCCATGACCGTCGATGCCAACAATCACGTCGTCGCGCTCTGTGTGGCCAGCATGGCGGTCGAAGGCTCGCCTCTCGAGGCGCTTGCACTATTCGAGCGGGCGTGGGCGGCGCGGACGGATGACTATGAGGCGTGCATCGCCGCGCACTTCGTCGCTCGTCACCAAGTGTCAGTGGAAGAGACGCTCCGCTGGAACGTTCTCGCCGGGCCGGCCTCTCAGCGAAGCCCGAAGCCGTTTGATTGCGCGTGCAAGCCATTGGTGCCGGCGCCCCCGTTTGCCGTCCTATCTTCGGCCCATGTCAGTGGCCCGGCAGCAATTCGGGGAGCTGGGAGAGCGGATCGCGGAGCGGTGGCTTCGCCGGCAGGGCTGGCGCGTGGTCCAGCGCCGGTTTCGGAGCGGTCACCGGGACATCGATCTGGTCGTGGAGCGGGAGGGAATGGTGGCGTTCGTCGAGGTCAAGGCGAGGCGAGGGCGGCAGTTTGGAGATCCGGTCGAAGCTGTTAACTGGAGCAAACAGAAGGAGTTGGCTCGCTCCGCCTCAGTCTGGATCGACCGGCATGGCCGGCCAAGCGACTCGTATCGGTTCGACGTCGTCGGGGTGCTCGTCGAGGGCGATCGGGTACGCGTTCGCCACGTGCCCAATGCATTCTCGCTTCCACATTCGGCTTGAATCGTGAAACCGATCTTCGTATTTTATTCGGGTATCGAATCGACCGCTTTTCCGGTACGATTACGCTGCATGGCCAGAGCGGACTACGACTAACCGATAGGGTGAGAGCAAATGGCTGTGTCGACTTTGCAGGATGACAAGAAAAAGGCGTTGAGCCTGGCCATCGCGCAGATCGAGAAGAGCTGCGGAAAAGGTTCGATCATGCGACTGGGTGCGGACCAAAAGGTTCGCGTCGAGTCCATCTCGACCGGCGCGATCAATCTGGATGCGGCCATCGGCGTGGGCGGCATTCCACGCGGCCGAGTGACGGAGATTTACGGTCCGGAATCGAGCGGCAAGACGACGCTGTGTTTGCATGTGGTCGCGAACGCGCAGAAGGCAGGCGGGGTCGCGGCATACATCGACGCAGAGCACGCGCTGGATACGGACTATGCGAGAAAGCTTGGGGTTGACGTCGAAGCGATGTTGATCTCGCAGCCGGATACGGGAGAGCAGGCACTCGAGATTTGCGAAATTCTCGTGCGGTCGGGTGCGGTAGACGTGGTGGTGATCGATTCGGTGGCGGCGCTCGTACCCAAGGCCGAAATCGAAGGTGACATGGGCGATTCGCACATGGGTCTGCAGGCGCGACTCATGAGCCAGGCGCTTCGGAAACTGACGGGCGGCATCGCACGTTCCAATACGGCGGTGGTGTTCATCAACCAATTGCGTGAAAAGATCGGCGTCATGTTCGGCAACCCCGAAACGACGACCGGTGGAAAGGCACTCAAGTTCTATGCATCGCTCCGCCTCGACATCCGTCGCATCGGGCCGGTGAAAGACAAGGAAGATGTGGTCGGTTCGCACGTCCGCGTGAAGGTGGTGAAGAACAAGGTCGCTGCGCCATTCAAGCAGGCCGAATTCGACATCATGTACGCGGAAGGAATCAGCCACGCGAGTTTGGTGCTCGACATCGCGGCGGAAGCCGGGATCATCGACAAGTCGGGCGCCTGGTACAGCTACAACGGTCAGAAAATCGGGCAGGGTCGTGAGAACGCAAAGTTGTATCTCAAGGACAGCCCGGCGCTCATGACCGAGGTCGAAGAAAAGGTGAAGGCACTGCTCGGCGTCGGACCACGCGATGTGGTCTCCACCGAGATCGAGGCGACGGAAGAGTAGCCGTCCTCACGAACTTCACGGCTGATTGGATCTAGCCGGGGAGAAGTAGTCCTGGATCGATGGGACCCGGAAACTCCCTTCGGAACAGGCTACTGCTCACCGGCTATTTCCTTTCCCCCCTATGAACAAACCAGAACGGCCAAAACGCTCGACATACGTGCGAGCGCTCGACATGCTCGAGGCGCGCGCCCGAGGCGTGAACGAGCTGCGGCGACTGCTGCTGAAAAAGGGCGAGCCCGCAGCCGATGTCGACGCAGCCATCGAGCGATTGCAGGCCGCAGGCATTCTCGACGACGCCAACTTCGCCCGCATGTTCGCGCGATCCAAAGCGCTTGGCGCCGGACTCTCCAAGCGTCGGCTCCAACAGGAACTGGCCAAGCGCGGCGTGACTCGCGAGGTGTCCGATCAAGCCATTGAAGCCGTCTTTGTCGAAGAAGGCGTGAGCGACGAAGCATCGATCGAACGGGTTGCGCGAAAAAAGCTGCGAACGCTCGGCAAAGTCGACGCGCCCACCCGCGAGCGACGGCTGTATGGCTTTCTTGCGCGACGCGGGTACGACAGCGATGACATTTCTCGTATCCTTCGGGTGGTCCTGGATGCGGACTCGAACACTGGCGGCGAGGGGCGCGCGTGATACGCAACGGACTTCTCTGAAGAACGCGGGATTGTGCGCCGCCATTCTCGGTCTCGGACTCGGCGCGCGGACGTCGGCCCAGCGGAACGTCGGCGGTGTTCGAGCCCGGCGACCGATGTCGGCGCCGAGTGCCCCTCGCGCTCGGACGGTTCACGTAGCGCACGCCTAGCGAGCGTTTAGCACACATCGCGACTCCCTCGGGTCGCCGGGCGCCGGTATATTGACCGTATGCTCGCCTCCGAAATCCGCTCCCGGTTTCTCAACTACTTCGCCACGAACGGCCATGCCATCCGGCCGAGCTCATCGCTCGTGCCCGAGGATGACCCGACGCTGCTGTTCGTCAACGCCGGAATGGTGCAGTTCAAGAAGGTCTTCCTCGGGATGGAGGACCCGCCGGCAGGGAAGCGCCGCGCGACGACGTCGCAGAAGTGTGTGCGGGCCGGCGGCAAGCACAACGACCTCGAACAGGTCGGCCATACGGCACGGCATCACACGTTCTTCGAGATGCTGGGCAATTTCTCATTCGGCGACTACTTCAAGCGAGACGCCATCAGTTTCGCGTGGGAGTTCGTCACAAAAGATCTCGGTGTCGATCCGTCGCTGCTACGCGTGAGCGTTCATCATTCCGATGACGAGGCGCGCGCGCTCTGGCGCGAGATTGCCGGCCTGCCTGACTCGCGCATCTACGGCCTGGGCGACGCCGACAACTTCTGGCAGATGGCGGACACCGGCCCGTGCGGGCCGTGCTCCGAGATCTACATCGACCTCGCGCACATCGCGCGCGACTGGCGGTTTCCCGACGGCGCGACCGGCGAATGGACCGAGACGGATCGCAAGGATTTCTCGGTCGACGCGTTCATCGAAGGCGGCGAAGCCGGCCGCTTCCTCGAGTTTTGGAACCTCGTGTTCATGCAGTATGACCGGCAGGCGGACGGGACGATGGTGCCGCTGCCCAAGCCGTCGGTTGACACGGGCGCGGGGCTCGAGCGCATCGCGGCGTTCATGCAGGGCGTGACGACGAACTACCACGCCGACCTCTTCGCGCCGCTGCTGACGGCGGTCGAAAAGGCCGTGGGGATCGAGTACTGGGGACGCACGAGCGGCGAAATTCGGAGCGGCGTTCAAGTTCGCGGGTCGAAGGGTGGAACGACGGTGGTTCCGAATCCCGTCGATCCAGCGTCGTTCCGTGTGCTCGCCGACCACGCGCGCGCAGTGTCGTTCTTGTTGGCCGACGGCGTCTTTCCGTCGAACGACGGACGCGGGTACGTGCTGCGGCGCATTCTGCGCCGGGCTGTGCGCCACGCTTGGCTGCTCGGGCGAAAAGAACCGACGCTCGTGGACATCGTGCAGGTCGTCATCGACACAATGGGTGACGTCTACCCGGAACTTCGCCAGCGCGCGCACCACATTGTCAACACCACACGCGTCGAAGAGCAGAGCTTCCTCGACACGATTGAAGGCGGGCTCGCGCGATTCGAGCAGTTGGCGCCGGCGCGGCACGCGACGGGCGGCACGGACATTCGCGGCACGATCAGCGGAGAGGATGCGTTCCGGCTGTACGACACGTTCGGTTTCCCCATCGACCTCACCGAGTTGATGGCGCGCGAGCGCGGCTACATCGTGGACATCTCGGGATTCGAAACGTCGCTCGACGCACAGCGGAAGCGGTCGCAGGACGAACGCAAGGCGAAACAGATCACCGTCGTGGCGGATGCGCTCGACAACATGGCCGACTGGCAAACGCCCAAGGCGAGCGCCGGTGCGGTCGAAGCAAAGTTCGTCGGCTACGACATGGTGGAAATCGACACGCAGGTCACGGCGCTGCGACATCTCGACGGCGGGCGAGTGGCGATGATGTTGCGCGAGTCGCCGTTCTACGCGGAGTCGGGCGGGCAGATCTCCGATCATGGCGAGATCATCGGCGACCGCTGGCGTGTGGACGTGGACGACGTCAAGAAGGTCGACGGCCGTCCCGCGGCGATCGGCACCCTGACGGGCGAGTTCCATTTCGGGCGCGTGATGGCGCGTGTGCCCAGCGAACGCCGCCGCGACATCGAGCGCAATCACACCGCCACGCATCTGCTGCATGCCGCGCTCCGCCAAGTGCTCGGCGAGGGCGTTCACCAGGCAGGTTCGCTCGTCACGCCCGATCGCCTTCGTTTCGACTTTACTCATCACGGTCCGGTCAACGCCGAGCGTACGGCGCAGGTCGAAGAGATCGTCAACCGTGAAATCTGGCGCGCCGCTCCCGTGACGATGCGCGAAATGCCGTATCCCGAAGCGCGCGCCGCGGGCGCGATGGCGTTGTTCGGCGAAAAGTACGGCGACGTCGTCCGGGTCGTGACGGTTCCGGATTTCTCCATGGAGCTCTGCGGCGGCACACACGTTCGCAACACGGCGGAGATCGGTCTGTTCAAGATTGTGGCCGAGACGGGCGTGGCGGCTGGCGTTCGACGTGTCGAGGCGGTGACTGGACCTGGCGCGTACACGCTGCTCAACGGCGAGGCGCGCGCGTTGCATCGCCTTGCCGACGTGCTCAAGTCGCCAATCGACAGCATCGAGAAGCGCATCGCCGGTTTGATCGACGAGCGTCGTGCGCTGGAGCGTCGACTGGATGAAGCGATGCGCGGCGGCGGCGATCAGCTGCAAACGCTGCTTCAGCGCGCTGAGGCGGTGGGGAGCAACGGCACGCGCCTGGTGGCGGGCATCGTGCGCGCAACCGACGTCAAGGAACTGCAAGCGCTGGGCGACGCGGTGCGTGAGAAGATCGGCAGCGGTGTGGGCGTATTGGCCGCGAGCTTCGCGGACGGGAAGACCACGCTCATTGTGGTCGTCACCGACGACCTTCGCGAACGAGGAATACGCGCCGACGTGTTGATCAAGGACATTGCGGCGGCGGCCGGCGGGCGGGGCGGCGGCAAGCCGCACATGGCGCAGGCGGGAATCCCCGATGCCTCGCGGTTGAACGACGCGCTGTCCAGCGCGCCGGAACGCGTACGCGTTGCCCTTGGCGAACACGCGTGACGCTCGGCGCTTGGCTGCGCGAGCGAACACCGCAACCGCCGCCAAGATTGGCGGCGCGAATCGAGGAAACTCTCGGAGTGCGCTGCGGACAAGACGCCGCCGACGCCACCGAGCTCTGCGTATCGGCGGCGAATGAGCTGTTGACAGAACTACTCGCGCGCGCCTCGGCGGGGCGTGAATCTGCGCTCGACCTGCTCACGGTAGACGCGCTGGTGACCTACGCGTTTGAGGCGGCGAGCGTCGATCCCTCTTCGCTTGGCGCGCGTGCCACCGACGCGATGAGCCGACTGGCGTTTGCCGGGCGCAATTGACTGACTCCATACCGGAACAGATCCGTGACCACTGACGCTCGAGAGCATTTCACGTCGGGCCTGCAGAGCCTTGCCGACTTGGCCACGACCATCGCGCGAACCATGGGGCCGGAACTGGATCGCGCGCTCGAGATGGTGCGCGAGACGGTGGTTGCGCGGGGAACACTGTTTTTCTGCGGAAACGGCGGCAGCGCGGCCGATGCGCAGCACTTGTCGACCGAATATGTGGTTCGCTACATGCGCAATCGACGCGCCTATCCCGCCATCGCGCTGACGACGGATACATCGATCCTCACCGCGGCGGGAAACGATTTTGGATTCGAGCAGGTGTTCGCGCGGCAGATCGAAGCGCTCGCGCGACCCGGCGACCTCGTGATCATTCATTCGACGAGCGGGAATTCGCCCAATGTGCTGGCGGCGGCCACGGCCGCGCGCGCGAAGGGCGTTCGTGTCCTGGCATTCAGCGCGCGTGGTGGCGGCCCGCTGCGCGATCTCGCCGACCATTCGGTGATCATCCCCACCACGCGGACGGATCGCGCGCAAGAGCTGCACCTCTGCATTGAACATCTCATCTGCGATTTCATCGAGGCCAACGTCTTGGAGCGCGATTCATGAACGGCTTGCAAGGAAAGCGGGCGCTGATCACGGGTGGCTCGCGCGGCATCGGCGCCGCCACGGCGGAGCTGTTCGCGGAAAACGGCGTCGACGTCGCGATCGGATATCGCAGTCGGCACGCCGACGCCGCCGACCTGGTGGCGTTGCTCAAGAAGCGCTACGGCATCAACGCCATGGCGCACGCGTCCGACATCTCCACGGCCGCCGGATCCGCCGAGCTGGTGGAGCGGGCCGCGAGCGCGCTCGGCGGTCTCGACTTCTTCGTTGGCAACGCCGGGATTTGGCCGAGTAACGACGCTGCCGTCGGCGACATGACCGATGAACAGTGGCGGCGGACGATGACGGAGAATGTCGATTCCATGTTTTACACGACGACGGCCACGGTTCGGCGAATTTCAGATGGCGGACGCATTGTGCTCGTCGCCAGCACGGCCGGCCAGCGCGGCGAGGCGTATCACGCCGACTACGCCGCGTCCAAGGGCGCGATGATCTCGTACGTGAAATCACTCGCGCCGGAGCTGGGCAGGCGCAACATCACGGTGAACAGCGTGGCGCCGGGCTGGGTCGACACGGAGATGTGCGCCGAGCCGTTCGCGAACGGCGGGCGTGAGCGAATCGCTGCAGGAATTCCGATCGGGCGCAT
Source organism: bacterium (assembly GCA_040002475.1). Lineage (GTDB taxonomy): Bacteria > Gemmatimonadota > Gemmatimonadetes > Gemmatimonadales > Gemmatimonadaceae > JAQBQB01. The sequence continues at coordinate 49,239 of JBDUEJ010000024.1, read as the reverse complement.
CGCCACACCGCGTGACATCGCGGGACCAATCGTGTTCCTGTGCTCCGAGCTTGCACGCCACGTGACTGGCGAGATTCTCAACGTGAACGGCGGCAGCGTTCTCTGCGGATGATTGTACTCTTGTTCACCGGCGGGACCATCTCCATGCGACACGACCCCGCGCTCGGCGGGGCAGTGCCGACGCTTCGCGGGCAAGACATCGTCGCGCTCGCGCCGGGCATCGACAAGCTCGCGTCATTAGAGATCGATGATTGGGGCTCGTATCCCGGTCCGCACATGACGATCGAGCGCATGTGGGCACTCCGGCAGCGCATTGCCGAACACCTCGCGCGACCAGAGGTCGACGGCATCGTCGTGACGCACGGCACGGATTCGCTTGAGGAATCGGCGTACCTCGTAGCGCGATCGATCGAGAGCCGCAAGCCGATCGTGTTCACCGGCGCGATGCGGACGTCGAGCGACCTTGGATGGGACGGGCCGGGAAACTTGGGCAACTCGGTTCGCGTCGCGACCAGCGAGGACGCGCGCGGCAACGGCGTGATGGTTGTGATGTCCGACCGCGTCTTCACAGCGCTCGATGTGACCAAAGCGCACACGCAAATGCTTGACGCGTTCGATAGCCCCGGCCTCGGCCCACTCGGCGTCATCGACGACGGCAAGGTGATTTTCCGCCGCGCCATGCCAACGCGCACCGCGATCCTCACTCCCGCGGCGCCCGGCGGACCAGTGGATATCGTCTACGCGTTCGCCGGAGCGGATTCACGATTGCTCGACGCGTCGCGCGACGTTGGCCAGGCAATCGTCATCGCCGGAATGGGGCGGGGGAATGTTCCGCCGGACATGGTCGACGGCATCGCGCGGTGGATCGCCGACGAGAAACCAGTTGTCATCACGTCACGCGCCGGCCGCGGGCGAGTTGGACGAACGTATGGCTATCCCGGCGGCGGACGCCGACTCGCCGAAATGGGAGCGATCTTCGCGGGACCACGCCGGCCGCAACAGGCTCGGATCGACGTCATCCTCGCACTCGGCGCCCATCTCGAGTTAGCCGAGCTGAGGGAGCTACTCGAGCGTTCGTGAAAGAAGTTGCTCAACGCGGACGGACTCCCACCGTTCGAAGCAGCGCCAGTCATACTCACGGGCCGCGCGAATCTGGTCGGGAAAACCAAAGCAATCGGTCCAGCCTTCCTGTTCGGCGCGCCAGCGGCAATCCCACACAAATTCGTAAACGCGCGTCTCGTGCGTGGTGTGGAGTTGCACCGTGCCGATGAAATCGGAACACCCCGACTTCGCCCGCAACGAGATGGATTCGATCGGCAGATGCGGCTCGGCGGCCAGGATATGGGCGAGCAGCCGCGTCACCTTGATTCTCGGAGCGTGCCCTTCGACGCGGATGTGCTCGGCGCCGCCGCTCGCACAGTAGCTGCGAACCGACCGCTTGAATGCTTCGGCGGCCTGCGACTCCGAGAGGATTTGCTCCAGTTCGATCAAACGAAAATCCTGGTTGGTGGGGGCAAACAGGGCGACGGATCGCGCTGTCTCAAATATCGACACCGGAGTCGGTAAGTTGTAGTCTCAGGCCATCTTCACGCACGTGCCCAGCGCCGCTACTCTTCGCGCGCACACACACTTCCGCACCCCGTCCAGCAAACATGAACCGCCTTCACCCGCCGGAACCCGTGCTCGAGATCGCCGAGCGGCTCGAGCACGCCGGGTTTGAGGCGTGGTGTGTGGGTGGAGCGATCCGCGACGTGCTCCTCGGTCACCCGCATCTCGACTGGGATCTCGCAACATCAGCGACGCCGACGGAGGTGCGCGACCTATTTGGAGGACGACGGACGATCCCCATTGGCATCGAATTCGGGACCGTTGGCGTGCTCGACCGCAACAACGTCATGCACGAAGTGACCACTTTTCGCCGCGACGTTCACACCGACGGGCGGCACGCGGTGGTGGAGTTCGGCGTGTCGCTCGACGACGACCTCGCCCGGCGCGACTTCACCATCAACGCCATTGCGTATTCGCCCCGACGCGGGGAGACGCGTGACCCCTTCGGTGGAACGCGCGACATCGGTCTAAAGCTGATCCGCGCCGTCGGCGATCCCGATGCGCGCATGCGCGAGGACAGACTCAGAGCGCTGCGCGCCATCCGATTCGCCGCGCGTTTCAACTTTACGATCGACGGGGCCACGCATGCGGCGATCGTGTCCAGCGCGCCGCATCTCGGACGCCTCTCTCCCGAACGCGTCAAGCAGGAATTGGACAAGACGATGGAGCAGGTGAAGTGTCCGAGCCGCGCGTTCGAGACGTGGCAGGCGGTGGGGGCATTTCTGACGTTGGTGCCGGCGCTCGCCGACCTGGCTCCCCATTCGTTCTCTGTGGTCGATCACCTCGGGATGCCCGGGCCCACGACGCGGCCGGGGCGACGGGCCAATCGGTTTGCTGGACTCTTGTTGGGACTCACCCCTGAACAGGCCGGGAGTGTTCTGGCCGGTCTGCGAGCTTCGAAGGTGGAGACGCAGGCCGTGGTCGACGTCATCGAACGTTGGAGCCGACTCGGGCCGTCGATCGCCGAGGCGCTCGGCGCGGCGGCGGCGCCGACGGACGCGCAAATCCGCGGCTGGGTCGCGAGCCTCGGACGTCTGCAGATCGGACCGTTCATGCGCGTGGCGGCCGCGACTTGGGCGGCAGATCGACTAGCTGGACATGCGGCGCCGTCGTGCGAATCGATTCGACGCGTGTATCGGCGCATGTTGCAGAGCGCCTTTCGCGACCCCATCGACCTGGGCTCGCTTGCCGTGGATGGCGACGATCTGCGTCGGTCCGGCATACCCCCGGGGCCTGGGCTCGGTAAGATTCTGCGGGCCTTGCTTGCCGCGGTGATTGACGATCCCGCCCGAAACACCGCGGACTGGCTGCTGGAAGAGGCCCGGCGGCAGCTCGATCAGTTGGCACGCGAACGGCGTTGAGCAGGACGAGCGGACACCCGGGGAGAAGAGCACAATGTTTTTTCGAGGGCGACAACCGGAAGCGTCCATCTGGCGCCGATTTCGCGTCAGCGCCGATGCGTTCACGTTCGTTCAGGACACCGATCACTACGCGGCGCATGTCGTGGCGAATGCGGAGCGCGTCGTCGATCTGTTTTATACGCTGACGGAGCAGCTCCCGCCGGCGGTTGACGTCGTGATCGACGACCTGCGAAGCGGTCGCTCGTGGAAGGGCGAGGCGATTGCGCTTCCGGACGTGCGGGAAGTCGTCGCGCGACTCAAGCTGCTCCTCGCGCGATATGGCGGCGTCGAGCTGTCGGCCTACACGCCCGAAGACCAACTCACGCTCAATCCGTATCTCGAACTGTTCATCTACGCGCGCACCGATCGCTGGCTGTATCTGCTCGAAGGAAAGGGATTGGAAGAACAATCGGACGTGCACGGAAAAAGCTGGAAGACCCATCGCCAGCATTTTCCCGCCGCGCCCGATCTGGTGAACGCCGTCACGGCGGCGGCGGAGCGACTGGGACTGCAGTCGGCGTGAACCGACCAGAATTGTTGTACGGCGTCGCCGCGGCGGGCGCGAACGTGCTGGGCGCGGTCGCGGTCACGTCGCGCACGAGTTGGAGCGTTCGCGCGTTCGACGCCATGCTGTCGTTCGCCGCGGGGTTCATGATCTCAGTGTCCTTGGTCGATCTCTTTCCCGACGCGATCGCCGTCGCGGGGCCTGCGGCTCCGGCGGTCGCGTTGGGCGCGTACGTGCTCGTTCATCTCACGCAGCACACGCTCGGCCGCCATTTCCATTTCGGCGAAGAAACACATTCAGTGTCCGAAGTGGTCAGTGTCTCGGCGCTGGTCGGATTGTTGATGCATACCTTCGTGGACGGTGTCGCCGTGGCGAGCAGCGTCAGCATCAGCACGGGGCTGGGCGCGCTCGTGTTCGTGGCCGTGCTTCTGCATAAATTCCCAGAGGGTTTGGCCATCTCGAGTTTGTTCCTGGCGGCGGGTGCGAGCCGGCGAAAGGCGATTCTTGCCGCGAGCGCCCTTGGCGCATCGACGATCGCCGGAGTGCTGGTGACGCACGAATGGGCGTGGCTGCAGAAGTATGGGTTGGCGGTGTCCGCGGGCGTGACGTTGTATGTCGGCGCGTCGAACTTGGTGCCCGAGTTTCAGGATCGGCCCGGCGCACGAATTCCGCTGAGCTTTGTTGGAGGATGCGTGTTGTACTTCGTCGCCCGCAGCATTGCGGCGGTGTAGATCGCGCAAGCGAGTGTAGACGGGGGACGCAGAGGATCATGGCGGAACGCAGGAAACGTGTCGAAGATGAATCGGACAGTGAGCGCGGGACGGCGTCGCTGTTCGAGCGCACCATGCCGCAACCGCTCGCCGCGCGTATGCGCCCGAGGAGCCTGGACGAAATCGCTGGGCAGCGGCATCTGCTCGCTCCTGGAAAACCGCTTCGCGACGCGATCGAGAAGGGCACCGTGGGCTCGATGGTGTTTTGGGGTCCGCCCGGCACAGGCAAGACAACGATCGCGCGGGTGATCGCGCACTACACCGATCGCGAGTTCGTTCCATTCTCGGCGGTTACGGAAGGTGTGCCCCGCGTGCGCGAGATTGTGGGTGAAGCAGAGGGGAGGCGTCGCCTGGGGCGCGGAACCATTCTCTTTGCCGACGAAATTCATCGCTTCAACAAGGCGCAACAGGATGCATTTCTGCCACACGTCGAGGCGGGAACCATCACGCTGATCGGCGCAACGACGGAAAATCCGTCGTTCGAGATCAACGGAGCGTTGTTGTCGCGAGTGCGCGTGTTCGTTCTGCAACCGCTCACCCCCGACGACATTCGCGGCGTGGTGACTGCCGCGCTCTCCGACGCGGAGCGCGGCCTTGGTACGTGGACGTTGTCGGTGGATGACGACGCGCTGACGCTCTTGTCCACCGAAGCCGACGGCGACGCGCGTCGCGCATTGACCGTCCTGGAAGCAGCAGCCGAGCATGTGGGACGCGGCGGGAGAATCACCGTAGAAGCCGCGCGCGATGCGTTGCAGCTCCGCTTCGCCAAGTACGACAAGGGCGGCGAGGAGACCTACAACATGTTGAGCGCGTTCCATAAGAGCCTGCGCGGAAGCGATCCGCAGGGCGCGTTGTACTGGATGGCACGAATGATCGAGGGCGGCGCGGACCCGATGGTGATGTTCCGCCGCTCGATCGCGATGGCGGCGGAAGACATTGGATTGGCCGACCCCGAGGCGCTCAAGCTCGCGGTGGCGGCGCGCGACGCCTACCACATGCTCGGACCGCCGGAGGGCTATCTGCCGCTCGCGCAGATGATCGTCTATCTGGCGACGGCGCCAAAGTCCAACAGCTCGAAGGTTGCGTTGACGGCGGCATTGAATGCCGCCCGGGAGCACCCTGCCGAGGGCGTGCCGATGCACATTCGGAACGCGCCCACGGGGTTGATGAAGGAACTGGGGTATGGATCGGGGTATCAATACGCGCACGACGCCCCGGAGGCATACATCCCGCAGGAGTATCTTCCGGAGCGGCTGCGTGGCTCGCGTTTCTACGAGCCGGGGCCGTTCGGCTTCGAGAAGGAGATCGCGAAGCGGTTGGCCTGGTGGGAGGATTTGCGTCGCCGGTCGAGCGAAGAATCGAAGTGACGGGGAAGTGATAGGGACTCAACGGGGGAAACGGGGATGAAGAGACTCGCAATCGTGATGGCGGCCTCGGCGGCGTTGGCGAGCGCCGGATGTTCCTTGCTTGGGCGCGCGGCGTTCGAGCAGCCGGTGGTCAAGTTGAAGGACGTGCGACTGGCCGGGGTGGGCGTCACCGGCGGTAGCCTGAGCGTCATCCTCAGCGTGTACAATCCGAATCACTTTCGGCTGGACGCTACGCGGTTGACGTACCAGGTGAATCTGGCCGGCGACAGCGTGACCGTTGCCAACGGCGAGGTGACGGACAAGTTCACCGTGGAGGACAACGCCACGCAGGACGTCACGATCCCGGTCACCTTCACGTACGCTGGACTCGGCGCCGCCGGGAAGAGCATACTGAACACCGGGGCCGTGAACTATCATGTTCTGGGCGAGGTGAGCGTTGGTTCGACCGTGGGGACGTTCAAGGTTCCGTATTCGTCCACGGGCCGGTTCACCGCGACGGGCGTCAATCGATAGCAGTGCGTACTAGTACTTCAACGAGGACTTTCACATAAGCCGCGAACCGATCGTCATCACCCAACCCGTCGAACGGGCGCTGCTCGTGGGCGTGCCGCTCAAGCGCCCGGGGGCGCGACGGGCCACCGACAATCATTTGCGCGAGCTATCGGAGCTCGCGGACACGGCCGGCGCAATCGTCGTTGGCCAGATGGTGCAACAGATCGACCGCCCGCATCCGGGGACCTACCTCGGCAAGGGCAAGATCGACGAGCTTCGCGAGCTCGCCGACGAAAAAGAGGCGACGCTCGTGCTGTTCGATGACGAGCTGTCGCCCAGCCAGGGCAAGAACATCGAGGACGCGATCGGCAAGCGTGTGATGGACCGCGCCGAATTGATTCTCGACATTTTCGCCACGCGCGCGCGGTCGGCCGAAGCCAAAATGCAGGTCGAGCTCGCGCAGCTCGAATACATGCTGCCGCGACTGACGCGCATGTGGACCCACCTCGAGAAATTCCGCGGCGGCATCGGCGTGCGCGGGCCAGGCGAAACGCAGCTGGAAACGGACCGCCGGTTGATCAACCACCGCATCAAGACGCTGCGAGAGCGGTTGCTCGACGTCCAACGCGGCCGCGCCATCCAACGCCAGTCGCGTGCGTCCGAGTTCAAGGTGTCGCTCGTTGGATACACCAACGCGGGCAAATCGTCGATTCTGCGCGCGCTGTCCGGCGCGTCGGAGGTCTTCGTCGAAAACCGCCTCTTCGCGACGCTCGATCCGCTGACACGGGACGTCGACCTCGGCGACCGCGCCCACGTGCTGTTGACGGACACGGTCGGTTTCATTCGAAAGCTGCCGCACCATCTGGTCGCGTCGTTCCGCGCCACGTTGGAAGAGACGAGCGAAGCCGATCTACTGCTCCACGTGATCGATGCGAGTTCGCCCACGTGGGAAGAACAGCGGGTCGTAGTCGAACAGGTGCTCGACGAGCTTGGCGTCGGCGACCGTCCGAAGCTCCTGGTGTTCAACAAGATCGATCTGCTTGATCACGAAATCTTTCTCGCACTGCAAGAGCGCGTCGGCGCGCTCGTTCCACAGTCAGTGTTCGTGTCGTCGGTCGCCGACGGCGGATTGGAGCCATTGCGCCGAGCGCTCACGTCGGCGTCGCGAGTGCGCCGACCGCTCGCGCAGGTTCGCATGTCGCCGACCGACGGCAAGCTGCTCGCCGAGATCCATCGCGACGGCGAGGTTGTGGGCCAGCGGATGGACGGCGATTGGCTGTTGGTCGACGCGCGGCTGGACGAGGCGCTCGCCGGTCGGCTGCGCCGCGCGGGTGCTCAGGTCAGCAACGGGCGAGCTGCACACTGACAGGTTGGTCTCGGTCGCACCGAGTTTCCTCGACGGAGGCGTCCCGATGAAACGGCCGTCAACGCAGCTGAGTGTTCTCGTCGTTGTCTGCGCGGCTTGGATTGTCGCGTCGCGCGCCGCGAACGGACAAGAGTCGCGGGGACAGCAGGGCAGTGCGCCGGCGTCGTGGGACGCACGCGCCGCCGCAGCGTATCTCGACGCGCGTCAAAGTTGGTGGATGACGTGGCCGAACGCGTCGCGCGATCACGAGACATCGTGCGTGTCGTGTCACACGGCGCTTCCGTACGCGCTCGCACGGCCGGCACTTCGCGCTACGCTGCACGAGACCGACGCGACGCCGACGGAGCGAAAGCTCATCGACAACGTCACCAAGCGCGTGCGTCTCTGGAAGGAAGTAGATCCATTTTATCCGGACCAAACGAGTGGTCTGCCAAAGAGCAGTGAATCGCGTGGCACCGAGGCGATTCTCAACGCCGTGATCCTCGCGTCGCGCGACGCGCAGACGGGGAAGGCCAGCGACGATGCGCGCGCCGCGTTCGACAACCTGTGGGCGCTCCAGTTCCGCCGAGGCGAGCTCTCCGGCGCGTGGGCGTGGCTCAACTTTCACTACGAGCCGTGGGAGTCCGCGGACGCGGCGTACTTTGGCGCGGCGCTTGCCGCCGTCGCCGTAGGCACGGAACCGGAAGCATACGCCGCGCGCGCTGACATTCAGCCTCGTTTGAAGCCGCTGATCACCTATCTCCAGCGTGGTACAACGACGCAGTCGCTGTTCAATCGGACGATGGTGCTGTGGGCCTCTGGCCGTTTGCCCGACCTCCTCGCGCCCGACGCGCGTCAGTTGATCGTCGATGCCTTGTGGACCGCGCAGCAGAGCGACGGCGGATGGAGCTTATCGTCGCTCGGGACGTGGAAGCGAGGTGATGGAACCGCCGTCGAGGCCAAGAGCGACGGCTACGCCACGGGAGTGATCGCGCTCGCTCTGCAACAGGCAGGGGTTTCCGCCACGGAGCCGCGGTTGGGCCGCGCGTTGACCTGGTTGGTCGAGCACCAGGACAAAACGACAGGAATGTGGTTGGCCACGTCGCAGAACAAGCAGCGCGATCCCGCGACCGACATCGGCAAGTTCATGAGCGACGCGGCGACAGGCTACGCGGTGTTGGCGCTCACGCAGTCCCAGCAGTCGCCCAAGGGTCACTCGCCGTAACGCGTTCGTGCAAGGTGGTCACGCACGGACTCGAACCGTGGACCTCTGCTGTGTGAAAGCAGCGCTCTAACCAGCTGAGCTACGCGACCGGACCCGCGGATGGTATTTCATGCGCCGCGGATCGCGAAACCTAAAGTCTCACGCTATCTCGCGGTAGGGCTTGAGCTTCAGTGGGCCCGGCAGGGCTCGAACCTGCGACCGTAGGATTATGAGTCCTCTGCTCTAACCAACTGAGCTACGGGCCCGGCTATCCAGCTACTTAGGGCACGCCGCGCTCTGGCGCAAGCGAGCGACGGCTAGGTCGCCATGAACGCATCGTACGCTTCCAGCACCTCGTCGGCCGAAACCGTGGCCGCGCCAAGTTTTCCGACCTCCACGCCTGCCGCATAGTTCGCGATCACCGCGGCTTCCGTGGGCGATCCGCCGCCGGCGAGAACCAAAGCTAGATACGCCGTCACAGTGTCGCCGGCGCCGACGACGTCATAGACCTCGCGCGCCACGGTCGGCACTCGCTTCATCGCGCCGCCCGCGGAGACAAGCGCCATGCCGCGCTCGCCGAGCGTCAACAGCAAATGCTCTACGCCGAGACGTTCGAACGTCGCGGGGAGCGCCTCGGGATGCTCGAGATCCACATCGGCGCCGAGCGCGGCTTCCAACTCTCGACGGTTTGGCTTGAAGATCGTCGCGCCGCGATACAGAAAGAAATTGCGATACTTGGGATCGACGACGATTGGAATGCCTTTGCGTCGAGCGGCCTGCATCGCGGTGTCGATCACGCGCGGGACGAGCACGCCCTTGTTGTAATCCTCGAGGACCAGCGCGTCGGCGGCGGCGACGGCGGTGCGCACGCATGCCAAGAGACGCTCGACTTCGTCTCCCTCGAGATCACTGTCCTCCTCCTCGTCCACTCGCACGACTTGCTGCGATCGCGCGACGATGCGCGTCTTTGTCGTGGTCGGTCGCTCGACTTCGACAAGCGACTCCAACGACGCTCCGATGGCGCCGAGCATGGCGCGCAGTTGGACGCCGCCGGCGTCGTCGCCCACCGCGGCCACGAGGTCGCACCGCGCGCCGACCGCACGGACGTTCTGCGCGACGTTGCCCGCGCCGCCCAGAGCCAGGCGTCGCTCGCGAACGCGCACGATGGGAACGGGAGCTTCCGGTGAGATGCGTTCGACGTCGCCGTGCAGATAGACGTCGAGCATCACGTCGCCGACGACCGCAACCCGCCGTTCGGCGGCGGACTGAAGCAGAACGACCAAGCGGTCGCGCGAGAGGGAGCGGGGCATTGGCGAACAACCTAGCCGCGGCCGCGACGGCGGGTCAACCGAGCGCCTACATCTGTGTCGTTCATGCAAGGCATGCGGCACAAGCCTTGCCTCCCACGGCCTCAACCGCCGAAGGCTGGACGCCCACTGCCCCCCATCCGCTTGCCCGCTTTTCTCGCGCGCCTCAACGACGCCACGAAATCGAAAGTCCTGACGATTCAGGAGTATTTCGTCCTTGCCGGAAAGTCCCTTCGCTTCATCTTCGCGCGACCGTTCTACGCGCAGGATGTCGTGCAGCAGATGGACGAGATCGGCGTGAAGTCACTCGGCATCGTGATGCTGACCGGGTTGTTCACCGGCATGGTGCTCGCGCTGCAGTCCTCGGTTCAGTTGAAGACGTTTGGCGCGACGATGTACATCGGCAACCTCGTCTCGGCGTCCATGATCCGCGAGCTTGGTCCGGTGCTCGCCGGCCTGATGGTCGCGGGCCGCGTCGGCTCGGGTATCGCGGCGCAACTCGGGTCCATGCGCGTCACCGAGCAGATCGACGCGCTCAATACGCTCGGCACTGACCCGATCAAGAAGCTGGTCACGCCGCGAGTACTGGCGGCGCTGATCATGGTGCCGGTGCTGACGGTGATCAACGATTTCATCGGCATCATTGGCGGCAACATCATCGGCTCGCTCGTGATCGGCGTGCCGAGCGCGCAATACTGGCGCACGGTGTGGGATCAAATCGCCAACGACGGATTCGCGCTGCGCTACATCCCCAACGATTTCATTCAGGGACTATCAAAGCCGTTCGTGTTCGGCGGCATCATTGCGATCACCGCGTGCTATTTCGGTCTGGGGACCACGGGCGGAACCGAGGGCGTGGGACAGAGCACTACGCGAACCGTGGTCACGTCGAGCATTCTCATACTCATCGTCGACTACTTCATCACGCAGGTCTTGCTGTCGGTGCTGTCGTATGGGTGACCGCCGCGATCCCGACGGCGGCGGCAGGCGGACCGCGGAGCGCGGCGCGGGCGCGGCCGATAGCGCCACCACCGGCGAAGAGCGGAAGTCCGCATCAGTTCGCGAAGCGATTCGATCGGAGTTGGCCGGCGACGTCACGGCGAGCGAAGCGTCGGCTCAGCTGGGTGCCGTCAAACCCAAGCGGCGCGATCCGTCGGAGCCGGTGGTCCAATTGGCGAACGTCTCGCTGGCGTTCGACTCTCCGATCATCACGGATGTGTCGCTCTCCGTGTGCCCCGGTGAGACGGTCGTGATCGTCGGCGAATCGGGAACGGGAAAGTCCACGATCTTGAAATTGATTCTTCGGTTGCTCGTGCCTGATCGCGGCAAGGTGATGGTCGACGGCGAGGACATCACCAACCTGTCGTTCGAGGAGGCGCTCAAGGTTCGGCAGAAGATGGGCATGGTGTTCCAAGGCGCCGCGCTGTTCGACTCGATGTCGGTGTTCGAGAACGTGGCTTATCCGGTCCGCGAACACACCAAGTTGGACGACGACGAGATTGAGCAGCGCGTGCGCGAGAAATTGCAGTTCGTCGACCTCGACCCCGATCGCGTCATGGGGCAATTTCCGTCGGAGCTGTCGGGGGGCATGCGCAAGCGCGTCGGGATCGCACGCGGATTGGCCAACAACCCGGAGATCATGCTGTACGACGAACCAACCTCCGGCCTCGACCCGCTCACGACGGGGACAATCACGCGGCTGATCATGAAGCTCGAACGTGAGCTGAATGTGACGAGCATCGTCGTCTCGCACGACATCCGCTCGTCGTTTCGCATGGCAAGCAAAGTGGCGTTGCTGAACAATCACCGCATCGAGTTCTTCGGCACGCCCGAAGACATGACGGCGAGCGACGACAAATACATCCAAGACTTCCTGGGCGGGCTCTGACCATGAAACGCTCGTCGTTCATCACGTGGGACCAGCTCAAAGTGGGTTTGGTGATCGTCGCTGCCATCGTGGTCATGATGGTTGCCGTCTACAAGCTCGGCAAAGCGGCCAACCTCTTCGCCAAGCGCTATGAGCTGATCACCTATCTCCCCAACGCGAACGGTCTGCGCTCCGGTGGAACGGTGTTCGTGGCCGGTCAACTCGCCGGCAGCATCACGTCGATCGAATTTCTTCCGGTCGACAACGACACCACTCGCAACCTGCGCCTCCGCATGCACATCGACGAGGGTCTCCGGGAGCAGGTTCGCGGCGATTCCAAAGTCAAAGTGCGCACGCTCGGCCTGCTCGGCGACAAGGTGCTCGACATCTCGATCGGCTCGCCCAAGTTCGCCGTGCTGCAGCCCGGCGACACCGTGGCGGTCGCACCATCGCTCGACTACGACGTGATCCTCGCGCAAGCGTCCGGCGCCGTCGCCGACATGGTGGATCTCACCCGCGATTTGAAGAAGATCACGGGCGGCATCGCCAACGGCGAAGGCACGGTCGGTCAGCTGGTAACCAACCGCAAGCTGTACGACGAATTCGTCGGCACCATGAACCGCGCCAACCTCATGCTGGCGCGATTCCAGAATCCGAATGGAACGCTGTCCAAGCTGCTCGACGATCCGGCACTCTACAATCGCTTTGTCTCCGTCGTCACGTCGGCCGACTCGCTCGTGATCTCGCTCAACGACAAGAGCGGCACGATCGGAAAGCTGCTGCGCGACGACACCCTGTACACGCGCATCGTGAGCATGGCCGTCGCCGGCGACTCGTTGATGAAAATGCTCTCGAATGGCCAGGGAATGGCCGGCCGTCTTCTCAACGACCCGACGCTCTACGACAAACTCAACAAGCTGACCACCGACCTTGGTACAATCCTGGAAGATGTTCAGAAGGACCCGCACAAATACTTCCGCGGCGTGATTTGCGTGCTGCGTTGTAAGCCGTGAATCAGGGAGCTTGGAGACAGGACTGATGGATTGACGACCATGGCGCGCGACCATACACTCCCGCGCCATGCCTGCGTCCCTGGTTCTCGCGCTTGCCCTCATCGGCATTTCGTTCGCGGGACCACTCGTGCGGCTCTCCCACGCGCACCCGCTTGCGATCGCCATCTGGCGCCTCGGATTCTCGCTGATCATCATCGCGATTGCATTGATCGTCACCGGGTCGTGGCGTCAATGGACGCGGCTCCGTCGTTCGGAAGTGTGCCTCGCCATCGGGGCGGGCGCGATGCTCGCGCTGCATTTTTGGGCCTGGAATTCGTCGATCACCATGACGACGGTCTCGGCGTCCGTGGTGTTGGTCAACATGCAGCCGGCGTTGGTGGCGTTGCTCTCAACAGTGTGGCTGCATGAACGGCCCACGCACAGGCAGTGGCTGGGCATTGGCGTGGCCATTGTCGGCGCGACGATCGTTGCGCTGCCGGACTTCTCGGACGCCGGCCATGCAACTGCCGGGCGCGCAATCCTTGGCGATGGGTTGGCGCTCGCCGGCGCGGCAACGGCCGCGTGCTATTTCGTCGTGGGCCGGCGGCTCAGAGCGACGTTGGATATCTGGCCGTATGTGGGCGTGGTCTATGGCACGTGCTTCGTGGTGCTGCTGCTGTTCGCTGCGCTCGTCCACGCGCCGGTGCTCAGTCAGCCGCCGCGGGAGTTGGGCATCTTCGCCGCGCTCGCCGTTGGACCAATGCTCTTCGGCCACACCGGATTCAACTGGGCGTTGAAGTATCTCCCGGCGTACGTCGTGAACCTCGCGCTGCTCGGTGAGCCGATTGGAGCCACGATGCTCGCGGCAGCACTTCCAGGAATTCGTGAAATACCGGGCATTGCCACGCTGCTCGGCGGGGCGCTCATCGTCGCCGGAATCTACGTGACCGCGCGGACCGCGCGACGGACGCCTGCTGCCGCGTAGCGGGCGGCTGCAGCAGGACGATTGTTGTCCATCCCTTTCTCGCGCGCGTCCCGATTAGGTTTCAGCACAGCGGTCGGGAGCGGCGCCCCAGTTCGGGGTCTCTCCGCTTCTCACCAACGTGGATGGGCATCCTTCAGATGAAAACGCTCGAGCTGGACGTCGTCGCAACGCGGGGCGCGGAGATCGAATCGAGACATCGCGTGCACGCGGCTGTCGTCGGACCGGACGATTCACTCGTCGCCGGCGCGCACGATCCGCAGCTCGTGAGCTCGTGGCGCTCGTGCGGAAAGCCGTTTCAGGTCATGCCGCTTCTCGAGTCCGGCGGGTTCGATGAACTGCGCTGGGGCGACGATCAGCTCGCCCTTGCCTGCGCATCGCACGGCGGAGAGCCGGAGCATGTGGCGCTCGCGCAGGGAATGCTGGGCGACATCGGTCTCGAAGAAGGCGATCTCGCCTGCGGACCGCACGACCCGTTGTCGTCGCGCGGGATGAAGCTGCTCCGAGAGTCCGGAGCCCGGCTCACTCGACTCCACAACAACTGTTCGGGCAAACACGCGGCCATGCTCGCGCGCGCGCAAACAGCTGGATGGCACACCTACGGGTATGAGCGACGCGAGCATCCGGTCCAGCAATGCTGTCTTCAGGCCGTCGCCACCTGGTCGGGCCTCGCCAAGGAGGACGTGGGCCAAGCCGTGGACGGATGTGGTGTGGTGGCGTTCGCTCTTCCGCTCGAGAACATGGCCCGCGCCTGGTCGCGGCTCGCACGCGGCGTTCGCGATGGCGACGAGATCCCGGCTCGCATCGGTCACGCCATGCGCACCCGGCCCTTCCTCATCGGTGGTACCGATCGGTTCGACTCCATTCTGATCGAAGAGACCGACGGTCGTGTCGTGGCCAAAATCGGGGCGGAGGGAGTGCATTCGGTGGCCATCGCGGAGCAGGGAATCGGGTTCGCCGTGAAGGTCGACGATGGCGCGCAGCGCGCGCAGTTCCCGGCCGTCATTCGAATTCTTCAACTTTTCGACGCACTGCCCGCCGCGCTGCCCGCGCGACTCGAGGAGTTTGTGCGACGTCCGGTCCGCAACACGCGCGGCGAAGTCGTCGGCGAAATCCGACTCGTCTCCTGAGCGTCCGGCGGCGAAATCATTTGCTTGAGAGCGACGCCGATCGATGACGCCGCTCCCGTTTGAACGCGCCACGTTGCGCGAGCTCGATGGCGCCACGAAGGCGCTCGTCCGGTTGTCGGCCGTTGTAACCGCGGGAAGCGACCTGGAAATTCGCGCCGAGATTGTGAAGGCGGCGCGAGACGTACCGGCAGTGTGGGTGGAGGAGTTGCTGCTGCAGTCGTATCTGTTCGCCGGCTTTCCGCGCGCACTCAACGCGGCGCGCGAATGGCGTCGCCTGTGTCCTGTTTCGGTCGGCAGTCCCGACGATCGACCACATGACGTTGAAGCGTGGCGGGCGGCCGGCGTCGAAACCTGCGCCGCGGTTTACGGATCGATGTATGACAAATTGCGTGAGAACATCCGTTCGTTGCACCCGCTGCTCGACGAATGGATGGTTACCGAAGGCTATGGAAAGGTTTTGTCTCGGCCGGGGCTGGATCTGCCTCGCCGTGAGCTCTGCATCGTCGCGGCCTGCGCCGCGGCGCGGCAGGATCGGCAGCTGCTGTCGCATCTGCACGGCGCGCTCAACGTTGGAGTAGAGGAAACAGTGATCGGGGAGGCCATTGCGGCCATCGCCGGTCTATTGGGCGACGATCGCGCGAAATCGGTTCGCTTACTTTGGTCGCGCGTGGCGAAAGGGGAGAAGTAGACAGCATGTTCATCGATCGTGTCGTCGTGAACGTCAAAGCGGGAGATGGCGGTTCCGGCATCATCTCGTTTCGGCGGGAAAAATTCGTTCCAATGGGTGGCCCCGACGGCGGAGAAGGCGGCCACGGCGGCGACATCATCGTAGTGGGCGACAGCAACCTGTCCACGCTGCTCGACTACACCTATCGCGACTCGTGGACGGCGCCGAGCGGGGAACATGGCTCCGGTCAGAACAAGACGGGGAAGTCCGGAGCGGACATCGTGCTCCCGGTGCCCGTCGGAACGATCATTAGAGATCTCACAACGTCCGAGCTCGTGGGCGAGGTGCTGGAGAGCGGCGATCGTGTGGTGGTCGCCAAAGGCGGTCGCGGCGGAAAAGGCAATTCCTTCTTCACCGGCGCAACGCATCAGTCGCCGCGTGAGTATCAACCCGGCGAAGACGGCCAGGAACGGTCGCTCGAGCTCGAGCTCAAGCTCATTGCCGACGTGGGTTTGGTCGGCCAACCCAATGCGGGCAAATCCACGCTGCTGTCGGTCGTCTCCGCGGCCCGGCCAAAAATCGGCGACTATCCGTTCACCACCCTCAGCCCCAACCTCGGCGTTGTCCAGCTGAGCGACGGGCGCACGTTCGTCGTCGCCGACTTACCGGGCATCATCGAAGGGGCGTCGGAGGGCCGCGGGCTCGGCCTGCAGTTTCTCCGGCACATCGAGCGAACGCGCGTTCTCGCGTTCCTCATCCCCATCGACGCGATGGACTGGCAAGCCGAATACGATCAGCTGAGGCGGGAGATCGAGACATATTCGGCTGAGCTCGGGCAGAAGCCGCATTGCGTCGTGTTTACCAAAATGGATCTCCTCGGACACGAACCTCCGCCGCCAATCGATGCGCCGGATGCATTCGGCGTGTTCGCGATCAGCGCGCCGGGTCGCGTTGGTCTCGATTCGCTCGTGGCGTCCTGGTGGTCGCAACTCTTGAGCTTGAAGAAGGCCGTTGTCCGACGCGACGCGTCCGTCCAGCTCCCCTGAGGAGCGACGCGCTGTACTGGCGCTGACCGTCGTCGCCGACGTCGGTAGCGTGAAACACCGACAACTGATTGAGCGATTTGGGTCCGCCTCGCGCGCGTTGCATGACGGCTTTTCGCGCGCCGTCCAATCGAGCGCACTCGCTGAAGCGGACGCAATGCTCGTATCCGCGGCGGCTCGCGGGCTTCGACTGATCACGAATCTCGATGAGTCGTATCCGGCCACGCTCGGCGATCTACACAATCCGCCCGCGGTGTTGTGGGCGCGCGGCGAGCTGAGTGCGCTTCGTGAGCCGGTGGTCGCTGTGGTGGGAACGCGACGCGCGACGTCGTACGGTCTGCGCGTCACCAGAGAGATTGTGACCGCACTCGCCCGCGGCGGCGCGTCGATCGTGAGCGGAATGGCACTTGGCATCGACGCGGCGGCGCATATGGCCGCGCTCGAGGTTGGCAATCACACCATCGCGATCCTTGGCACCGGCGCCGACGTTGCGTATCCGCGCGCACACGTGGCGCTGCACCGTGAGCTTGGCATCCGCGCGCTCGTTCTCTCAGAAATGCCGCCCGGCGCGCGATCCGATCCCGGCTCGTTCCCGCGACGCAACCGAATCATCGCGGCGCTGGCGACAGTGACGATCGTCGTCGAAGCGCCGGCACGAAGCGGTGCATTGCTCACCTCCGGCCACGCGCTCGAGCTCGGCCGCGATGTCGCCGCGGTCCCGGGACCGATCGACTCGCCGCAAAGTGTCGGGACGAACGAGCTGATTCGCGACGGCGCACACGTGATCACCTCGACGGCCGACGCGTTGCGTCTCGTTGGTCTCGAGGTGCTCCCCAAGCTTCGGCCTGAGATTTCCAACGCCACCGAGCTCCGCATCTGGAACGCGCTCGAGCCGGGAGCCGCGACGCTCGACGAACTGTGCGCTCGCGCCGCAATCCCGGTGACCGAGTGTATGGTCGCCGTCACCGGCCTCGAGCTTCGCGGAATCGTCGAGTGTGCGCTCACGGGCGAGATTCGTCGTCGCTGAACCGGTGCTCGCGCGTGATCCGACTTTATATTGCGGCGTGCTTCCGCGCCACGTGTACGTTCACGTTCCGTTTTGCTCGAGGCGATGCGCCTACTGCGATTTCTCGATCGCGGTGCGCCGAGTCGTGCCCGTCTCCGAGTACACCACGGCGCTGGCGCATGAGCTGTCCGTTCGCTTTGACGACGCAGGACCGTGGACGGCCGACACGCTCTACTTTGGCGGAGGCACGCCGTCCCGACTCGCCGGTGAGGGAATCGCGCGGGCCATCGACATCATGCGCCGGCGCATCACGCTGGCGGACGATGCCGAAGTCACCATCGAGGCCAATCCCGAGGACATCACCTCTGTCGCAATCGCCGCGTGGCGCCGCGCCGGCGTGAACCGATTGTCCATCGGTGCGCAGTCGTTCAACGACGGCGTGCTCGCCTGGATGCACCGAACGCACGACGCGGCGGCAATCCCGCGCGCCGTTGACCTCGCACGCCGCGGCGGCATCGAGAATATTTCGCTCGACCTGATCTTCGCACTGCCCAACGAGATTAAACGCTCGTGGAGGAACGACGTCGAACGAATGCTCGCGCTCGAGCCGTCGCACGTGTCGCTCTACGGCCTCACGATCGAACCGAGTACGCCACTGGGTCGGTGGCAGGCCCGCGGCGACGTGACCGAATCGCCCGACGAGCGATACGCCGACGAGTTCCTCTATGCGCATCACGCGATGACCGACGCCGGGTTCGAGCACTACGAGGTCTCGAATTTTGGCCGTCCCACGCGCCACTCGCGCCACAATTCGGCGTATTGGTCCGGAGTTCCGTATGCCGGGCTTGGTCCCGCGGCTCACGAGTTTGACGGACACCGCCGCCGCTGGAACGAGTCCGCGTATGTGGATTGGATGCGACTTGTCGAAGCGGGCCGCGACCCCGAAGTGGGCGCCGAGGACTTGTCTTCGGATAGCAAAGTCGCCGAGCAGGTGTATTTGGGACTTCGGACGACGAGAGGCTTGCGTGTGTCGGACCGTGAAGTGGCGCGAATTCGGCCGTGGATCGACGCGGGATGGGCTCAAATGACTGCTGCGGACCACGTCAAGCTCACGGCGTTCGGCTGGCTTCGCCTCGACGGGCTCGCCGCCGACTTGACTCTAGTCCGAAGTCGTTACTAGCTTTGGAGTTATGCCATCCGAGGAGCTCAGCCGACGCGAACGCCGTGTTCTCGAGGCGGTCATCCGCAGTTACGTCGAGACTGCCGAGCCTGCCGGATCGCGCACGCTGTCGAGGCGCTTTGGCTTAGGCGTCTCGCCGGCAACGATTCGCAACACGATGAGCGATCTGGAAGAGAAGGGTTTTCTCTTTCACCCGCATACGTCGGCCGGTCGCATTCCGACGAACAAGGCGTATCGCGTCTACGTCGATTCGCTGTTGAGCTTCGCGCCACTGCGGGCCGCCGAAACGGATCGCCTCGCCGAAGAGCTCACCGGGCGCAACGGTGGATCGCCGATCGAGACCATCCTTCTGCGCGCCGCGCAGACGTTGGGCGTCCTGACGCAGGAGCTTGGCGTCGCGCTGGGACCGCGCCTCGAGTTTTCCATCCTTCGGCGTCTCGAGCTGGTCCGCATCAGCAGTGAGCGTTTACTCATGGTCCTCAGCCTCGAGGGCGGGGTCATGCGAACGGTGTTCGTCGAGGTCCCAGGCGAGATCGCCGACAGCGCGCTCACCGCGGTGACGGCTGTGCTGAACGAGCGGCTAGCGGGCCTGAGTCTGTCGGAAATGCGCACGTCGCTCGCTGCGCGCCTGCGCGACGCCAGTACTGATCTCGCCGCGTCAGAGCTGCTCAACATCTTCGTGCAGGAAGGCGAGCATATTTTGGAGGCAGCCCTTCCCGTGTCGGACGGACAGGTCGTGCTCGGAGCGGCGTCGCTGCTGGCAGACCAGCCGGAGTTTTCCGGCGCCGACCGTCTGCGCCGGTTGATGGCGCTGACCGAAACACCGCAGGCGTTGGGCGACGCGATTCGCAAGCGCGTTCAATCGACGGGCATCTCGATCACGATCGGCGCGGAGCACGACGATCCGCGGTTGGAAGACTTCACCGTCATCACGGCGGAATATCACGTCGGACCGCTCGCCGGAATCATCGGCGTGATCGGTCCCACGCGCATGCCCTACGACAAAGTCATTTCGCTCGTCAGTCACACATCACAGCTGTTGAGCGATTTGCTGGACTAATTCAGAGAACAATGGCGGATTTCTACGCAGTACTCGAAGTCGAGCGCACAGCGTCTGACGACGAGATCAAGAAGGCATATCGCAAGCTCGCGATGACCTACCATCCCGACCGAAACAACGGCGCGAAGGAGGCCGAGGAAAAGTTCAAGGAGATCACGGAGGCGTACGACGCGCTGCGCGATCCGCAGAAGCGCGCGGCGTACGATCGATACGGCGAGGCGGGGCTCAAGCGCGGCGGCAACGCCGGCTACCACCACGTCGACCTGTCGGAAGCGCTCGGAATCTTCATGCGCGATTTCGGCGGGTTCGGCGGATTCGAGGAAATGCTCGGCGGCGCGCGTTCCGGCGGCGGCAATGGTCCGCGGCCGGGCGAAGACGTCAAGGTCAGCGTGCCGCTCACACTCGAGGAAGTTGCGACCGGCGTCGAGAAAAAGATTGCCGCGAAGCTGCTCGATCCGTGTGATCGCTGCGCCGGCCTTGGGGCCGAGCCTGGATCGACGTCCAAGTCGTGCGGCACATGCGGCGGCGCCGGCGAAGTTCGCCGCGCTCAGCGGTCGTTCTTCGGCCAGTTCGTGACGGTCGCGCCGTGCCCCACGTGTCATGGCGAAGGGCGCGTCGTGCAGTCGCCCTGCAAAAAGTGTCGCGGTGAAGGACGGCTGCGCGGCGAGCACGAGATCAAGGCGCAGATCCCGGCCGGCGTCGCAACCGGTCAGTACATGACGCTACGCGGCGTGGGCAACGCGGGAACGCGCGGCGGACCGCGCGGCGACATTCACGTGCTCTTCGAGGTGGTCGACGATCCGCGCTTCGAGCGCGACGCTGAGGATCTTTATACCGAAGTTCTCGTAACGTACCAGCAGCTGGTGCTGGGCGCGGAGCTGGCGGTTCCCGCCGTTGTGGGGCATATCGCGCTCGCCGTGCCGCCGGGGACGCAGAGCGGTCACGTCTTCCACATGCGGTCTCGGGGCTTGCCGCGCGTGAACGCCGGCGGCACCGGCGACCTTCATGTGCGCGTGCAACTCTGGACGCCCGACCGTCTCACCGACGAAGAGCGCCAACTGTTGGCGCGCCTCGCCGAGTTGCAGCCGGGTGTTCCGGCCGACAGCCGCGGCAAGGGTTTCTGGGCGAAGATGAAAGAAGCGCTCGGCGCGTGACTCCCGAGGCGCAATGGATCACGGTTCGAATCCAACCCGGCTCGCGGCGCGATTCCGTGATCGCCGCGCTGTTCGACGCAGGCGCACAGGGGATCCACGAGCTCGGCGACGCTTTGATCACGCAGGTGGCCGATCAAGACGAGGCCGACTCGCTCGTGCGTGCCGCCATCACGGCCAGCCCCGACGCGAGCGGCGAAACCGAACCGCTCGTGAATGTCGATTGGTCCGAACAATGGAAGCGCGGCATTCGCGCGCAAACGTTGGGTGCGCTCACCGTCGCGCCGCCGTGGCTGGCCGACGGCCTCGACCCGGCTCGCTCGATCGTGATCGAGCCGGCCATGGCGTTCGGCACTGGCGAGCATGCGACGACGCGCGGCGTCATTCGCTTGATGCAACGCGTGATCACGGCGGGGGATCGCGTGGCCGATCTCGGCGCCGGCAGTGCCGTGCTCGCAATCGCCGCGGCCAAGCTCGGCGCATCGTATGTCGCGGCCATCGAGCTCGATCACGACGCGATCGGCAACGCTGAGGAAAACGTTGTGCGCAACGGCGTGGGCGATCGCGTCACGGTGATCGAGGGAGACGCGGGCACATTGCTCTCGTTGGTCGCGCCGGTCCGCGTGATCACGGCGAACATCATTTCATCCGTCTTGATCGAGCTGTTGCCGGGCATGGTGCTCGCCCTCAGTGACAACGGTCGAGCGATTCTGAGCGGTATTTTGTTCAGCGAGCGCGAGGACATGCTGCGCACGCTCGCCGATTCCGGATGGCGCATCGAAGCAGAGGATCACGAGGAGATCTGGTGGAGCGCGACGATCGCGCCCCGGTAGCCACGTTTTTCGTCGAGGCGCCGCTGGTCGCGGAGACGACGGCGACGCTGGGCGAACGCGCGGCGCACCACGCGCGAGTGAAGCGGCTGGTGGTCGCCGATCGCGTGCGCCTCTCGGACGGCGCGGGTCGCGTCGCGGTCGGGAGCATCGAGTCCATCATGCGCGGCGCGCTCGACGTCGCCGTCACGATGGTTGACACCGTGCCAATGCCGTCGCCGATTCATCTGTGCGCACCGATCGCTGATCGCGACCGAATGTTGTGGCTCGCCGAGAAGGCGACGGAGCTGGGCGCCGCAAGCTGGCAGTCAGTGCGTTTTCATCGGTCGGCAAGTGTATCGCCGCGCGGAGAGGGCCCTGCGTTTGCCGAAAAGCTTCGCGCACGGATGATCAGCGCGCTCGAGCAGTCTGGTGGCGCGTGGCTTCCAAATATGCTGCCCGAGATCACCGTCGAGGCACTCGAAGTTGGCAGCGAACAATTTCCAATCGTGCTCGATCTCGCCGGCGACTCAATCGCAGACGTCGCCGCTAGTGTTCTGCATCAGTCGCCGGCCGTATTGATTGGACCTGAGGGCGGGATTGAACCCGCGGAGCTCGATGCGCTCGTGGCGCGCGGATGGAAACGCGCGCGCCTCGCGGGAACGACGCTTCGGTTCGAAACCGCCGGGATTGCCGCACTCGCGGTGTTGCGAGCCGTTCACATGAGCAAGGGAGCGCCGACAAATGGCCGATGATTGTCTGTTCTGCCGAATCGTCCGCAAGGAAATTCCGGCGAAGCTCGAATACGAGTCGAACGACTGTATCGCGTTTCGCGATATCAACCCGCAGGCGCCGGTTCACATCCTGGTCGTCCCGACCGCGCACATCACGTCGCTGAATGACGCAACCGATGCCGCCGCGATTGGACGTCTCACGCTGGTCGCCGCCGAAATCGCAAAACGCGAGGGCGTCGCCGGGTCAGGCTATCGAACGGTGATCAACACCAACCGCGACGGCGGCCAGTCGGTTTTTCATGTGCATCTACATCTGCTCGGCGGCCGCGCGCTCACGTGGCCGCCTGGCTGAGAGCAGACCCAAGACCTGTGACCGCTGGCGCTTGACAGCGCTTCGACTCGCTACGTAACATTAATCGCTCGTTGCACTTATCTGACTTAGTGTGGTTGAACCGGGGGGAGAGATCGATTGTCTGAGGTCACCGTCACCAACGCTGAGAACGAGCGCGGGGAGTGGAAGATGAGCGCTGCCGTGCGGAAGAACCGTCGTCCCCAGCACGCGTAATGGCCGACCTCCTCACCCGTCTGCAAGGCGATCTCAATTCGGCGCGGAAAGCACATGACAAGCCCCAGGTCATGTTGCTCGGAACGATCATTTCCGACGTCAAGAACAAAGAGATCGAGCTCAAGCGCGACGTCACCGACGACGACATCAATGATGTGCTGCGGCGCGGAATCAAGCGACGTCGTGAATCGATCGAGATGTTCGACAAGGGCGGGCGGGTCGACCTTGCTGCGACCGAGCGACTGGAGGTCGAGATGCTCGGCAAGTATTTGCCGGCAGGCGTGAGCGACGACGAACTGCGTGCCGCCGTAGTCGCAGCAATCGACGGAGGCGCAGCGAACATTGGCGCCGTGATGGGAAAGGTGATGGCCCAGTTCAAAGGACGAGCTGAGGGCGGCACGATCAACGCGATCGTCCGCGAAGAACTTGCCGCGCGCCAGGCGCGGCCATCCTGACCGGGACGAGGGACCCCTCTCCCGCGTCCAGGTTTTGCCGTTGTGAGATGTCGTGAACGCACACGCGCTTTCCGTATTGGAGCTACCGCGGGTCCTCGACGTCGTCGCTGGATTCGCGACGTCGGACCTCGGCGCGAAGCGCATTCGCGCGCTGGCGCCGACCACCGAGGCCGATAGGCTCGAGCGCGAACACGCCCGCGTCGCCGCCGTGCGCGCGGCAATTCTGGGCGACGACCCGTGGCGACCCGACCCAATCCCCGATCTCACCGGACCGCTCGCGCGACTGCGCGTGCTCGGCAGTTTGTGGACCGGAGCGGAATTGTTCGCCGGCGCGACGCTGCTGCGCTCGTCGCGGCGCACGCAGTTGCGGCTCCGCGATTCGCGGCGGCCGGCGATCGTTCGCGCGCTCTTGTCGCCGCTGTTGGACGCACTGATCGCCGCGCCGGCGCTCGAGGACCGCATTGAACGCACGATTCTCGACGATGGCACGGTCAAGGACGACGCCTCGGCCGCGCTCCGCCGCATTCGCCGCGAGCTGCGCTCGGCGCAGGGCGAGCTGATTCGAATTCTCGAACGCGAGATCGAACGGTTGGACCCGCATCATCGCGTGGCCGACATGTCGGTCACCATGCGCAACGGCCGGTATGTGATTCCCGTGCGGCGCGAAGGCCGCGGAATCGCCGGGGGCATCGTGCACGATTCGTCGGCGACCGGCGCGACGCTGTTTGTCGAGCCGCCGGCGGCGGTGGAATTCGGCAATCGCATGCGCGAGCTCGAGTCGGAGGAAATCGAGGAGGTGGAGCGCATTCTTCTCGAGCTGACCGACGAAATACGTCCGCGTCGCGAGGAGATCATCGCCACGCTCGACGCGATGGTGGAGCTCGACAGCTTGTTCGCCCGCGCTCGGTTCGCCGACAGGTATGCCTGTTCTCCGGCCACGATGGTGCCGGCCAGCCAGGGCTTTGACATCAAAAACGGCCGGCATCCGTTGCTGCTCGCGCAGGGCGCCGACGTTGTTCCGTTCGATCTGATGATGTTTCCCGAGGAGCGCACGCTACTCGTGTCGGGCCCGAACACCGGCGGCAAAACCGTGTTGCTGAAAGCGCTCGGACTGATCTCGGCGCTCGCGCAGTCAGGCATTCCCGCGCCGGTTGGGCCGGAGAGTCGCATCGCCATTTTCGACGACGCGTTCGCCGACGTGGGCGACGAGCAGTCGATCGAAGCGAGTCTCTCGACGTTCAGCGCGCACCTCAAGAATCTCGCCGAGATTCTGCGGCGCGCCACGGCGAATTCGCTGGTCGTGGTCGACGAGCTTGGATCCGGTACGGATCCCGTCGAGGGCGCAGCGTTGGGATGGGCGATTCTCGAAGAGCTCACCGCGCGCGGAACAATGACCGTGGCAACCACGCATCTTGGCACGCTCAAGGAGCTGGCCGGCCAAGTGGGAGGGGTGGTGAACGCGTCGCTGCAGTTCGACGCCGTCGCGCTTGCGCCAACGTATCGGCTGATCAAGGGCATTCCCGGCCGCTCGTACGGTATCTCCATTGCGCGCCGCCTTCACCTTCCCGAATCGGTGGTGAACCGCGCGGAAGAGCGACTCCCTCAGCAGGAACGCGACATCGGCGCGTTGATCGAACAACTGGAACGTCGCGAAGAGGAATTGAAGACGCGCGAGCGAGACGCGGCCATGGTTCTCGACGACGCGCGCCAGCGTATTGCCACTATCGTCAAACGGGAACAGAACGTCCGCGAACGCGAGCGTCTCGCCGAGCGACAGGGACGCCAGGAGGCGCGTCGATATCTCCTCGACGCGCGTGCCGAGATCGATCGCACGATCAAGGATCTCAAAGCGCGCGGCGTCGAGACGATCGACGATGCCGCACGAGAGGCGCGTAAGCATGGCGAGGAGCTCGCGGCAAAACAGAACGTCGAGCTGGAGCGCCTCGAGCGCGAAGAGCTGAATGTTCAACGCCGGACGACGAACCGTCCGCCGGGACGCGACCGGCCCGTCGCGGTTGGCGACACGGTTGAAGTCACGACCCTCGGCGGAAAAGTCGGACGCGTTCTCGAAGTGCGAGACGACGATGCAATTGTGGTGGTCGGCGCGCTCAAGCTGACCGTGCCGCGCAAGTCGCTCACGCGTTCCGAGCATGTGGCGTCAGACGAGCTTCCCGCCGTGTGGACCGGCGATCTTCCCGACGTGCACGTTCCAACGGAGATCGACTTGCGCGGCATGCGTCCCGAGGAAGCGGAGTCCGCCGTGATGCAGGCGCTCGACGCCGCCATTCGCGCCGATCTGCGCAACCTCCGGATCATTCACGGAAAGGGCACCGGCGTGCTGCGCGATCGCGTGACCGAGATGCTCCGGAAGGACACGCGCGTGAAAGACTTTCGGCTCGGCGCATGGAATGAGGGCGGCACCGGCGTGACGATGGCGGAGTTCGCGTGATCCCCGACGATGTCGTCGACCGCGTTCGCGAGGAGGCGGACATCATCTCGATCGTTGGGGAGTTCGTAAAGCTCAAGCGAGTCGGGAACAGCTTTCGCGGCCCGTGTCCGTTGCATCACGGCAAGGATCCGAACTTCTCGGTCACGGCGTCCGGATACAAATGCTTTTCCTGCGGCGAATCAGGCGACGTCTTCACGTTCGTCCAGAAGCACCTCGGCCTCGATTTCGCCGAAGCCGTGAAGTGGGTGGGTAACCGGGCCGGCGTCGAAGTGCGCGAAGTCTCGCGCAAGACCGATGAGCGCGATCCGCGTGAGCCGCTCTGGGAAGTCAACGCCACCGTTGCCGACTTTTTTCGTACACAGCTGTGGGACACGCCGGCCGGAAGGGTGGGGCGCGACTATCTCGCATCGCGCAGCATCTCGCGCGAAGACGCCGACCGCTTTGGATTGGGGTATGCGCCGAAAGACCCTGCGGCAATGCGCGAGGCGTTGGCGGCCTTGGGCTTCGACGACACCCGGCAGATCGCCGCCAAGGTTCTCGTGGTGCACGAAGACCGGCCGGACCCGCGGCCGCGCTTTCGCGACCGACTCATGTTTCCGATCTACGACGTCCCTGGGCACACCGTCGGGTTTGGTGGACGCGTGCTGGGCCAAGGGGAACCGAAGTACCTCAACTCCGCCGAGTCGCCGGCGTTCAGCAAGGGCAAATTGCTCTACGGGTTGAACTGGGCGAAACAGGCGATCAGAAAAGCGGACCGGCTCGTGGTCGTGGAGGGGTATTTCGACGTCATTCGGTTGATGCTCGCGGGGATCGCCGAGTGCGTCGCCGGGCTGGGAACGGCGCTCACGCCGGACCAAGCCGCGCTCATCCACAAATACACCAAGAATGTCTTTCTGCTGTACGACAGCGATCCGCCCGGGCTCAAGGCCACTTTTCACGCCGGCGAGGCGTTCCTGTCGAATGGCATTTCGGTCCGCGTCATCTCGCTGCCCGAGGGTGAGGACCCCGACACCTTCGTCGGCAAGTTTGGCGCAGACGGGTTCGAGCGCGCGGCCGCCGAGTCGGTGGACGTGTTCGACCGCAAAATTCAGATCCTGGAGCGCGGCGGATGGTTTTCCGACCTTCGGCGCAAGCGGAAAGCAATCGACAAGCTTTTGCCGACAATTCGGGTGACGTCGGACGGAATTCTCCGGGACTTGTACATTACAAGGACGAGTGAGGTCGCCGGCGTGTCGCGCGACGAGCTGATGCGCGAGCTCAATGCGAAATCACACGAGCGTCGCCCACCCAGCGGAGTCGAGCACCACGGGACGCCTCCCGGCGATGAAACAGAGGGACCACCTGAATTCGATGATCATTCCGCGGTCGGACGCACGCGCAGTCGTCGCGCCGATCGCGGAACACGCGGCGTTCGCGCCGAGCGTGAGTTGATTCGGCTGCTGTTGCATCAGCGGCGGTACGTGGAAGCGGCAGCCGAGCGTGTGGGCGCGGACATGTTCCTCGACGGTGCGTATCGGAGCATTTTCGCCGAGCTCACCGCGGGGGAGCCGGACGTGTCGGTCGACGTGCTGGCGGCGGCGTTGGACGAAGAAACGACGGGAGTACTTCAGGAGTTGATGAATGAGACAGGCGGGCTCGATCGCGCCGACGAAGGTGTGAATGCGAGTCTCAACGCGCTGTTGGCGCGCGAGATCGCCCAGCGACTTGGCGATATCGACCGGCTGCTCCCGCTCGCCGATTCCGGCGGCAAGGACGACTTGCTGCGCGAAAAAACGCGATTGGCCAATGAGATCAAGACCCTGGGCCGCCCGCGGTGGAAAAGCTTCGATTCGACACGTTCGTGATTTCCTGATCCGGTTTCAAAGTCTCATTCTTTCGGAGGGCTCGTGCACCCAGATGTAGCCGCGTTGTTGGCCGTGCAGGACGATGACGTTTCGATCCATGCGTTGGAGACTCGACTCGCCGAGCTGCGACCCCGTCTCGACGCCATGGCCAAGGAGAGGGACCAGGCTCTCGCCGCCCTTCGGCAGGCCCGGCAGACCGCGGAGTCGGAGGAGCGGCGGCGGGCGGATGTCGCCGCTCGAGTGTCGCAGCACAAGGCCCTCCAGGACAAAAACCAGACTGCGCTCAACAGCGTGACGTCGATGCGCGAGGCGACGGCCGCCACGGCACAACTGGAGCAGGCAAAGCGAATGATCGACGAGGACGAGCGCGAGCTCGCCGCCATTGGTCACCGCTTGGTGGAAGCCACCCAGCTTGCCGACGAGCGTGAGCTCATCGCGTCGGAGCTCGAGACCGCGCAGGTACAAGCTCGCGACTCGCTCTCCGCCGACCAGAAGGACATCGAGCAGCAGTTGTCGGCGGTACGCCAGGAGCGCGAGCGGAAAGCGAAGATGGTGTCGCGCGGCTTGCTCACTCGCTATGACCGGACGCGATCCAAGAAGCGCGTTCACGCGTTCTTCCCCCTGCGCGGCAACTCGTGCGGGAACTGCGACACCGCCATTCCGCTTCAGCGCCGCAGCATCATGTCCGCCACCGGATCGACCGAAGTGTGTGAAGGGTGCGGTGTGATGTTGTACGCGGTGGATTGATGGTTGTTGGTGATTTGGCCGACCGATAGTTTGCATACGTGACTACCGTTGCTGTTCGCGTCCGGCCTCAAGCCCGCTGGCTCCTGCCAACCGAGCCAGACCCTGCGGTCGTAGAGCGGCTGCAGGAGGAGTTGCACCTTCCGCGCGCCATCTGCCGACTGCTCGCCATTCGCGGGTACGGCGCAACGGACGACGCCAAGGTGTACCTGCGCCCTCGGCTCGACCAGCTGTCTGATCCGTCCTGTCTCACCGATCTCGACCGCGCCGTCGAGCGCCTCGTTCGCGCGCTCCGCGAGAATGAGACAATTCTCGTGCACGGCGATTACGACGTTGACGGCATCTGTTCCACCACGCTGATGGTGCGCACGTTGACTGCCGCCGGCGGCACTGCGGTGCCGTTCATTCCGAGCCGACTCCAGGACGGCTACGACCTCACCGACGCGGGCGTGCGCGCCGCGCACAGCGCGGGGGCAAAGCTCGTCGTGACGTGCGACTGCGGCACCAGCGCGCACGGTCCCATTGCCGCGCTGCAAGCGAGCGGCATCGACGTCATCGTCACCGACCATCATTTGCCGGGCGGTCCGCTGCCGCCGGCGTACGCGGTGCTCAACCCCAAGCGGCCTGGCTGCTCGTCGCCCGACAAAGACTTGGCCGCCGTTGGCGTTGCATTCAAACTCGCGCTGGCGCTCACTCGCGCCGTTGGCGGAAACGAGAACATCGTCTACGGGATGCTCGACCTCGTGGCTTTGGCAACGATCGCCGACGTCGCGCCGCTGCGCGGTGAGAATCGCGTGCTCGTTCGGTATGGCCTCAAGCTTCTCAACGACACGCCCCGCCCGGGGCTTCGCGCGATGATTCGCGCCGCGGGTCTCGAAGGCAAGGCGCTCACGGCAGGACGCATCGGATTCATTCTCGCCCCGAGATTGAACGCCGCCGGACGTCTCGGGAGCGCGCTTCGCGGCGTCGAGTTGCTGATGACGCTCACCGAGCAGGAAGCCAATCCAATCGCGCGCGAGCTCGAGGAATTGAACGCGCGCCGCCAGGAGATCGATCGCGCGACGCTCGCCAACGCGCGCGCGCTCGTGGAGCAGATGGATCTTCCCAACACCTACGGCATCGTGCTCGCCGAGCAGGGATGGCACGCCGGCGTGATCGGGATCGTGGCGTCGCGAATCGTCGAGGAGTTCGGACGACCAACGCTGCTCATTGCCCTCGACGGCGCCGAAGGGAAGGGCTCGGGTCGATCGATCAGCGCGTTTGATCTGCACGCGGGTCTGTCCCAATGTGCGGATCTGCTCATTCGCTACGGCGGACACAAGGCGGCCGCCGGCGTGACCATCGCCGCGGATCGCGTCGCTGATTTCGCCGCGCGATTCAATGAGGTCGCCGCGTCACAGCTCACCCCCGACGATCTCGTTCCCGAGCTGCGCGTGGATCTCGAGCTCTCGCTCGAGCATGCGAACGAAGAATTGGAATCGCTGCTCCGTCACATGGAGCCGTGCGGGATTGGCAATCCGTCGCCGTTGTTCGTCGCTCGCGGAGTGATGGTGGCCGCGGCGCCGCGCGTCGTGGGAAAGGACGGGCTCAAGGTGACGTTGAGCGTCAACGGCAAAGAGCTTGTCGCGCTGGGTTGGGGAATGGGCCCGCGCATCAAGGATCTGGAGCTTGGCGCGAGGATCGACGTCGCATTCCGGCTCGAGCGCGACGAGTTCAACGGACGGTCGCGTCTGCAGGCGCGCCTCGCGGACTTCCGCGTCTAACCACTTCAATCAATGCGAATTGTCGCGGGTCGGTGGCGGGGCCGTCGCATCAACGCGCCCGATGACGACAAAGTACGGCCGACGGGTGACCGCGTGCGCGAGGCATGGTTGAGCATTGTGAATCCGTGGCTCGCCGGCGCACGCGTCGTGGACCTGTTCTCCGGTTCCGGCGCACTCGGGCTCGAAGCACTGTCGCGCGGCGCCGTAGCCGTAGACTTTGTAGAGCTCGCACCACGAAGTCTCACGGCCATTCGCTCCAACCTCGAGCTCCTCGGCGGCGATTTCGGCGGAGTGGTTCATCGCGAAGACGCGCTGGCGTTCGTGAAAAAACTCGAACCGCATGCCTACGATGTGGCTTTTGCCGACCCACCGTACGACCAAGGGTTGGCGGCTGCAGTGGCAGAGCAGTGGCTGGCCGTCCCGTTCGCCGACATTCTGGGCATCGAGCATCGCGCCACGGAGACGCTTCCCGGCGACGGTGATCGCCGGCGATACGGCAGCACCGTGATCACGTTCTACCGTACCATCCCTTGAGTGCTTAGCGTTGAGCCACATGCGCGTCGCCATTTACGCCGGCAGCTTTGATCCGATCACTCGCGGACACGAAGACCTCATTCTTCGCAGCCTCGAGTTCGTGGACCGTCTCATCGTCGCCGTTGCCACCAACGCCGCGAAGCAGCCGCTCTTCACCGTCGAGGAACGCGTCGACCTCATTCGTGCCGCGACGGCCGATGAACCGCGCGTCGACGTCAAGAGCTTCAGCGGACTCCTCGTGGACTTCGCCAAGCGGGAGGGAGCGAACCTTCTCATCCGCGGTTTACGCGCGGTGAGCGACTTCGAGTACGAGTATCAGATGGCGCTCATGAACCGCCACCTGTCGCCAAAGCTCGAGACGGTGTACATGGTGCCGTCGCTCGACACGACGTACATCAGCGCCAGCCTCGTGCGCGAAATTGCGCGCTACGACGGCGACGTTACCGGCCTCGTACATCCGGCGGTCGCCGCGGCGCTCCACGCCAAGGCCGCGCTGCGATGAGCTTTCTCGCCGGCGTGCAAGCTCGCGCGGCGGCCTCGCTTCGTCGAATCGTCTTTCCCGAAAGCGCCGACGAACGAACCCGGGCCGCGATCGCGGATCTCGCACGCCGTCGAATCGTGACGCCGATTGTCGTGCTCGATCACACCGCGCCCGAGTCGCACCCCGCCGTTCGAGCGCTCGGCGTGGAGGTTCGTGATCCGGCGACGGATTCTTTGGCGGAGCGCGCCGCAGACCGGCTCTTTCAACAGCGCCAGCACAAAGGCCTCACAAAGATCCAGGCTCGCGAATTTCTCCACAGTTCGCTTTTTTTTGCCGACGCGCTAGTCGCCGATGGACAGGCCGATGGCTGCGTCGCCGGCGCGACGCACACGACAGGTGACGTGCTCCGCGCGTCGCTCTGGTTGGTCGGTGCGGCCGACGGTGTGGACACGGTCTCGAGCTCGTTCTACATGGTCGTTCCGCCATTTCGCGAGACGGGCGAGCCCGAGGTGCTGACTTTTACGGATTGCGCGGTCGTCCGGTATCCCACGGCGTCGCAGCTGGCCGACATTGCCATTGCCGCGGCCGCTGACCGGGAGCGCATCGTTGGCGACGCGCCCTTGATTGCCTTTCTATCATTCAGTACTCGGGGGAGCTCGTCGGGTCCGTCGGTGGATCTCGTGCGGGAAGCCGTCGCCGCCGTAAAGTCGCGAGCGCCGCACCTCGCGGTGGACGGAGAATTGCAATGTGACGCCGCGCTCGCCATGGCCGTCGCGACCCGCAAGGCGCCGGACAGTCGAGTGGCAGGTCGCGCGAATGTCCTGGTCTTTCCCACACTCGATGCCGGGAATATCGCGTACAAGTTGGTGCAACGGTTGGCCGGCGCGAACGCGATCGGTCCAATCGTTCAGGGCTTGCGGCGGCCGTGTAGTGATCTGTCGCGCGGCGCCGTAGTTGACGACATTATCAATGTGGCTGCCATCACGGCACTGCAGGCCGTTCCAACGCCGGTGGCAACGAACGAGTACCGCCAGGAGAGAACGTCATGAGCTTTACGATCAAGAAGGATGGGGAAGTGGTCGTGGTCGACGTCGAAGGGCAGTTGATCGTCGGCAATCGCCAGGAGCTCAAGCAAAAGGTGCTCGATGAGCTGGAGCGCGGAGAGAAGAAATTTCTCATCGACTTCGCGCAGACGGGATACATCGATAGCTCGGGTCTCGGCGTTCTCGTGTCGCTGTCGAAGAAGATTCGCGAACAAGGCGGCGAGCTGCGTCTCGCCAACCTGAACGACGACCTCAAAACGTTGTTCGAGCTCACGAAGCTCGACACGCTCTTCCAGATTGCGGACACGCGCGATCGGGCGTTGCAGAGTTTCTGATCGGACGCTGCACAGCGGTGTCTATTGTCTTATGATTCCCGGATGCCTGCTGCCTTAGACGGTGAGCATCCGGGAAAGAACGTCCGGGTGGTCGAGGTCGACATCCCGAGCGATGTTCGTTTCATCGAAAACGTCGTCGAGCTCGTTCGCCGAGAGTGCGAGGTTATGGCCTTCGCACAGCGGCAGATCATGCTCAACGTGCCCGTTGCACTCACGGAAGCGATCTCCAACGCGATCCTCCGCGGCAACCGCGACGATCCCGCCAAAAACGTCCACGTCCTCGCGCGCGTCAGCCGAGAGCAACTGGTCGTCGAGATCGGCGACGAGGGCACGGGCTTCGACTTCGATGCCTCCCTGATCGATCCAACGACCCCCGAGAACATCGAACGCGAAGACGGACGCGGACTCTTTCTCATGCGGAAGCTGATGGACCGCGTGGAAAGCGTCGAGCTGCCGCACGGCAATCTCGTGCGAATGACGCTGCATCGCGAATGAACGACCTCGCCCAGGTGCTCGCCGCGTTCCACAACGCCACGCAGTGCGACGCCGGCGTGTGGGTCCAGCTCGGAACGAGCACGGCTCCGCCGAAACTTGGGGCGTCCACGGCAAACGCGCCGCTCCCGTCGCGCTTCCCATCGCTGGCCGACGGCGAGCAACTGGTGCCTTCGCCCCGGGGAGACGTTCTTGTTGGCGCTGTGTCGGGACCGCGACGCGCCTGGCTCGCCCTCGGACCATGCGAAACGCCGGCCGTCGACCTCGGACGCTTCATGCGCTTTCTGCTCCCGGTGGTGACGCAGTACATGCAGTCCGCGCTCGAGGTGGAGCACGCCGCAAACGAGCTGGCCGAGCGCTACGAAGAAATCAACCTGCTGTACACCATCAGCGAAATCCTTGGTCGGACGGTCGCCCTCGACGAAGCGGCGAAGACCATCCTCGCTGAAGTGTCCGAGACGGTCGGCGCCAGGCGGGCCACGGTGCTCGTCCACGATCGCGCGACCAACACGCTGCGCGCCGTGGCTGCACGCGGCACCGATCTCGCCGCCGTTCCGCCAATTGACGTCGATGACCCGTACAGCGTGAGCGCGCGCGTGTTTCGCACGCAGCATCCGTTGCTCGCCGAAGCCGATGAGATGCCCTGTCCGCAAGAGGAAAGCTATCGGCGCGGCGAGATGCTCTCCGTGCCGATCATGTGGACCGCACCGGCGCCGCGCGGCGCTGAACCGCTCGGCGTCGTGAATTTGTCCGACCGCCGCTCCGGTCAACCGTTCACCGCGGGTGATCAAAAGCTCATCGCCGCAATCGCGACGCAGATCGGCACCGCCATTCAGAACACGCGTCTTGTCCGCGCCTCGGTGGAACAGCAGCGCCTCGCCCACGAGATGCAGCTCGCGCACGATCTGCAGATGAAGCTCTTGCCGAACAACGCAATCGTCTCGCCCGAAGCCACGATCGCGGCGCGCGTCGTCCCGGCCGAGAGCGTCGGCGGCGACTTCTACAACCTCTTTCGGCTCGGCTCCGGCAAGACCGGCGTGATGATCGGCGATGTGTCGGGCCACGGCTATCAAGCGGCGCTCATCATGGCACTTGCGATGAGCGCGGCCGCCATCCACTCGCAGTCCCGCGCCGACCCGGGCGAGATGCTCCACGCCCTGATGTCCACGTTGCGCGAAGAGCTCCTGGTCACCGAGATGTTCATCTCGGCGTTCTACAGCGTCATTGATCCGCGCGCGGGCGAGCTTCGCTACTCCAACACCGGGCACCCGCACGCCTTTCTCCTCGCGCACGGCGCCGATTTCGAGCGCCTCGCCGCGAGCGCGCCGCCGCTCGGTATGGACGAGCGGGCGCCGCTCACGGCCAGGCGAAATTGGAATCCCGAGCTCGACCTGCTCGTGCTGTTCACCGACGGCGTGAGCGACGCGCGGAACCGCGCGGGCGAGCGCTTCGGAGAAGAAAAAATTCTCAACGTGATCCGCGAGAACCGCGAGGCGACGCCCACCGAAATCCTCGAGCGAGTGGTCACCGTATTGGACGCGCACACACTCGGCGCGCCGCGCCGGGATGACATGACCATCGTACTTCTTCGCAGCTGACCGCGCGCATGACCACTCCGCGCGACGGGAAACCACCGCGCGGACTTCCGCCGGTTCGAAAGAGTCTCGGTCAACATTTTCTCAACGATCGCCGAATTCTGCAGCGGATCGTCGACGCGCTCGAGCTCACCGGAGCGGAGACGGTCGTCGAGATCGGACCGGGGCGGGGCAGTCTCACGGAGTTGATCGCGCCGCATGCCGGCCGCCTCGTCCTCATCGAGTATGATCGTGCGCTCGCCGCGATGCTCCGCGACAAATATGCGTCCAACCCGTCGGTGACGGTCGTCGAGGCAGACGTCCTGCAGGTGAATCTCGGTGAGGTTGCCGGCGGCGCATTTCGCCTCGTGGGCAACGTTCCATACTACATCACGACCCCGATTCTCTTTCACGCGCTCGAGCGCCCGCGCCCCGAGCGCGCTGTGTATCTCGTCCAGCGCGAGGTCGCCGACCGCATCGTTGCCGCGCCGGGATCCGACGACTACGGAGCGCTGTCGGCCAACGTGCAGGCGGTGGCCACCGCGAAAATTCTCTTCCGAGTCGCGCCGGGATCGTTTTTGCCGCCTCCCAAAGTCGACAGCGCCGTTGTCCGCATCCAGCCGCGCGACGACCCCGCGATCGCGCAGGACGAAGAGACGACGTTTCGGCGCTTCGTGATGGACGCGTTCAGCATGCGCCGCAAGCAACTGCGGCGCGTCATTCGATCGGTGTGGCAGATTTCTGTCGAGGAGGCGGACGCGATCATCACGGCCTGCGGTCTCGACCCCGCGGCCAGACCCGAGACGCTCTCGCCGGGCGAGTTTGCGAGCTTGGTCCGCGTTCACTCACGGCGGCGAACTACTCCCGATTCGTCAACGCGAAGCTGAGACCCTCGAGCTCCATCGCCATGTTCACGGTCTTCACGGCAACGTCGGCCGGCGCATGAAGCTGGGCGGGCGCAAAGTTCAGAATAGCCTTGATCCCCGCGCGCACGACCCGGTCGAGCACTCGCTGCGCTTCCTCGCCAGGAACCGTAAGAACCACGATATCGGGCTTTTCGCGCTGAATGTCGCGGTCGAGCTGCTCAATGTCTCGAACGGGAATGCCCTCGAGCGTCTTGCCCACTTTTTCGCGGTTGCTATCGTAGGCGGCGAGAATCGTGAATCCGCGCTGGCGAAACCCGCGGTACTGGGCGAGCGCCGCTCCAATCTTGCCCGCGCCGATGATGACCACCTTCCATTCGCGCCCCAGGCCAAGGATTTCTCGAAGCCGGCCCGCCAGCTCCGGCACAGAATAGCCAAGCCCGCGCTTGCCAAACGACCCGAAGAACGAGAGGTCCTTTCGGACCTGCGCCGACGTCGTCCCCCCCAATTTGGCCAGCTCATCGCTCGAGATCGTCGGCTGCGCGCGCGCCTCGAAGTCCTCCAAAAAGCGAAGGTAGGCTGAAAGTCGTCGAACGGTAGAGTCTGCTATGCGTTTCACGATTGCAAAGGCTTGTGAATTGATTCACAAGTTAAAGGAAGCGCTCTGCCTGCACCAGCCGTTGAGCCAGCATTAGCTTTGGCGCCATGCCCGCCCATGTCTCATCCGAAATCGGCCGTTTGCGCGGCGTTCTTGTGCATTCGCCCGGTCCAGAGCTGCTCGCGGTCACGCCGAGCAACCGAGCGGACTACCTGTACGACGACATTATCGAGGCCGAGTCGGCGCAGCGTGAACACCGCCGATTCATCGCCATCCTGGAGCGGTTCACGCCAGTGTATCAGGTCCGGACGCTGCTCGCGGACATCCTGGCGAACGCTGAATCGCGTGACCTGTTGGTCCGCGAAACCATGGACATCGTCCCGTCCGAACCTCTGGCGCGCGACATCGCCGAGTTGGACGCCGAAGCCCTGGTGCAGATGCTCATCGAGGGACGAGAAGAGCCGCCCGGGCCAATCGCCAAGGCGTTGAACGAGCCGGGGTACGTTCTTCCGCCGCTACCGAATCTCTTTTTCACGCGGGACAGTTGCATGGTCGCCGGCAACCACGTGCTCGTCGGCTCCATGCGCTACGCCATCCGCTGGACGGAAGCGATCATCATGAAGGCGCTGTTCACGCACCATCCGGAGCTCGCGAACGCCGGAATTCTCTACGACGGTGCGTCGGAGCGGCGGGTGAACTACACGCTCGAGGGCGGCGACGTGCATCCGTTGCGCCGCGATCTCGTGGTCATCGGATTCAGCGAACGCTCGAGCCCCGCGGCCATCGATCAGATCGCGTCGATCCTCTTCGAGCAGACGGAAGTGCGCGACGTCATCGTCGTCGTCATGCCCAAGGAAAACACGGCAATCCATCTGGATATGATCTTCACGCAGATCGATCGCGAGCTTTGCGCCGTCTTTCCGCCGCACTTCATCGGACCGGAGCGCCTGCCCGTGTTGCACTGGCGCAAGGGCGAACACACCATTCACGAACGGCCGAGCATTTTTGCCGCGTTGGCGGAGTGCAACATGCCGATCGAGCCCGTCTTCTGCGGCGGCGACAAGCGCACGCTTCAGGAGCGCGAGCAGTGGGCGTCGGGATGTAATTTCGTCGCAATGCGTCCGGGCGTGATCCTGTCGTATCAGCGCAATGAGGCAACGCTCGACCAGCTTCGGCGCATGGGATTTCGGCTCGTGACGAGCACGTCGTTTCTCACGGGCGAGGAGCGCATCAATGAAGGCGACCGCACGGTCATTACGTTCGAAGGCGCCGAGCTGGTGCGCGCCGGCGGCGGACCGCGCTGCATGACGCTTCCCACCCGGCGCGACGATCCCTGGAGCTGAGACGATGGCCTCGGGTCTCACGCTTGGCGCATCCGAGACGTTGCTCACCCAACGGGCCGCCGACTTTCTCGCCGGCGGCCCGGCCGACCCGCAATCACTGATCTCGCATGTCTGCCAGCTTCCCGGCGCGCCCGTGCGCGTAGCCGAGATGATGGCGTCGGCGCTGTTCGCCGGCCACCAAAAATTCGCGCGCGATCGCGACGGGCGTTGGTGTTTGCGCGAGACGATCGTGGGACCAACGTGGCCCGTCGCGCAGGTGGCGGAGCTTCGCCGGCAGTCGTTCGTCGTCGTGGACGTGGAGACCACGGGGTCGCGCCTCAACGGGGGAGACCGCATCACGGAGGTCGCCGCGGTGCTCGTGAAGGATGGCGTGGCAACGACCCTCTTTGAGAGTCTGATCAATCCGGAGCGGGCCATTCCGCCGCAGATCACAGCGATCACCAACATCACGTGGTCCATGGTCAAGAACGCGCCGCGCTTCGGCGAGGTGTGCGACCAACTCCTCGGCGCGCTCGAAGGCCACGTCTTCGTGGCGCACAACGCCGGTTTCGATTGGCGATTCGTGTCGATGGAAGTCGAGCGCGCCACTCGGCGAAAGCTCGAGGGACGAACGCTCTGCACCGTGCGCATGGCGCGTCGTCTCATTCCGCAGATTCGCCGGCGTAATCTCGACTCGCTGAGCAACTACTACGGCGTGGAAAACAAGGCACGCCATCGCGCCGGCGGCGACGCGCGCGCGACCGCGGAAGTTTTCATTCATTTGCTGGGCGCGGCCACGGAGCGCGGCTGCGCGACCCTCGACGACGTCGACCGTCTCCTGAGTCGTGGGACGGGCCGCAAGCGCCGGCGCCGTCCGCCCGCATTGCCACACTCTGCCCCCGACGATTCCTACGCATGATGCCAACTCCGCTCGTCGAGACACGCCAGCTTGGTCACTGGCGCATTCACGCCATTCAAGCCGGCGGACAACGGTTGGACGGCGGCGCGATGTTTGGCGTCGTGCCGAAAACGCTGTGGGAGCGCCGCATTCAAGCCGACGAGCGCAATCGCATTCAACTGGGAATGCGCTGCCTGCTCATCGAGCACGAGATCGGTCCGGTGCTCATCGACACCGGGGCGGGGAACAAGGAAACGGACAAGTTCTACGAGATCTACGGCATCGAGAATCGCGGCGAGCACGGGCCGACGCGCCTCGAGGACGGGATTCGCCAGGCGGGGTTCGCGCCCGAAGACATCGCCGTCGTGATCAACAGCCATCTGCACTTCGATCACGCGGGCGGAAACACGACGCTCACCGACGGACGCGTTGCGCCGACGTTTCCAAACGCGCGCTACATCATGCAACAGGGCGAGTACGCTTGGGCAACACATACGAATGAGCGCACTGCCGCGAGCTACTTTCCGCCGAACTTCGAACCGCTGCGCGCCACGGGCCAGATGGAATTGATCGACGGCGATCGGGAGATCCTTCCCGGCGTGTCGTCCGTGAAGACACCCGGCCACACACCACACCATCAGGGTTTGCTCATGGAGTCCGGCGGCGCGCGCGCGTTCTACCTCGCCGATCTCGTTCCCACGTCGTCGCATCTCCCGCTCCCGTGGATCATGGGGTACGACGTCGAGCCGTTGGTGACGCTGGAAACGAAACGCCGAATCCTCGCCCGGGCCGTCGAGGAGGATTGGCTCGTCGTGTTCGAACACGACGCGACTACGGCGTGGGGCACAGTGGTCCACGACGGAAAAACCTACGGTTTGGCGAAGTAGCCGGCGTCCGTGGACGCAACCGCGTGGATCGACGCGCTCCTCGCGGCACGGGGACAGGAGCTGTTGCGCGAGCTCGCGACCGAGCCGCCCACGGCCCAGACGGAAATTCGTCGCATCACGCGTCTCCGCGAGCGCTATCCGCCTGAGCTGATTTCCGCCGCGCTCGAGCAGCACAGTCTGCGCGCGCGGGCCCGCGCGAAATTCGCGCACGCCGAGCGCATGCTGTTCACGCCGGCGGGACTCGAGCAGGCGTCGTCGGACCGAATGGCGCGCCATCATGCGTCGCGCTACGCCTCGTTCGACTCGATGGCCGATCTGTGCACGGGCATTGGCGGAGACCTGATCGGATTCGCGGCGGAACGATCGGTTCTCGCCGTCGATTCGAATCCGGTGCACGCGCGATTGTCGTCGTACAATGCGAGCGTCAACGGTGTCGCGGACCGCGTGACCGCGCTCTGCGCCGACGTCTGCGATCTGCGTGTGACGGACCTCGTGAAGATCGGCGCCGCCTTCGTCGATCCGGCACGGCGTTCCGACGAACGACGGATGCGCCCGGGAATGAGCGAGCCGCCGCTGTCGTGGTGCTTCGGGCTCGCCGAGCGCGGGGTGGCCGTGGGGGTGAAAGCTGCGCCGGGACTTCCTACGGAGGTCGTGCCGTCAGGCTGGGAGCTCGAGTTTGTCTCCGAGCATCGGGAGCTCAAGGCGTCGGTGCTCTGGTCGCCGACGCTGGCCACGACGCGCCGGCGCGCCACCCTGTTGCCCAATCAGCAAACACTCATCGAGCGGCCGGGCGCGCACGTAGCGCTGGGCGAGCCAGGCTCGTACCTGCTCGATCCGGACCCGGCCGTCACGCGCGCGGGGCTGGTCGAGGAGCTCGGCGAATCGCTCGGCTCATGCTGGAAGATCGATCCCCAGATCGCGTTCCTCACGGCGAACCACCCAATGCAAACGCCGTTTGGCCGAACCCTCGCGATCGAGTCCTCGCAGCCCTGGGGGCTGGCGGGACTCCGAAATGAGTTGCGGAGGCTCGACGTTGGCGTGATCGACATTCGAAAGCGCGGCTCGGCCGTGGACGTCGATGAGGTGCAGCGGCGGCTCAAGCTCACGGGCGGTCGGAAGGCGACGGTGGTGCTGACCCGGGTGGCGGATCGGCCGTGGATGTTCGTGTGCTCGGAGCTGGCTGGCGGGCTTGACCTAAATTCCATGTTGGTCTAGGTTTAGGTCGACAACTCGGAAAGCGGACCGTCGCTGGTCCCACCCTCTGGCCCTCGCCTCACGGCAAGGTGTGCTACAGGAGTCCTCAGGCAGCCGACCTTCCGTCGCATTCGGAGGAGCGGCCACGCGCGCGGACTCTGTCATGGTGTCCGCGTTTTTTGTTTTCCCTCTTCGAGGAATTCGGTATTCAGGACACAACGAAGCGCGTGCGGGTCAACCGTCAGATTCGCATTACTCCGGTCCGCGTGATCGGTGCCGACG
The DNA here is from genome assembly GCA_040002475.1 of bacterium. Lineage (GTDB taxonomy): Bacteria > Gemmatimonadota > Gemmatimonadetes > Gemmatimonadales > Gemmatimonadaceae > JAQBQB01. The sequence goes on along the minus strand of JBDUEJ010000024.1, from coordinate 8,297 downwards.
GCTCGCAACTAGGCATTCTGGAAGTCGATGCTGCGTTGCGCATGGCAGAAGACCTTGGGTTGGATCTCGTCGAAGTCGCTGCAACCGCACGCCCGCCGGTAGTCCGCATCATGGACTACGGGAAGTACAAGTTTGAAATGGCGAAGCAGGCGCGCGTTGCCAAGAAAAAGCAGCACGTCATCGAGCTCAAGGAAGTGAAGTACCGGCCGGGAATCGACGATCACGACTTCGACACGAAGACGCGGCACGCGCGACGGTTTTTGGAAGAGAAGAACAAAGTGAAGGTGACCATGATGTTCCGCGGCCGACAGGTCGCGCACCCCGAGCTCGGTCAAGCCGTGCTCGATCGCGTGGCCACCGCGCTGGCGGACATTGGCAAAATCGAAAGCTCGGGACGACTGGAAGGAAAGTCGATCACCATGATTCTCGCGCCGAAATAAGACTCAGGTCTGCGGACGTTTGGGCTGAGGAAACACAGACCAAGCATCGGACGACCTTTACTGGGAAACTCGCATGCCGAAGATGAAAACCCACAAGGGCGCTAAGAAGCGCTTCAAGGTGACTGGCTCCGGGAAAGTCCGCCGGTACAAGGCGTACAAGAGCCACATCCTGACCAAGAAAACGTCGAAGCGGAAGCGCCGCCTTCGCCAAGCGGGCCTCGTCGCCACCACCGGTGACGTCAAGCGCGTCAAGCGCCTGATTCAGGCCTAAGGAGAGAGTCCGATGCCTCGTGCCGTAAGCAACGTTCCGCGCCTCAAGCGGAAGAAACAGATCATGAAGGCCGCGCGCGGCGCCTTTGGCGCGCGCAGCAAGCTCTGGAAGCCGGCGAAGGAAACGGTGGAGCGTGGCTGGAAATACGCCTACCGCGACCGCAAGAACAAAAAGCGCGACTTCCGCAAATTGTGGATCATGCGCATCAACGCCGGCGCGCATCAGAACGATATGAACTACAACACGCTCATGAACGGGCTCAAGCTCGCCGGCATCGAAGTGAATCGAAAGATTCTCGCCGATCTCGCCGTGCACGATCCCGCGGCGTTTACCGCGCTCGCAGACCAGGCGCGCACCGCGTTGAACGCAGCGTAAGTCCTCGCTACTCATACACGGCGGCAGCGCGACCTTGGTCGTACTGCCGCCGTTGTGTTGTCCAGGCGCGGCGAGACGCGCCTCCTCATTGGGCAAGATTCGTATTCTCAACCACCGAAGCCGCGGAAATCGCGGAATTTCGCCCAGAGCAAAAGAAAATTCCGCGTCGATCCGCGTACTCCGCGAATTCCGTGGTTAACACGACGAACTATGAGCCTCCAAGAATATTTGAGTGAAGCGGACGCGGTTGAACGCGACGGTACGGCGGCGCTCCAATCGGCCACGGACGCCGACGCGCTCGAAGCCGCGCGCATCGCCGTCCTCGGCGATCGGAGCGGACGCGTGAAAGCGCTGCAGGAAGCCCTCCGCGGCATCTCGAAAGAAGACAAGCCGGCCGCCGGCAAACGGTTCAACGAAGTACGCACGCATCTCGAAGCACTCCACGCCGTTCGGCGCGGCGCCGTGGACCGCGACCACGCGCCCGCGACGAGTGACGATCTCTCTCTGCCGGGCCGCCGCCAATGGCGCGGCGCCAAGCATCCGGTCACCCTCGTCATCGAGGAGATCGAAGAGATCTTTCGGGAGCTCGGATTCACGATCGCTCAAGGGCCGGAAGCCGAGACCGAATGGTACAACTTCGGATCGCTCAACTTTCCGCCCAACCACCCCGCGCTCGACGCCCACGATACGCTGTACCTCGAGGGTGAAGGCCTGCTGCGCACTCACACCTCGCCGGTGCAGATCCGCACGCTCCAGTCGTACGAGCCGCCGATCCGCGTGCTCATTCCCGGCACCGTGTACCGCCGCGACTTCTTCGACCCGTCGCATGCGCCGGCCTTCGCGCAAATCGAAGGGCTGTCGGTGGACGAAGGCATCAGCTTCGTCGACCTCAAAGCAACCCTCAATCAGTTCGCCGAACGTTTCTTCGGTGCGTCGCGCACGCGCTTCCGGCCGTCGTTCTTCCCGTTCACCGAGCCGTCGGCCGAGATGGACGTGCAGTGCGGTGTGTGCGGCGGACGCGGATGTCCAACGTGTAAGGGCACCGGGTGGATCGAGATTCTTGGATCGGGAATGGTCCATCCCAAGGTCCTCGAGGCGGCCGGCGTCGACAGCGAACGATATACCGGCTGGGCATTCGGCATGGGCCCGGCCCGCATGGCGGTGAGCCGATATGGAATCCCTGATATCAGAATCCTCTACGACTCGGACGTGAGATTCCTGGAGCAGATCGCACGATGAATGTCTCGTATGACTGGTTGCGCGCGTTCGTGCCGTTCGATGAAACCGCCGCCGAGCTGCGCACGCTGCTGACCGCGCACAGTGTCACCGTCGACGAGCTCGTCGCCCTGCGCGACGACCTCGCGGCGATCGTCATTGCCCGCGTCGTGGAAGAGGCCGCCCACCCCGATTCCGACCACCTGCACGTCACGCGCGTGGACGCCGGCACGGGCACGCTGCTCGACGTCGTATGCGGTGCACCGAACGTCACGGCGGGAAAGCTCTATCCGTTCGCCATGACGGGCACCGTACTGCCCGGCGGTCTCAAGATCCAGAAGCGCAAGATCCGCGGCGCCGTCTCCGATGGCATGCTCTGCTCGGCGCGCGAGCTCGGCTTGGGTCAGGAACAAGACGGCATCATGGAGCTCGATATCGACGTTCCCCCCGGAACGCCCTTGCTGCGCGCGTTGCCGATCGGAGACATGCGGCTCGTACTCGATGTGGGCGCGAACCGGCCGGACCTGCTCTCGCACCTCGGGGTCGCGCGAGAGCTTTCAGCGATTACCGGGCGCCCATTCGCTCTGCCAACGATCGACGCACTCGGCGGCGGGGCGACAATCCCCACGGCGCGCACCGGTGGCGCGAGCGGTCGAGCGGCGACGGTTGACGTCCGCATCGACGAGCCCGGGCTCGTGCGCCGCTTTCTCGGCGTCGTGATTCGCGGCGTGCGCGTTGGTCCGAGTCCGGAATGGCTCGTCAAGCGACTCGAGTCGGTGGGCTCACGCTCGATCAACAACGTCGTGGACGCGAGCAATTACGTGCTCCACGAGCTCGGACAGCCCACGCACGCGTTCGACCTCGCCAAGCTCGGGGGATCGAAGATCATCGTACGCCGAGCGAAGAACGACGAGCGGATCACGACGCTCGACGGCACCGAGCGAACGCTTCGCGACAACATGATCGTCATCGCCGACGCCGACCGTCCGCAGGCAATCGCCGGCATCATGGGCGGCCGCGACAGCGAGGTCTCCGACGCGACGACCGACATTTTCCTCGAGGTCGCGAACTTCAATCCCACACGCGTTCGCGACGCGCGACGAGCGCTCGGCCTTTCGACCGACGCGAGCTATCGGTTCGAGCGCGGCGTCGATCTCGAGATTGGACCGCGCGCGTTGCAGCGGGTCGCGCAGCTGATCGCCCTTCTTGCCGGCGGTCAGATCGACGACGTCCCCATCGACCTCGCGTACGATCCGCCGTCAGCCGTCTCGGTCGAGCTTCGCACACGCCGCGTTGGCACGCTGCTCGGCGAAATGCTCAGCGTGAATGAGATCGGATCGTTTCTCACGAGCGTGGGGTTCGACATCACGCGAACGCACGACGATCTTCGCGTCACGGTTCCAAGTTGGCGCGGCGACGTGACGGCGGAAGTCGACTTGATCGAAGAGGTCGCGCGCCTGCGCGGCTATGACAGTTTCGCCTCGGACATTCGTCCGTTCCGCCCGAGCAACGTTCCAGACGATCCGCAGTGGATCACGTCGAAGCGCGTACGCGAGGCGCTCGTTGGCGCCGGCGTGCTCGAGGCGCGGCCGATGCCGTTCGTCGTTGGCGGTGACGGTTTCATCCGCGTAACGAACCCGCTCTCGGAAAATGAAGCGTACCTCCGGCGCGACGTGCTCGACACGCTCGCGCGCCGCGCGGAGTACAACCTGGCGCGCATGCAGGGGAACGTCCGGCTGTTCGAGATTGGATCTGTGTTCGCTCCACGGGCCAACGCGCTGCCGCACGAAGAGCTACACGTGGGCATGCTCGTCATGGGCCGTCGTCAACCGCCGCATTTCACCGATCCAAAATCGCCGGAGTTCGACGCGTGGGCGACTTACGACCAATGGGATGCGAAAAACCTGGCGCAGGTCGTCGCCCAATCCGCCTATCCGTCGGCGACCGTGGCGCTCCGCGACGCGGACGATCCGGCGGTGTTGTGGAGCGTGCTCGCGAATGAGGAGACGGTGGGCGTGGTTCGTCGTGTCGTCCTCGACGCGCCGGTTTGGGCGAGCACTGCCTTCGGGATCGAGCTGTCCCTTGGCGTCATCAATTCGGCGCAGGTGGCGCCGCCAGGCGAGTCGGCGCACGCGCCAGCCGTGCGAGCGACGCTTGTCGTCGCGCGCTATCACCCGCTCCCATCTACGCCCGCCGCCGAGTTCGACCTGGCGCTCCTCGTTCCCGCGCAGGTTCGAGCGGAACAGATCGAGGCGGTGATGCGCAGGGTGTCCGGCAAGTTGCTGGAACGTGTCGAGCTGTTCGACCGTTACGTTGGACCCGGCGTCGAATCGGGTCACAGCAGCCTCGCGTGGCGGTTGACCTTCCGGCACGCCGAGCGCACTCTACGAGACAAAGAGATCGAGGCCCGCCGTGCCGACATTCTCCGCGCCCTCTCCGACGAGCTCAATGTCCGACACCGCACCAGCTGAGCAGGCCGCAATTCACGAGTTGGACGAGCTCGTCCGCCATCTGGCTGACGAACTTGCGGGATTTCGCCGCCGAGCACTGGTCGCGGAAGCGCGCCTCAAGGAATTGGAGGCGCATGAAGGCGGGGCGGCAAGTCTCGATCTCATCGCACGAGTGTCACAACTCGAAAAACAGAACGAGCGGCTGCAGAGCAAGCTCGACGCGGCGGGCACGCGCGCCAAGCAGATGCTCGACCGCGTCAAGTTTCTGAGACAGCAGGCTCAGGGAGGAGGCGAACGATGACGGCAAAGAAGCACGCGCTCAAGGTGTCGATTCTCAACGAAGAGTACGCAATCCGAAGCGACACCAGCCCCGAACATGCGCGCGAGGTCGCGCTGTATTTGGATCAGGCGATTCGCAAAGTCCTGTCGAGTGGCTCTGTCGTGGAAACCAATCGTGCGGTCGTTTTGGCATCGCTGCAAATCACGGCCGAGTTATTCGCCGCCAGGGAAGCGCTCAATGCGAATACCGACGCGGTTCGGACCTTGAGCGACTATGTCCGCCCCCTCCTCCCTCCGTCGAAGCGGAAGTCCGGCTCTTACGGCACGGTTGCCTAACCTCCCGGGCTTTATTGCCTTTTCGGCTAAGGTCGCCTAGCTTAGCGCGAATAGCATGGCTTTCCCGTAGGTTCAATCGCGCTTTGTAGTTAGCGGTGCCCACTTCACGCCCTTCGTCGGCGTGACGGCGGACCGAAAACACAAGGATTTGCGCGGGAAGCAGCAGTACTCCGTGGTACTCCTTGTCCTGCGGCCTAGCGCCGCGGTGGAGCATAGATTCCATATGGACGCGAATGTCATCATTGCCGCGCTCGGCGTTTTAGTCATAGCCCTGCCGGCTTTTTCTTTTGTGGCAGGACGAAAGGGCGGAACGCGAGTCGAGCACGAGCGGCAGGCCGCCGCGAAGGCGACCGCGGAAGAGACGTCAAAGCGAATTGTCGGCGACGCCGAACGCGAATCGGAAACCCTTCGAAAAAGCGCCGTCGTCTCGGGAAAAGAGGAGCTGATCAAGCTCCGTGAAAACTTCGAGACCGAAGTGCGCGGCCGGCGCGAAGAAGTGGACCGCGAAGAGCGCCGTCTCGTCGAGCGCGAAACCGTGCTCGACCGCAAGTTCGAGATCATCGAAACGCGCGACAAAGAGCTCGGTCGACGCGCCAGCGAATTCGGCCGACGTGAAAAGACCGTCGCCGATCGCGAGCAGGAGCTCGAGAAGATGGTCGGCGAAGAGCGGCGCCGCCTCGAGCAGATGGCGGGCATGTCGGCTCAAGACGCAAAGAACGAGTTGATCCGCCGGATGGAAGAAGAGGCGCAGGCCGACGCCGCCAACAAGATCCGCGAAATCCGCGAGTCGGCAAAGCGAAATGCCGAGCGCGAGGGCAAGAAAATCATCGCCCTGGCCATTCAGCGCATTGCAGCCGAGCACACGGCGGAGACCACGGTGTCGGCGGTGGCGCTCCCGAACGATGAAATGAAAGGCCGCATCATCGGTCGCGAAGGTCGAAACATTCGGGCGTTCGAGTTGGCGACCGGCGTGGACGTGATCATTGACGACACCCCTGATACAGTGGTGGTGTCCTGTTTCGATCCCGTGCGGCGCGAAGTGGCTCGCCTATCGCTGGAAAAGCTCGTGTCTGACGGCCGCATCCATCCGGGCCGCATCGAGGAAGTCGTCGCCAAGTCACGCAAGGAAGTCGAGACGCAGATCATCGAGACCGGCGAGCAGGCGGCGTACGATGCGGGCGTGCACGGCCTCCATCCCGAGCTCGTCAAGCTCGTGGGACGGATGCGCTGGCGGACGAGCTACGGCCAGAACATTCTCCAGCATTCCAAGGAAGTTGCCTGGCTCGCGGCGATCATGGCCACCGAGTTGGGGCTGGACGTGGCCATGGCTCGACGCGGAGCGCTGCTTCATGACGTGGGCAAAGTGCTCACGCACGAACATGAGGGCACGCACGTACAACTCGGTGTCGAGGTCGCGACCAAGTACGGTGAGAATCCGCTCGTCGTGAATTGTATTGCGGCGCATCACGACGATGTCCCGCATGAGAGCGAAGTGTCCGTGCTCGTGCAGGCGGCCGACGCCATCTCCGGTTCGCGTCCTGGAGCGAGACGTGAGGCGTTCGAAACGTACGTGAAGCGTCTCGAGGGCCTGGAGAAGATCGCGCTGAGCTACAAGGGCGTTGAAAAGGTGTTCGCGATTCAGGCCGGTCGGGAAGTGCGTGTGATCGTCCAGCCGGAAGACGTCGACGACATTCGCATGACGACGCTCTCTGAGGAAATCGCCCGTCGGATCGAGTCGGAGCTTCAGTACCCAGGTCAAATCAAAGTCGTGTTGATTCGTGAGACGCGGGCGGTGGATTTTGCCAGATAGTGCTTCGACGGTCGCTCCGAGCAGCGCGACGGGCGACCCAAAAATCATCGACGGCGTTGCGCTCGCGAAGCGCGTGCAGGACGGAGTTGCGCAGGAAGTCGCGGCCCTTACCGCGCGCGGAGCGGCGCCGGGACTGACGGTCGTGCTCGTGGGGGAAGATCCAGCGAGCGCGGTATACGTGGGCTCCAAGGAACGCACGTGTGTCGAGCTCGGCATGAAGGGCGAGACCATTCGCCGCCCGGCCACGATCACGGAAGACGAGCTTCTCGAGATCATTGACCGGCTCAATGCCGATCCGTCGGTCAACGGCATTCTCGTGCAGATGCCGCTGCCAAAACAGATCGACCCCGACGCCGTCGTTCGGCGCATTCTGCCCGAGAAGGACGTTGACGGTTTTCATCCTGTGAACGTGGGCAAATTGCTCATTGGTGAAAAGGACGGGTTCGCGCCGTGCACGCCCGCCGGCGTACTCTACATGCTCCAGGCGTCTCACGTGCCAACCGCCGGTGCCGACTGCGTCGTCATTGGCCGGAGCAACATTGTTGGCAAGCCCATGGCGTCGCTCATGATTCAACCGGGCGTCGACGCGACCGTCACCGTCTGCCACAGCCGTACGCGCGACCTCGGCGCCCACACTCGGCGGGCAGACATTTTGATTGTCGCGGCCGGCCGGGCGGAGATGGTGACCGCCGACATGGTCAAACCGGGAGCCGTTGTCATTGATGTGGGCATGAACCGCATACCCGATGCGACAAAGAAAAGCGGCAGCCGTCTCGTGGGAGACGTCGCCTTCGCGCCGGTGCGGGACGTCGCGTCGTTGATCACGCCGGTGCCTGGCGGCGTCGGGAAAATGACGATCGCGATGCTCATGGCGAACACCGTTCGGGCCGCGCGGCAACAGGAACGCCGCACGTCATGACCGGGCGTCGCGGCTCGCGCGACGCCGGCAGCGCCGATCTCGATCTGTTCGACAGTGGGGACGCGCCGCCGAAACGCCGCGTCGCATCGAGCCCGCCGCCCCCGCCACCCGAAGACGTCGATCCGAACGCGTATCCGGGCGAGACGGCGCAGACCGCCGTCACCGTGTCGGTGCTCACGCAGACCGCGCGCGACGTGATCGA
>JBDUEJ010000023.1:0-89043 GCA_040002475.1 bacterium | reverse complement strand
CGCTGACAGCTAGCGACGCCGGCCGCCGCCCAGGAGACTCACGATGAAAATGAACATGTTGAGCAGATCGAGATAGATCTGCACGGCCGCGATGACGTAGTCGTCCTGGCCAAACGTGTTCGACCGCACAATCCGCCACGTGTCGAACACCAGCAATCCGCTGAACACCAGCACGCCCACGCCGGAGATCAGAAGGCTGCCTGCGGCGCTGTGCATGAAGAAGTTGAGAATCAGCGCCGCGAACAACACCCACAGCCCCACCATGAAGAAGCTGCCCCATGCGCTGAAATCGCGCTTGCTCACCACGGCGTAAAGCGACAACACACCGAACGCCGAGAAGGTGAGAATGCCGGCTTGACTCACGGTGCCCGGCGCGCTGCGTTCAGCAAGCTCCAAGAACGGGGCGAGCCAGATGCCCTCGATGAACGTGAAGATGAGCGTGAGAATCACGTTCTTCGGGAATTCCCGCGCGGCGCGCTGCGCCATGATCAGCGGGATGAACAGACAGATGAATGCGATGAACGGGTGCGCACGCACGCCGTCCATGACCGCGGGTTGCGTGAACGCGAACGCCGCGCCGGCCATCGTGACCAGAATGCTGAGGAACACCAACCCGTACGTGCGCCGGACCAGCGTCGCACGCTCGACGCCGGAACGGACCTGAGTCGTTGCCGCAGCCGTATATGAAAAGCCCATGATGCGCCCAAACTCCGTTGGAGATCGTTACCGGAAAATTATACCCCGGCCCAAGGTTCGGGTGCCAGCGCCTAACCGTTCTTGCCGGCCGTCGTCAGTGCGTTGCCGGTGTTGCCCGCGTGACGACCGAAACGTTTCCGTTGACCGCGCGCACCTTCACAACGCGCGTCGAGGCGCCAATCTGGCCTTGGAAGTGTCGGCCCGGCCGCCCGTTGCCGGACGAAGCGAGCGGCAGATCGGTCCTCACCATTCCGTTGACCACCGAGAAGTCGAACGCACCCTCGAGCTTTGCGGGCAGCTCGGCGCGGATGGTTCCGTTGGTGGTCGTCAGGCTCACGGCGTCGGCATCGGCCAGCATGGTCGTGCTGAGACGGACGTCGCCGTTCGTGGTGGAGAGGCTGAGCGGACCGGACACGTTGGACGCTTGAATTGTTCCGTTGGTGCTGTGCGCCGTGACGCCGGCCGACATTCCGTCAACCTGCACCGAGCCGTTCGACGTTCTCGCATCGACGATGACGTTGGCCGGAAGCTCGGCGGTGAAATCTGCTGAGGCGTCGCTGGTGCGGTGAAACAGGCTGAACATCGTGAGGAAGCTGCTCGTCTGCCGCCCGTGGTATCCGCTCGAGCCGCATTTGCCGCTGCCCCGCCACATCGCGCAGACGTAGTAGTCGTTGCCGACCTGATTCACGGTGAACTTGATGTCGCTGGAGCGGCCACGGCGCCAACGGCTCGATCCGCTGACCCGGACCGATTGGCCGTCTGACCGTTTCACGACGATATCGCCTGCGCCATCGCGGATATGCACGACGGCCCCTGCCTGGAGTTGGCTCCCCCAATGAAAGGCGTCTTCGTCTTCACCGGGACGCGAACAGGCCGTCGCGACGAGCGCGACGACGGCGACGATAGCGATAGGGTACTTCACGCGTGCCCCCGGTGGTGATGGGCCGACCAAGCTCTCTTAGGAGATACGCTCCGCCACGCGGAAAGTTACGCCGCCCGGCCCGTAATCCGGCCAACGGCCGTTTCGGCTACCGATGCCGCAGTTCTACACTCCCGTTCACTGTCTCGAGGCGAATTCGGGGACCGCCGGGCTTCCCGATGTGCGCGCGCAGATGCTTGGGATCTAGTCGGCCGCTCACGGTCATCTCGAAATTCGTGTTCAGTGAGCCGTTCACGGTCTGCAGGTCGACGTCGGCGCCGAACTCGCCACCGAACTCGACCACCACACTGCCATTGACCGTGGTGAACTCCATATTCGCATCGGAATCGAGCCGGCCGAGCCGGGCGCGGACGCCGCCGTTGACGTTGGTGGCGTTGACGGGCCCGCCGCTCGTGGCGACCTCGAGCTCCCCATTGATCGTCCCCGCCTCAACCTCGGCTGTTGCTCCGTCCACGACGACTGCGCCGTTGACCGTGGTGACGCCGACCTTCACGCCCTTCGGGACCAGGACGCGGAAGGTGACGCTCACGTCGTTGTTGCGCATCCGCCGATCGTTCCGGTCGGTATGCGTGTCGTAGTTGTGCTCGTCGCACGAGGAGCGGTCGCCCCAGAGCGCGCAGATGATGACGCTTTCCTCGCCGGGACCGAACTTCTTCATCTCGAATCGCACGACCGACGGATCGCCGCGGCGCCACTGCTTGGTGGCGATGACCTCGACGTTGTCACCGCTCGCCGCGCCAACGGTGATCGGTCCGTTGAGATTGCGGATGCGGATCCAGCGACCGGCGGGAATCTTTCCCGACCAGTTGTATCCGTCAGCGCGCTGTTGTTGCTGCCCGCCGGCGGGCAGCGCCATGGTTGCGAGCGCCGTGATCAGCGCGGCCGTGCGAAGTATCAGTCTCATGGGTGGCTTCACTGGGGCGAATGCGTGGCTCATCGAAGCATGCGGATTTTCACATCGCCGCTCACCGTGGCGAGGTCGAGCCGTCGTCCGCCGGCGCCGATACGCGCGTCCATGTTGCGCCGGCTCATGCGGCGGTTGCCGTTGATGGTGAGCGGGTAGTCGCTGTCCATGCTTCCGCTAACGGTCGTCATCGTCACATCCGCGTCGAGCTGACGCGGCAACTCAAGTGTAACGTCGCCGCTCACGGTGTGGAACGACAGGTCGCCGCGCCCTGAGAGCTCGTCGGCGCGGACTTCGATATCTCCACTCACCGAGTGCGCGCTGATGGAATTGGCGCGAATCCGGTCGAGGCGGATATCGCCGCTCACGCTGTTCGCCGCGACGTCGCCCTGGGCGCCGGAGATTTGGATGTCGCCGCTCACGGAACCCGCCGACACCTGCAAGTTGGTGGGGACGGCGATCTCCAGATTCATGCTGACGTTTTCCCAGCGATCGCGATCGTCGTTCCGTCCGCGGTTGTTCGTGTGCGCGCCGCGATCGTCGCAATACGAGTCGGCATTGTCATAGAGCACGCAGATGATGACGCCGCGCGACGTCTGCTGCACGTCGGCCTTGATGCGGTCGAAATAGCGATCGTTGCCGCGCTTGATCCCCACCACTTCGACCTTGCCGGTGGTTGACGGCACCACCTTGATGTCGCCGTTCACGTTGTGAATGGAGACTTCGTTGCCGGCCGGGAGCGCCTTTTCCCATCGGAAGTCACCGCGTGCCTGCGCGAGGACCGGGGCGGCGAGCGTTGCGACCAGCGCCACGGGGAGGAGTCGACGAATCATTGGTCCGTTCCTGATATGGGTATTGTCATTCGTATTTCTATATCGAGTGTGACAGGCCTACCGTCGTTCGCTGGCACCGCGTCCGTTCGACGAGATCGTGATGTCGCCGCTGAACGTTTCGGCGGCGATTCGGGCCGCGCCGCCGCCGATCTCGAAGGTGAATCGCTTGGCGTTGGACGCGCCGATCCCGTGTTCGCCGGGCTTGAGCGTGATCGGGAACTGGCTGTCGATGCCGCCGCTCCACGTGGACACCGTGAGCTGCGCGCTCGCGTCGCGCGGCACATGGAGCGTGATGTCGCCCGAGTGCGATCCGAACTCGTACCGACCCGCCGGATCGATGAGCCCGTCGTAGTTGACGTCGCCGTTCGTCGTCTTCACGCGCACCACTTTCCCGGTGATGCCGCGCAGCTCCACGTCACCGCTGACCGCGCCGATGTCGGCGTTGCCGCGGAGATCGGTGACTCTGATGTCGCCGCTGATCGTGCTGATCTCCACGTCGCCGGAGATGTTGGCCGCCGTGACCTCGCCGGAGATCGTGACGACGTCCAGGCGCGCGGCGACGTCTTCGACGTGGACGTCGCCGTTCTGCGCATGCGCCTCGACCTCACCGCGCGTGCCGCGCACGGCGATATCGCCGGACTGCGTCCGGGCGATGACACGCACGCCGTACGGAACGGAAACCTCGAAGCGCGTATCGCTGCCGCGGCGCGAGCCGGAAATGTCCAACGACAATCGAGACGAGGACGACGAAAATCGAAGGTTGTCGTCGTCGCTGACGGCGCGCACGTGTGCTTCGGCGCGCGACCAGCCGGTGATGACGATGTCGCCCGACGTTGCCGTCACCGTCACGGTGCCGTTCTTGTCGAACGCGAGCGTGGTATCGACCCGCGCGCGACTGTCGGAATTGGCGGTGCGGCGGCGCGACTGCGCACCCGCACTCTCCGCCGTCACCGTGGTCAACACGGCGGCCGTGAGGCCGAGAGCGAAGGCAACGCGCCGCCGGAAAAGCGAAAGGCCGATCATGTAAAAACGCTCATGACCGCACGGGCAGCGTCGCCGCCGTCCGAAGGAGCTGCACCTTGTTGTCCAGCGCACCGTTCAGCGACTCGATCAGGAATCGGCTATTGGGATCCTTGCGGAGCGCCTGCTTGCACTGAGCAATCGCGGTGTCGATGACGGCGAGATTATGCTCGATCACGGAGACGGTGGTGGAGTCGAGCAGGGACCGCCGCCGGGCGACGACCGCTCGCAGGCGTGAAATCTCATCGTCGTAGGTCTGTTCCGCCGTTGGCCGATTGGCCACCAGCGACCTCGCGGTGACTGTAGGCGTACGCGCCGAGGCGCCAACCGCTGCTCCGGATGGTGTCTGCGCCGTATCCGTTCCGGTTGGAGCCGCTTGCTTTGCTGCGACCGGTGTTTGCGGTACGGGTGCGACCGCGACACTCGTGGGGGGAGCGACCAGCGATCGCTTTGTGACCTGATGTGTGATCGTGGCCGTGACCGCGACCAAGCCCGCCGCGGCGAGTCCCATCCATACCCCCGACGCGACGCGACGACGACGCGCGACGGCTCGGGCTTCCAGACGTCCACCCGTCGACAGCTCAACGACAGGAGTTTGAATACGCTCAGAGATCCCGGCCCACAGATCTCGCGACGGAGCCAGCTCCGGCAGATTCGCCGCATCGATACGCAGCTTGCGCAGATCGGCGAGCAACGGGCCGCAGTCATCGCAGCTCAAGGCGTGCGCTTCCATGGTTGCGCGCGTCAATTCGTTGACGTCGCGCTCCATGAAGTCGGACAGCAGATCGGCGAAGCGATCGCAGGTGATGATTGGACTGGTCATCGGTTCAGTGCCTCCCGCAACAGGAGTCGCGCCCGGTGCAATTGCGCCTTCGTCGCTCCCGACGTCACGCCGAGCATCTCGGCGATCTCTTCGTGCTTGTAGCCTTCGACATCGTGAAGCAGAAACACCCGCCGGGCGCCTGGAGGAAGTCGTGTGATGGCGTCGTCCAGATCGAGCAGATCGCCGGGGGCGAGTGGCATGCCGACCACGCCCGGGAGCGCGTCCATTCCACCCATTTCCTCGTCGGTCTCCTCGAAGCGCGACCGCTGTCGCCCTTCACTTTTTCGAGCATTGAGCACGAGGTTGACCGTCAGGCGGTGAAGCCAGGTCGAGAACGAGCTCTCTCCACGAAACAGATGCAGCTTTTCCCACGCACGAACGAAGACGTCCTGCGTCAGCTCCTCGGCGTGCGCGCGGTCGGTGACCATGCGGGCGCAGAGAGAAAAGACCCGATTGAGGTGCAGTCGATACAGCCGTTCGAAGGCAGTCCGATCCCCGGCCGCCGCGCGTGCGACGTCCGAATCTCCGTTACCGAGAGGGTCGGAAGATGCTTCAATGATGGCCACTGCAGCCATAGTCGCGGGGTCTCCGTCCGTGCACTGGATGAGATAGCCCGACGGGGCGAAAGGTTTGAACGGACCGGCGTTTAGCCGGTTGGAAGGGCGGCCGTCCACTGGTCGACGAGCCCTGGGAGCTCGGACATGTGTTCCAGGTAGGCATTGGGCACTCCCGGCTCCAATTCGGCTCGCGTGGCGGCGCCCCAAAGCGCGGCGGCCGTTTCGACCCCAGCGGCGTTTCCTGCGAGCACATCAAAAACGGAGTCGCCGACAAAGAGTGCGTGTTCGGGGAGGCAATCGAGACGGTGCAGAGCTATCCGTACGGGCTCGGGGTCGGGCTTGTGTCGTGTGCACGAGTCGCAGCCGACGATGGTGTCCATATACCGAGCGAGCCCAACGTGGGCGAGCCCGCGCAACGCCAGCGATTCAGACTTGCTGGTGACGATTCCGATGTCGTGTCCGCGCTCATGCAGGGTCCTCACCGTGTCGACCGCGGCGTCATAGCAGCGAGTGAGGCGGTCGTGGTTCGCCATCTGGTACTCGCGGTAGGCGGCGAGTAGCGCGGTGACGTCGGCGTCGTCGCGGGCGTAGCGGCGGAGCATGGTCACCAGCGGAATGCCGACGCCTGACAGCCATTCCTCGTCGCTCGGGCCAACGCGCTCGAGCTTGTTGAAGGCGTAGCGGGCCGAGTTGAGAATCAGCTCGAGCGAGTCGATGAGCGTTCCATCGAGGTCGAACAGAATGGTGGGTCGGCGGCGGTCGGGGCGGGCAGGAGCGGGCATGGCGATCACCCAAGATAGCGGCTAGGATGCACCGCATGCTCTCCCGAAATCCCCAAGGACAGCCTCAGCCCGTAACGAAGGAGTTGAAGACACTCCTGCTGACGTTTGTCGGGCTGATGGTGGTGCTCGACGCGACGGTTATCGGCGTGTATTACGCCCTTCACGTCCAATCTCGTCCGCTGCGTACGCAGCAGACGTTCGTCGCGGTGTGGGTCGTGCTGACGCTCGTCGTGGTGACGACGATGTTGAAGCGCATTCGCGTTGCCAGGCGGCGACGGTAGCGCGCCTGGGCCGCCGCGACCTTACGTGGAGCGCTTGGACGATCCGCCGCTGGTCGACTTGGTCTTGCGCGTGCGATCGGACGTGACGCGCCGGCGCGCCGCGGCAGCTTTGCGCTGACGGACTTCGCTGGGCTTCTCGTAGTGGCGCTTCTTGCGCAGGTCCTTGAGGACGCCCGCCTTCTGGACTTTGCGCTTGAACTGCTTGAGCGCCCAGTCGAGGCGATCCGCTTCGTCGAGTATGACTTCAATCATTTGATGCTCGGTGTTGAGGGGTTCGTACTATTCTGGTGCTGGTGAAGCATAATGGTGAAGCATAAGAGCCGGGCCGATATCGATCGGCCCGGCTCCGCACTGCATGGGCGAAAGCGTGTCGCAGCGACCGGACTTAGCGGCCGATCTTCGTCACGTTTTCGGCCGCCGGACCCTTGGCGCCCTGAACGATGTCGAATTCGACGCGCTCGCCTTCAGCGAGGGTGCGGAAGCCGCTGCCCTGAATCGCTGAGTGATGCACGAAGCAGTCCTTCTGGCCACCTTCGGGGGTAATAAAGCCAAAGCCCTTGGCGTCGTTGAACCACTTCACTGTGCCGGTTGTGCGCATTTCTGTACTCCTGTGTTGTTGTTTGTGTCGTCGGAGTACCGGAACATGCCGTACGAACCGACCCACAGTTGCTCGTGATCACCCTCACGATGGGAACTTCATCTGACGTCCATCGGACAACCACCACCCACGCGGCACCACAAAAAAGAGGCCCTGCGATTGCGAAGGCCCCTAATACAACTCCGGAACGTGTTCGCGCGATAGGTGGGACGTCGCTCGCATAAAATAAGGTGGGGTTTCCGGTTTGGCAAATGGAATTTCGCAGGCGGGCCGGACTGTTGGCGTGGGCGTGCAAACGGTACGTTGGACCACAGGCACCTCGGCACCTCGGCACCTCGCACCCCGGCACCCCGGCACCCGGCACCCCTCTGATTCGCCCATGATCCCCACCATTGCCGTCATCGCCGAGCACGCCGAGGTGCGCGCCGACGGAAAGCTCGACGTCTCGGGCGTGTACAACTGCCGCTACGCGCAGGAGCTGCCGGCCAAGCTCGCGGTGACGCTCGCCATGCGCTTTGACATCGAGCCGCTCGACTACGGGGTGCGCCAGGACATCTCGGTGCACATCATGGATGAGGACAGCGCGGAGATGGTGAACCTCCGCGCCAGTCCGGTGAGCTTTGAATCGCCCCACGCGCCGGGTCTCCCACTCGCGTATGATCTGATCTTGCCGCTCACCGTGGGGTTTCCGCGGGATGGCACGTGGACGTTCGACGTGCGCGTGAACCAGAAGACCGTCGCCAGAGTGCCGCTGCGGGTGGAACGTTCGGCGTAGCCGGTCCGTCCCGTTCCCCTGGACAGGCTAAGTGAGAGGTGGTATCGTCTCCCTTAGTCATTCTAATGGAGCGCTTGGTGGCCCGCTCGGTAGACCTGCTGCAAGGCACGCTGGACCTGATCGTCCTCAAGACGCTGTCCTGGGGACCGATGCACGGCTTCGGCATCGCGCGCTGGATCCAGCTCACCACCGAGGACGTGCTGCAGGTGGAGGAAGGCTCGCTCTACCCGGCGCTCTATCGCATGGAGAACCGCGCCTGGATCAAGGCGCAGTGGGCGCTCACCGAAAACGGCCGGCGCGCCAAGTACTATAAGCTCACGGCGCTCGGCAAACGCCAGCTCCTCGCCGAGTCGGAGTCGTGGGAGCAGCTGACCGGCGCGATCGGAAAGATCATGACGGCAAAACGACAGCCTGCCTGATCGACTGATGCCGATCGAACGCGACGACGGACACGTTCCGGCCTGGCGGCGGTATCTCCGCTTCTGGCGCGGCAACCCCGCGGCCGACGTGCGCGATGAAGTTGCCTTCCATCTCGAGTCGGCGATCGACGAGCTGGTCGCGGCCGGAGTGTCGCGGGACGACGCGCGCCGGATGGCCCAGGGCAAGTTCGGCGATGTCGACGAAATCAGTCAAACGCTGCAGACCCTCAGTCAACAACGGGAACGGCACATGACCTACACCGAGTGGATGGACGCAGTCCGGCACGACGTGGGCTACGGACTGCGGCAGCTGCGAAAGAGCCCGGTGTTCACGACGATCGCCGTGCTCACGCTTGCGCTGGGCATCGGTGCGACGAGCGCGATCTTCAGCGTCGTCTATAGCGTTCTCTTAAAACCGCTTCCGTATGCGAACGCCGACCGGATCTTCAGCCTCGTTCAACAGAACGGGACGAATCCCATGTGCTGTCTTCCGTTCGGCAACTTCGATACATGGCGGCGGGAGGCCACAGGGTTCGAAGCGCTCGGAGCGTCATGGGGAAACGGCACCATAACACTCACGGGCCAGGGAGATCCGACGCCCATTCAGGTCACGCGTACGTCGGCGGACTATTGGAAGGCGAGGTTCATCCCGCCGGTGATCGGACGGTATATATCGGCGGACGAAGATCGCGAAGGGGCGCCCCATGTGGTCGTGCTCTCGTACGCGCTCTGGCAGAATCGTTTCGGCGGAGATCGCGCGGTGCTCGGGCGGACGATCACGTTGAGCGGGCAGCCCTATGGCATCGTTGGAGTCGCGCCTTCGGCGTACGTGATGTACCCGCCCAACGAGCAAATGTGGATTCCACTCGCGCCCAGCGCCGAGCGGTTGGCTGATTTCGGCGACCACGAGCTGCATGTGTATGGACTTCTCAAGCCGGGCGTTTCGATCGCGACCGCGGTCCGGCAACTGGCGCAAATCGATACGCGGCTGGCCGCAGAGCATCCGCACTCGGGGTACGACGGCGGTGTGACGTCCAAGCCACTGGCCGAAGCCATCGCCGGCGATCAGCGCTCGACGCTCTACATGCTGTTCGGCGCCGTCGCGTTGGTGCTGCTCATCGCGTGTGGCAACATCGCGAATCTCTTGCTTGCCCGCGGCAACGCGCGCCGCGCCGAGATCGCGATTCGTGGCGCGCTTGGCGCGACCCGTGGGCGAATCGTCACGCAGCTCTTCACAGAAAGCCTGCTGCTCGCGGTCGGGGGCGGTGTGGTGGGCCTGGGCGTTGCCGCAGCCGCAATGAGATTTCTGGTAAGCAGTCCTGCGCAGATTCCCCGGCTGAAAGACGCGGCGCTCAACCTTCCCGTGCTGGCGTTTACCCTGGCCCTGTCGCTGATGTGCGCCATAATTTTCGGCCTCGTTCCGGCGTTGCGCGCGGCGCGGCTCGACCTCCAGCAAACGTTGAGAGACGGTGGCCGCGAATCGCGGGGGACAGGGCGCGAGCGTCTCCGCCGGGCATTGGTCGTCAGCGAGATCTGTGTCGCGCAGGTGCTTCTCATCGGCGCAGGACTATTGATTCGAAGCGCGCTGCTCGTTCAAGCGGTGCCGGCCGGATTCGATACGCACAATCTTCTGTCGGTCGATCTCGGGCTTCCGTACGCGCGATACAAGGAAACGGCGCGGCAGGAAGCGACGTTTCAACAGATCGAGACGGCGATTTCGGCGATTCCCGGCGTTCAATCAGTCGGACGAACGCAAGTGGCTCCGATCCATTCCGACGGCTGGAACTGGTCCGCGTTTCGTGAAGGGAGCAACGGACACGATGAGGGCGCCGTCACCGCGGACATGCGAAGCGCCAGCGTCAACTATTTCAGCGCGCTGGGCCTGCGCGTACTGCGCGGACGCACCTTTACAGCGTCGGATGTCGCGAATGGTCCGTGGGTGGCAATCGTATCGCGTGGATTGGCCAAGCACTTGTACGGGGACGCCGATCCCGTTGGCCGAAGAATCTCAAATAGCGGAGGGGGAACGACGCGTTGGAGAGAGATTGTCGGCGTCGTAGACGACATGCACGCGAGTGGCTTGCGCGACGATCCACCGCTCGAGATGTATATGCCGAGCACGCAGTTCGTGAACGGCGGGCAAACCTTCATCGTTCGCGGCGCGCTCCCGGTGTTGACGCTTCTCCCGGCGATCCGACGCGCGATTGGCGGCGTGGATCCGCTGCTTGCGCTGTCGGTGTCAACGATGGACGATGACATCGACAAGCAACTCGCCATGTCGCGGTTCACCACATTGTTGCTCACGCTCCTCGGCGCCACCGGGCTCATTCTCGCGGCGGTCGGCGTGTACGGAGTGATCGCCTACGTTGTCGCGCAACGCACCCACGAGTTGGGCGTCCGGATGGCGCTCGGCGCGACCCAAGGTGGAGTGAAGTGGCTCGTGGTGCGGCAGGGACTCGTGCTCGCGGCGATCGGCGTCCCGGTCGGTGCGTTTCTGTCTCTTGCGGCCGCGCGCATGTTGAGCGCGATGATGTTTGGCATCACGACCCACGACCCCATCACGTTTGGCGTGGTGTCGGCGGTGTTGTTGTCGGTGGCAGTGCTGGCCAGTTACATCCCCGCCCGGCGAGCGACGCGCATCGATCCGCTCAGCGCGCTGCGGGGGTCCTGAACGCCTATTCGCGTCGTCCGCACGGCTCTCGCGAAGGCTCTAGCAGAGGCTCTACCGTTTCTCGGCGCGATTGGGTATACCCCGTCATGACATGCAGCGCATGCACCAGGAGCATGAGTTGACGGACGTTCGGCATCCCTCGGACTTTGACTTGTCGCGCGCCAAGCATCAGGTCGAGTTTGTCGTTGGCGTGGCCAATCGAGTGATTGGCCTCGTGCTGACGATCGGCGGGTTGGCGCTCGCGGCGAACTGGCGGATTCGCTATGGCGGATTCGGAGCGTTGCGCGCGTTCTATCTATATGTGGCGTGGGCGTTCGGCTCGCTCGAGCTATTGGCCAGCGTCGGCATGCTTCGGCGGTGGCCTGTCCGGTGGGTGCTCCAGATGCTTCCATTGGTCGTGCCGGTGATCGCATACCAGTATTTCATTCTTCGCTTCATCTTCCGGCGCATTTGACCACCCCCACTCCCATCCGCACCCCCACCCGCTCACTCACGGCGCGGTCGGCGATCACGCTCGTCCTCGGCGTGATTCTCTTTGGCATTGGCTTCTACCTGGCGATCCGCCGGCTGTGGACGAACGTGCCGGTGGTGTCAGGTCCGCCGTGGCTCGACATGGCCTTCGCCGCGGGATTCATGCTTCGCGGGGCGGTAAATTTTCGCGCGGTGCTGAACCGTCGTCGACAGCACCTTTCGGGTCAATGAGCCGGTCCCGCGTGAGTCGGCCGTTCCGTGGGTGGGTCGCTGTTTGCTAGATTTCCCGCGACTCATGCCCTCCCTCATGGCGTTCTTCAAGCGCAAAGAAAAGGCACCGGCCGAGGTTCAGCGTCTCGATTGGAAGCTGTTGGAGCGCGGCGCGGTGGTGCTCTACTACAAATCCTCGGTACTCTCGAGCGACCTCGCTTGGTTTCGCCAGCAGGCGTATACCGTGTACGAGCTCAATGCCGGTCAGTGGTCGGCACCGGGCGACTTTTACGCCGACGCGCAGCGGGCGTTCAACTTTCCCACGCACTATTCGGGGAACCTGGCGTCGTGGATCGAATGCCTGTCGGAACTGCCGGTGCCCGACGAGAGCGGGGCGGTGATCGCGTTTCGCGGCTACGACGCGTTCGCGAGGTTTCAACCCCAGTTGGCCCAGACCATTCTCGACAGCATCGAGACGACATCGCGCCTCTTCCTTCTTACCGGCCGGCGTGTGCTCGCCCTGGTGCAGTCGGATGATCCCCGGATCCGGTTCGAGCGTGTGGGGGCGATGCCGGTGACCTGGAATCCGCGGGAATGGTTGGACGCGGATCGCGGGATGGGCCGGACAGAGTAAGTTTGCCGAGGGGTTGAGAGCACGTCGCGCCGCGGGCACACCGATCGAGCCGCTTTACTTTATCCATCGAGGGGAAATGCGTCACGCCTACATGTACAACGGCGCGTTCGAGCTGAACTATGCGTCGCTGAGCCCGAGCACGACCACTTACAAGAGCACCGACGGCGAGGTGTTGCCGCTGCCGAAGTGGCCCGACAAGTACGACGGTATTCGCGTGGGCTACATGGAAAAGTCGGGGAAGAAGTTCGTGGCCGTCCGCGTCCAGTTTCAGGAGCACGACGTCATCATCGAGAATCCGGTTCACATCGATCCGCTGCGGCACATGGGAAACCAGCGTTTTTCGGCGGATCCGATCGTCGTGGTGGACGACGACGCGTCGGCGATGCTGGACGACATCATTCGCGACAACCCGGAAAAGCAGGCGGCGCTTGCGGTGATGATCAACCGGATCAATCAGATCCGTCGGGAGGCGCGGACCAAGGGAAAGGGGTGACATAGCCTCCCACCGGACCCCTCAATGAGGTAGACTGAAGGTTTCCGGCGAACGACTTGGTTTCCACCCTCGGCCCGAATACACATGGACGGCTCGACGGCTCTGACGATATATCGCGAAGAGAAGGCGCGCGCGCTACAGGAGCGTCGTATCTCGCACGCACAGCTCATGACCGAGGCGAAGGAAGCGTTTGCTAAGATGTTGGCTGACGCGCAGTTGGCGCGAAAGGGCGGTCGGCCAAAGAACAATCCGGGCGCACCGAGTGCGGCGGCGGCAGCGGCGCTTCGTGCCAAGGCTGCGGCGACTCCGGCACCGGCTCCCGTTGCCGCTCCCGCTCCGGTAGTGAAAGCTCCGGTCCCCGTGAAGGCGGTTGCTGCCGCCAAAGTTGCGGCGAAGCCAAAGACGGCTTCGGCCAAGAAGGCGTCGGTGTCCAAGGCGCATGTCGCGTCCAAGGCGCATGTCGCGTCCAAGCGTGCGCAGCCGGTTCGGGCCAAGGCCGCGTTGCATGTCGCGAAGAAACCGGCGAAGAAGGCCGCGCCAGCTCGCGCTTCGCGTCCAGCCGTCCGCGGCAAGTCGACGAAAAAGCGGTAGTCCGCTCGTGACGATGCTCTGACCGATGCGCGCTCGACGCGTCGTCATCGGTCTCGTCGCCGGTCTGATCGTTGGAATCGTCATCGCGGCGTCGAATAACGCTGCGGGGTTTCGCCTGGCCGCGCTGCTCGATCCAATCGGGCAGTTGTGGGTGAACGCGATTCGAATGACGATCGTGCCGCTGGTCGTGTCGCTGCTCTTCGTGAGCGTCGCGTCGCCTGAGTCCACCGAAGGCTTGGGCAGAATCGGGATCGTCACACTGCTGACGTTCTTCGGATTGCTGGCCTTTGCGGCGGTGGTCGCGCTGGCGTTGGCGCCACCGCTCATGGCCGACCTCAAGCTTGGTCGCGACGCGGCGGCGCTGCTCCGACTGTCGGCGAGCACCGACGTGGGTGCGTCGCCGATATTGGCGACGCCGCTGCCTGGATTTGGCGAATGGATCGTCGCCCTGGTGCCGGCGAATGTGCTCAAGGCGGCCGCGGACGGCGCGATGCTTCCGCTCATCGTGTTCACGCTCCTGCTGGCGCTTGCGGCGCGCGCGATCGATGCCGCGCTCCGGCGCGCGCTGATCGATTTCTTCGCGGCCGTCGCGTCGACGATGACGCGGATCGTGGATTGGATCATCGCGGTCGCGCCGATCGGCATCTTTGCGCTCGTCGTGGGTGCGGCGGCGCGCGCCGGCGTTGGGCTTGTGGGCGCGATGGCGTACTACGTCATCGCCATCTCGGCGCTGCTCGTGCTGTTCGCGCTGCTCGTCTATCCCGTCGCGGCCATCTTTGGGCAGGTGCCGATCAAGACGTTCGCGCGCGGTGCGTTGCCTGCTCAGGCGGTGGCGCTCAGCTCGAGCTCGTCCCTCGCATCGCTTCCTGCATTGGTCGAAGGCGCGCAGGCGCTGCAACTTCCGGCGCCGATCACGGGCGTGGTGTTGCCGCTCGCCGTGTCGACCTTCAAGGTCGCCACGCCAATCACCTGGATGGTCGGGACGCTGTTTCTAGCCAAGCTGTATGGGGTGCACCTTGGTGCGACGTCGATGCTGACGATCGCGATCACCGCCGTTGCGCTGAGCTTGACCATTCCGGGCGTGCCGCAAGGCGCGCAACTGCTGCTCGCGCCGTTGCTCCTCACGTACAGAATTCCGGCCGAGGGCGTGGCGTTGCTCATCGCCGTCGATACGATTCCCGACCTGTTCGGCACGATGACCAACGTGACCGGCGATTTGGTTGTCGCGACCGTTGTTGCGCGGTTTGGCGTTGCGGAGTCGCCATCCGAGGACGCATCATCTGCGGATGCTTGACGGCCTTTTTTTCACTCGCAGGACACGAGCCTGGCGCGCCGCGACGACAATCATCGCCGGCGTGGCGTGCTTGATGTCGGCGGCGTGCGATTCAAAGACACCGCCGCCGCCACCCGCATCGAGCGCGGCGGCCGCGGCCAGCGTTGCGCCGGCGACGTCGGGTTGCCCGGCGACCGGACTGTGGGCCGAATGCTCCGTGGTGCACAGTCTCGACCGCGCGGGGCTTGCGCCGCATGTCGATTCGGGCGCGAAACCGCAGGAGAAATCGCTCACGGGCAACCCGTTGGTGCTGACGATCGGCCGCACGGCGCAGCTGGAGATTTTTCTCTACGCCGATTCCGCGGCGCGCATTGCCGACGAAGCGAAGCTCGACCGCTCCGCGCTCGTCAACGCAACCGCCGAGCAGACGATCAAACGCGAGCGTACACTCATCGAGTCGGTGAACGTGATTGGGCTGCTCACGAGCCTGAGCGCGCATCAACGCGAGCGCGTATCCGACGCGATCACCGCCGGACCGCCGCAGCCGATCAAGCCGTAGTTTTCTTCCCACGTCACGGAGACGCCGATTGATGATGTCCGTTCGCCGGCTCGTCCTCATCGCGGTCGCAACGATTGGCGTTTCATCATGCGCGGGATTTCCGTTCGGCGGATGCAAGCAGGAAGCGCCGACAGCGAACGCCGTCGTCCCCGACAGCTTCCTCGTCGCCTTTGAAACAAGTCGAGGGCGGTTCGACGTCATGGCGCGAAAGGCCTGGTCGCCGATCGGCGTTGGTCGCCTCTACGAATTGGTGCAGACCAAACATTACGACGACGCGCGATTCTTTCGCGTGTTGAAAAACTTCGCGGCGCAGTTCGGTCTCTCGGGCGATCCGAAGGTCAACGACGCGTGGAAAACGCGGTGCATCGCCGATGAGCCGGTTCAACATCCAAACGCGCGCGGAACGTTGTCGTACGCGCGAGGCGGCCCGGGCACGCGCGCCGTTCAGTTGTTCGTCAACCTTGCCGACAATCCCACGCTCGACACGCTCAGCGGATTCGGCTTCCCGCCGATCGGCGAAGTCGTGGTGGGCCTCCCGGTCGTGGACTCGTTGTACTCCGGGTATGGCGACGCTGCACCGCGCAGCGGGTCGCAGTATGGACTCGAGGGGCCGTCACAGGACTCTATTGCCGCTCAGGGCAACGCGTATCTCCTGCGCGGTTGGCCCAAGCTCGATTTCATCAAGACCGCTCGCGTCGTTCAGGAGTGGAAGTGAGCACGGCGGAGGAGCGGGTTGAGGCACACAGCGCGTCGCTCAAGAAAGAGCTTGGCCTTCGCGATCTGGTGCTGCAGCAGATCGTGTACGTCGTTGGCGTCACGTGGGTCGGCACCGCGGCAAAGCTCGGGCACTCGCAATTGGTGTTCTGGCTGGCGGCGATGTTGTTCTTCTATCTCCCGCAGGCGGCGGTCGTCATCGACCTCACGCGGCGAATGCCGCTCGAGGGCGGGCCGTATCAGTGGGCGCGGCTCGGACTCGGCGAGCTGATGGGATTCATGGTGGTGTGGAATCTCTGGGTGTACGCCGTGGTGCTCATCGCGACGATCGGACTCGTGGTGGGCACCAATCTGTCGTATGTGGCGGGGCCGAGTGGCTCGTGGTTGGCGAGCAACAAGACATTCATTCTGCTGCTCAATGCGTTTCTGCTCTCGGCGCTCATGGTTGTCGCGGTCGTGGGGCTTGGCGTCAGCAAATGGGTTCATAACGGCGGCAGCGTGATGCTCATGGTCGCGTTCGTCGCACTGATCGGGCTGCCGTTCTTTCACATGGCGCGCGGCACGCTGCCGGACTATCACCCGTTCGCCGTGGCGATGCCGGCGCTGACGCTGTTTAGTCTCAACATCTTCGGCAAGCTGTCTATGGGAGCGCTGAGCGGATTCGAGTATGTGGCGGTGCTGGCGGGTGAGACGAAGGATGCGGAGCGTACGATCGCGCGCTCCACATTGATTGCGGCGCCGGTCATCGCGGCGATGTTCATTTTGGGAACGAGCGCGGTGCTCGCGTTCATTCCTATCGACAAGATCAACTTGATCGGTCCAATTCCGCAGGTGTTGCGCGTGGGATTCGGCGTGAGTGGAGTTGGCTCGGTGGCGGCGGGGCTGGCGATCATCATGATCACGGGCCGCACGATTGCCAACACGAGCATCGTGTTCACGGCCACCACGCGGATGCCGATGGTTGCCGGGTGGGACAATCTTCTCCCAAGCTGGTTTACGACGTTGCATCCGCGCTACCGGACTCCGGTCAACTCGATCTTGTTCGTGGGTCTGGTCGCGTTGGCGTTCGGCGTGGTCGGGATTGCCGGCGTGGGCGAGCAGGAAGCGTTTCAGCTTCTCGAGAACGCCGCGGGGATCTTCTACGGACTGACGTATCTGGTGATGTTTGCGATTCCGCTGATTGGTCTGCGCAATGCCGAGCCGAAGCCGTCGCTCTGGCTGCGGATTGCGGCGGCATCGGGATTCGCTGTCACTCTCCTCTACGTGGTGCTGTCGATCTTTCCGATCATCGATGTCGCGAGCTGGTTCAGCTTTTCGGTGAAAATTTCGGGCGTGGTGATCCTGCTCAATCTTGCGGGCGCCGGATTGTTTTTGGCGGCGCGTCGCCGCCGTGGGGCGGGACCCGCGTCGCAATGAGATCGGTGTAATGCGTCCGGGTTTTCGGCGTAGAGTCTGGGGTCTGCTGCTCGCATGTTCCGCGTGTCGTCTTGCCGGGCAGGTGCCGGCAGCGCTCGACAGCGCGCGGTGCGATTCCATTGTCGCCGCTGCGGCGCGTATGGATTCGGCGGATGGCGGACTGTTCGTCGCGGTGGGACGCGTGGACGGCGGGGATCTGTCGGCGGACCAGGCAACTCTCATGATGAACGTGATTGGCGGCGGGTTTGTTCCGCCGCGTCCGTTTCGCCTTTCCATTTTTTCTGGTCCGGCGCGCATGCGTCTGTTGCGACCGCTGTCGCCGGACACCACGGCGGAGCGGCGCGTGCCGACCGTGACCGGCGTCTATCGCTTTGCGGTGGGCCAGTCGGGGATCGTCGCGCGGTCGGCGACCATTCGAGCGTCGCTCATGGTCGGATTCGATTCCGCCGCGGCGACGGCGATCCGCGATGCGGGTCACGTGGGTGGCGTGCTCAACCCACGCAACGGTGAGGACTCGATGTTCGTCGAGGTGCGGTTTTCGACGGATTCGAGTCAAGGCGCGCGTCGCCTGACCAGTGCGAAATTTCCCCGCCTTCCGTTGGTGGACGCCGCGCCCAGGCGCGACAATCCGGCCGCGGAGTTTCCGGAGGAGGCAAAGCGGGACAGCGTGGCGGTGGCGGATGTGGTTTTGCGGTTCGTCGTCGATCGGCGAGGCGAGCCGGCTCTGGAGACGATCGAGGTCCTTCGCGCGACCAGCGTTTCGTTTCTGCGATCGGCGATCAAGGCGCTGCCTCAACAACACTTTACGCCGGCGACGGTGCACGGGTGCGCGGTGGATCAGGTCGTCGAGTACCCGTTCAGCTTCGTTGCGCCCGCGCCCCCACCCGTGCGCATGGAATGATGAGGCTTGGTTTTGCCATTGACGGCTTGCATAGCGCGACGTCCATTTCCCGCGCGGTTTCCATCTCGTTCCCGCGCTTTGCTCCTCTCTCGACCCTGACCCCTTAAGACATGGCGCATGCACCGCTCCCGCTTCACCGCGGTTTTGGTGAAACCTTGCGGCGCGACGCATGGTGGCTTCAGCCCCTCGTCGTATTCCTGATTCTTGGCAGTTTCGTCGGCTACGCGACGTGGGCCGCGTTCCAGAACGCACACTACATGTACGGGCCGTATCTGTCGCCGTTCTATTCGCCCGAGGTTTTCGGAGATCCAAAGACGGCGTGGTTCGGCACGAAGCCGGGCTGGTGGCCGGGGCTGCTGCCGTTTTCTCCGGCGCTGATCATCCTTCCGTTCCCCGGACTTTTTCGCTTCACGTGCTACTACTATCGCGGCGCGTACTACAAAGCGTTCTGGGCTGATCCGCCGAACTGCGCCGTCGGCGAGCCGCGGTCGAGCTATCTGGGTGAGCGCTCGTTCCCGCTGATCATGCAGAACATTCACCGCTATTTCCTCTACTTCGCGGTGTTGTTTCTGTTTTTCCTGAGTCACGACGTGTGGAAGGCGTTGTGGTTCGAGGATGCCGCCGGGGTGAAACATTTCGGAATCGGCGTGGGCACGATCGTGTTGGCGGTCAATGTGGTGCTGCTCACCTGCTACACACTCGGCTGCCACTCCATGCGGCACATCGTGGGCGGATTTCTCGATCAGCTGTCGAGGCATCCGGTGCGCAAGAAGGCGTATGACTGCTCGAGTTGTCTCAATCGCTGGCACATGAAATGGGCGTGGATGAGCCTGATCGGCGTGGCATTCTCCGATCTGTATGTCCGGATGTGCTCCATGGGCATCTGGCACGATTGGAGGATTCTCTAATATCATGACCGAATATCAGACCATAGAGCACGACGTGTTGGTGATCGGCGCCGGCGGCGCGGGGCTGCGAGCGGCGATCGAAGCCGCGGCGCAGGGCGTGAATGTGGGGCTCGTCTGCAAATCGCTGCTCGGCAAGGCGCATACGGTGATGGCGGAAGGCGGTATGGCCGCGGCCATGGGCAACGTGGACGATCGCGACAACTGGCGCGTTCACTTCGCCGATACGATGCGTGGCGGGCAGTACCTCAACAATTGGCGCCACGCCGAGCTCCACGCCAAGGAAGCGCCTGACTGCGTGCGACAGCTCGAGGGTTGGGGCGCGCTGTTCGATCGCACGCCCGACGGCCGGATTTTGCAACGCAACTTCGGTGGACACCGATATCCGCGTCTCGCGCACGTGGGCGACCGCACGGGGTTGGAGCTCATCCGCACGCTGCAGGACCACGGCGTGCATCAGGGGCTCGACGTGCACATGGAAGTCACCGTTCAGACGTTGCTCAAGGACGGCGACCGCATTTCCGGCGCGTTGGCCTACGATCGCGAGCGCGGCCGCTTTCGTCTGTTCAAGGCAAAGGCCGTTGTGCTGGCGACGGGCGGCATTGGCCGGGCCTACAAGATCACGTCGAACAGCTGGGAGTACACGGGCGACGGGCATTCACTGGCGTACCACGCCGGCGCCGCGCTGCAGGACATGGAGTTCATTCAATTCCATCCCACCGGCATGGTGTGGCCGCCGAGCGTTCGCGGGATCCTCGTGACCGAGGGCGTGCGCGGCGAGGGCGGGGTATTAAAGAATCGTGATGGCAAGCGATTCATGTTCGACAACATTCCCGACAACTACAAATCGCAGACGGCCGACAATCCTGAAGAAGGCTGGCGCTACACGCAGGGCGACAAGAACGCCCGACGTCCACCCGAACTGCTCACGCGCGACCACGTGGCGCGCATGATCGTGAGCGAGGTCAAGGCGGGCCGTGGCTCGCCGCACGGTGGCGTCTTTCTCGACATCGCATGGATCAAGGAAAAACTTCCGAAGGCCGAGGAGCACATCAAGCGCAAGTTGCCGAGCATGTATCATCAGTTCATGCAGCTCGCGGGGATCGACATCACCAAAGAGCCGATGGAGATTGGGCCGACCACGCACTACATCATGGGCGGCATTCGCGTTGATGGAGACACGCAGATGTCCACGGTGCAGGGATTGTTCGCCGCCGGTGAGTGCGCGGCCGGTTTGCACGGCGCGAATCGATTGGGCGGCAACTCGCTGTCGGATCTCATCGTGTTCGGCAAACGCGCCGGCGAACATGCGGCCAAGTTCGCGAAGTCGAATGGCACGGTATCGGTCGACACAAAGCACGTGGATAGCGCGGTGAAATACGCGTTGGCTCCGTTCGAGCGGGACGACAGCGCCGAAGGACCGTATCAAGTGCAGGAAGCGTTGCAGGGCACGATGCAGGACAATGTCGGCATCGTGCGCATGCAGCACGAGATGGAGGGCGCGCTCAAAGCCGTGCAGGCGCTCAAGCAGCGCGCGAGCAAGGCCGTGGTAAAGGGCAACCGCGAGTACAATCCCGGTTGGCACACCGCGCTCGATCTCGACAACCTCCTCACGGTGTCTGAGGCGATCACACGCTGCGCGCTGGAGCGGAAGGAAAGCCGCGGCGGGCATTTCCGCGACGACTATCCCGACAAAGATCCGGAATACGCCAAGTTCAATTTCGTCGTCACGAAAGGACAGGGCGGCGAGATGGAACTATCGCGTGAGCCGTTGGTGCCGATGCCTGATCACCTCACGGCCGTTATCGAGGAAATGAAATAGATGACTCATTCCAATACCGGTCAGACCCCCGGTGCGACTGCCACCGCGTCCGACGCCTACACGGCGGCGCAGGCGGAACAGGACGCATCGGCCAAGCACACCACACGCTCATTCAAGATCTGGCGCGGCGACGGCGGCAAGGGCGAGTTCGTCGAATACAAACAAGACGTCGTGGAAGGCATGGTCGTGCTCGACGCCGTTCACGAAATCCAAGCCACGCAAGCCAACGACCTCGCCGTGCGCTGGAACTGCAAGGCCGGCAAATGCGGCTCATGCTCGGCCGAGATCAACGGCATGCCCAAGCTCATGTGCATGACGCGGCTGTCCGATCTCGACGCCGAGAAGCCCGTGACCGTCGAGCCGATGCGCGCCTTTCCGCACGTGCGCGACCTCGTCACCGACGTATCGTGGAACTACGAAGTCAAAAAACGTATCAAGAAGTTCAAGCCGCGGGCGCCGGACGCAGCCGATGGCACGTGGCGCATGGAGCAGATGGACATCGATCGGGTACAGGAATTCCGGAAGTGCATCGAGTGCTTCCTGTGCCAGGATGTCTGCCATGTGCTGCGCGACCACCACCAGCATGAAGAGTTCATCGGGCCGCGATTCCTCGTCTACGCGGCGGCGCTGGAAATGCATCCGCTCGACACCGAGGACCGCGTCTCGGATCTGCGAAAAGAGCACGGAATCGGGCTCTGCAACATCACCAAGTGTTGCACCAAGGTGTGCCCGGAGCACATTACGATCACGGACAACGCGATCATTCCGCTCAAGGAACGCGTGGTGGACGAGTTCTTCGATCCGATCGGGAAGCTGGTGAAGATCTACAGCAGGAGAAAGCGAAACTGAACGAGCAGGTCCCTCGTCGCTTTGCTCCTCGGGACGACAGGCAAACGGAGCAGGTCCCTGGTCGCTTCCGCTCCTCGGAACGACAGACATTCGCTCCTCCGCACGACACACACACGATGAATCTCAAACCGATCACCCACGAAGGCATTCCCGCTGCGCTGCAAAAGGCCGAGCGGTATCGCCTGCTCAACGATTCCTCGGCCGCGGAGAGCATCTGTCTCGACGTGCTCGAGATCGATCCGACCAATCAAGACGCGCTGATCTACCTTTTGCTGTCGATCACCGACCAGTTCAACGAGGAGATCTCAGAGAGCGTGCGTCGCGCGCGCGAAGTTCTACCGCGTCTCGCCGACGAATACGAGCGGACCTACTATGCGGGCATCATCTGCGAACGTCGCGCCCGCGCACACCTGCAACGCGGCTCGCTCGGCGCGGCCGAAGTTGCCGCCGAGTGGTTCCACGACGCCATGCAATGGTACGCCAAGGCCGAAGGGATGCGGCCCGCGGGAAACGACGAGGCGATTCTTCGCTGGAACACCTGCGTCCGCATGCTCGGGCGGCACGAGCGCGTGCACGCGCCCGGCGAATACGAGCCGGTACTCGAGGATTGATCGCCGGGGCTGAACGTTAAAACGCTTTAGAACGCGAGGGCCTTGGGCGTGTACGGCGCTTCGAGTGCACTGATCTCGTCGGCACTCAGCTTGACGTCCAGCGCGCCGATCGCCGCTTCGAGATGCGCGATCTTCGTTGCACCAACGATTGGTGCCGTGACGTCGCGCTTGGAGAGAATCCACGCCAAACCAATCTGCGCCATGGGAACGCCACGCTCGCCCGCGATTCGTTCCACCACGTCGACGACGTCCCAATCGACACTTGGGTAGAGCCGGTCGGCGATCGCATCGCTCGTGGAGCGTGTCGTTTCGCCTTTGCGCGTTTCACGCGGACGAGTCAGCAAGCCTCGTGCGAGCGGAGACCACGGCATCACGCCGACGCCTTCTTCCCGGCAGAGCGGAATCATCTCTCGCTCTTCTTCGCGATTGAGCAGGTTGTAGTGATTCTGCATCGTTACGAACCGCGCCCAGCCGTTGCGCTCTGACACGCTCAGGGCGCGCATGAGCTGCCACGCAAAGCCGGAGCTCGCGCCGATGAAACGAACCTTGCCCTGCGCCACCAGTTGATTCAATGCGCCGAGCGTTTCGTCGATCGGCGTTATGGGATCGAAGCGGTGGATTTGATAGAGGTCGATCGTGTCGATGCCGAGGCGGCGGAGACTTGCCTCGCACGCCTGGACGATGTGCTTGCGCGACAGCCCGCCCATGTTCGGGCGGTCGCTCATGGGAAAGTTGACCTTGGTAGCAATGACGATCTCGTCGAGGTTCGCCATCGACCGCAGCGCCCGGCCAGTGATCTCCTCACTCACGCCGAGCGAGTACATATTCGCCGTGTCGAAGAAGTTGATACCGGCATCGAGCGCGGCGCGAAAGAACGGCTGCGCCGCCGCTTCGTCGAGCACCCATGCGCGCCACTTGGGATTGCCGTAGCTCATGCATCCGAGACAGAGGCGCGAGACGGTGACGCCGGTTTTGCCGAGTTGTGTGTATTGCATGGGAGTCGCGTTGGGCTTGGACGTGATTGGTCTCGGAAGTTAAACCCCCATGTCCAGCTCGAGCGCGTCCGTCTGGAAGAGCAGGACCGCGATCACGTCCGTTCGATTGCCCGGTGATCGCGAGTCTGGTTTGGGGCGCCCGTTGATCTCGCCGAACGCCGCGATCGAGCGAAGCCACGCCTCGTCGGGAAGCTGCGCGCGCACCAGCAGCTCGAGGATTCTCTCAGCGCCTTCTGCCAACGGCGTGGTCGCGACCGCTCGGGCCGCGTCCGCGAGCGGAGCGAGGAGCGAGCGTTGGTGGCGCGGAGCACGCGCGAGAGCCTGTGCAACTCGCGCGAGTGCAGCCCGCCGCGATCGAGCCGCGGTAGCGGCGTGGAAGTCGATGGTTGTTGAGCCGCGGCGCGCGGCGAGCCACGCTCGAACTTGCCGCAGCACCTGGTCGGCGACTGCGTTGTGAACGGCGCCGCCCGCGCCGCCGGCGACGAGGACCGCTCGCTGGATCAGGGCGGTTCCCGTCTCGATGCCGCCGCCGAGATCGGCGACAACGATTGGACCGTTCGCGTCGACAATGAGTGCGAGAAACCCACGCGTGTCGCACGCGATCGCGGCGACCACGGGTTCGTCGAATTGCGTGCGCTCGCCCGGATGATTGTTCGGGAGATCGCGTCCCAAGGGGTTTGCAGCGTCCGCGACCGGCGCGAGCCAACGCTGTAGATCGGCGTTGATCGCGCCGACCTGCTCGGCAAGTCCGTTCTTTTCTTCCGCGGAGGCGAGCACCGACGGCAGGATTCGGCCGGCGACGCCGACGGTTCGTTGCGCGACACTCAACTTGTCGCGCAGCCGCGCCTCGATTCGCAACAGTCGCTCGGCCGATGCGGGCGGGGCGATTGCGTAGGCGGTCACCACGGCGTGTCGCGATCCGAGTCGCAATGCACGACCGACGCGTTGGTCGAGTCGCGCCGGGTTCCACGGAAGATCGAGATGCACGATCACGGAAGCTTCCTGAAGGTTGAGTCCCTCGCTCAACAGGTCGGTCGTGATCAACAGGCCAATGTGCTCCGCTTCGTTCTGACGAACGCTCGCGTCAAGGCGGGGCGTGAACTGGGCGATGACGTCGCCGCGCGCTATGCGCCCGCCGGCCACTCGCGCGCCACGAGCCGTGAGAGCCGCAACGCCGGGATCGCGACCGAGATGGCGACGGAGCGCGTTGACCGTTTCGCTGTACTGGCAAAAGGCAATCACTCGCTCGCCCGGGTGCGAGCGCCGAATGTTGCGCAGCGCGTCGGCGCGGTCGGCGTCGGGGTCGTGGGAGGTGCGCAACCGGCGCAGCAGCGTGTCGATCGCCGAATCGTGCCGATCGATCGCACCGAGAAGGTTTCCTGGTGCGTCTTCGCCATCGTCGGCGCACGCGGTTACCAGTTCAGGAAACGCGAGCTGGAGCGCATCGCCGTCGTACGCCCAGGCGGATAGTTCGGCGCGCGTGGGACGACGGCCCGACTCGATGGCCGCGCGGAGCGCAATCCCGCGCGCACGTCGCCTATCCAGCGACGCGCACAGCGCCGCTCGGCTCGACGTCCACTGATGAATCAAACCGTAGGTCAGCAGCGCGAGCGCGAGCGATTCGTCTTTCGCGGGAATCGGCGCGGGCAGGGCGAGCAGATCGTCGAGACAATCGTCGTGGAACGACAGCGTGATACGATGCGGCCCGTCGAGACGTGGCTTGCCCCGCACGTCGTGCGCGCCGCGGGCGGAATTGCGGACGACGTGATGCGCCAGCTCATCGTCGGTGAGCTGCCATGCTCGGCGACCGAGGAACAGCGCAAGCTGCGCGGCGAGGTCGGCGCGCCGGTTGTGAACGGGCGTCGCGGTTACGAGGATCACCTTGGCGCACCGACACAGTTCGGCGAGCGACGCATAGCGGCGTGTTGTGGGAGACCGAAGCCTGTGCGCCTCGTCGACGATGACGACGCCCGCGGGGTCCGGGAGTACCCCGCCGCGACTCAACGCTTCGTGGGTGATGATGCGCGCCGACAGCGCGCAGTGCTCGAGCGACTCACGCCACATCGTTCGCAATGACGCCGGCGTCGCGATGAGAATGTCGGTACCGAGTCGCGCCGCGGCGGCGAGAGCGGCGTACGTCTTCCCAAGCCCCACCGGCTCGGCGAGCATCGCGCCGCCGTGGAGAGCGATCAATGCACCGAGGCGCGCCGCCGCGTCCCGCTGATGGTCGTGAAGGGTGACGCGGCCGAGCCGAGCGGGAATCGTTTCGCACCCCTGAAGCATGGTCTTGGCGATGATGCGTCGAACCTGCGGGGCGCGCAGCAAAATCACGGCGCGAACCACGCGACGAGCGGGGCCATGCCGCGTCGGTCCAGCGCGTAAGCGTCCAATGATGCCTCGAACAGCTCGGACTCACCCGGAGTTTGCCCGTGCCACGCGCGCTCGCCGAGTGGTGCGAGAATGCGCCGGGCGCGCTCCCAGTCACCAGGTGTTGGGAGCAACGATACGGTCCAGCCGAGGTAGCGGTGGTATCCCCCGCGGGCGGGTTCGGCGATGGCGTCGAGCCAGGCGCGTGCCAATGGTCCGTTGAGGAGCGCCGTGAATGCGAAGGCGTCTTCGGCGTCGCGACAGCGAACGATGTAGCAGCTGTTGAGCGGCACCCACGGGTCGCCGGCCTCGAGGACCGCGGCGCGCGGCTCGCGTCCAACGTCGCCCCACACCACGCGCGGGCGGTCGTACCGTGCCGCGTCGGTGCGGAACAACGACCACCATCGCGCACCGCGACGCGCATCGGTGCGCGCCACGAGCTCTCGACGCCAGCGTGCGAGCCAGCGTGCGGTGAGCGGCGGGAGCGACGACGACGGCGCGCCGGTCGGGTCGTGCGTCCAGATGATCCGCTGGGCGGATTCGGGCACGCGCCATCGACGGAGCGCTTCTCCGCGAAGGAGTGGGCGCAGCATGTCGCACTCGATGCTGACGCGCCGGTCGTCGGCGGTGCGCACTTCGGCGATACCGTCATGGGCCGCGAGCAGCTCGACCACGAACGCATCGTTGTAGCCGCACTTCACGCCGAGGTGTGGGCGCCCGAGAGGACTGCGCGCGAGCGCGGGCCCGGCGTCGCGAAAACGATCGAACGCGCGTCGTGCGTCGGGCGGCAAGAGAATCCAGGGCGCGCCGGGGCTCGCATCGAACGCCAGTGACGCGGGTGACGCCTGCCAGGAAAACGGCGCGTGACCGCGATGATGAATGGCGACTGCGATGGAAGGTTTGTTCGCGCAATCGTCGCCATCCGACCGCTTCGCGACCACCAACGACGGGTAGACCGCGGCATCGAACGTCGTAGCGGCTTCCGAGTGATCCTCGACTCTGCACAGGCGCGTCTGATCGCCAATCCATCGTCGCACGCCACCTCCGGCGAGCGATCGCCAGAGCTTCGCCGGCAGCAACAGCGCGAGCGCGGCACCCGGGGCAAGCAGTCGTGTGGAGCGCTCCACGAACACGGCGGCGACGTCCACCTGCGCGGCAAATCCGCGGCCCGCTCCGGCAGGTCCAGCGCCGGGCTCCCAGGCCGCGCGTCGCGCGACTTCGAACTCGCGACGAAATTCCGCACGCTGATCGATCGGAATGCGATGCAGCCGCACCCATGGTGGATTGCCGACGATCAGACCGAAGCCGCCGCGCGTTGCGACATCGGCAAAGTGCACGGGAAAGGAGAAGGGCAGGGCGCCACCGGACGTGATTCGCCGACTCAGTGAGCGCAGCGACGCCGCACGACGCCGAAGGACGATTGCCGCGAGGTGTTCGTCGCGCGACGGGTGATAGCGCTCGCCGAACAGGTCGCGGCCTCGACGCGCTCCGACAAGATCGCGCCGCCGGTCGGCGACCGTCGCGAGGTCATATTCCACCGCCAACGTTGCGCGCTCGCGCTCCGCGCGATCGAGTTGGCGACCAACGGCGTCCTTTCGCGCCCCGCTCGCCGTGGCGTACCGCTGTCTCAGTCGGCGAAGCAGCGCGCCACCGCGGAGGCGCGCGTCGTGATCGCCAAACGCGCGTCCGGAGAGCGCATCCCCGATGCGCACGTTGCGGTCGAGGTTCGGCAATGGCACGACGGCAGATGGATCGCTCTCCGCGCTTTCGATCACGACTGATAGCCAAAGCCGAAGCTCGCACAGCCACACAGCGGTTGGATTGACGTCGACGCCAAAGATGGAATTGGTGAGGACGTCACGACGGATCGCGCTGACGTCGCGTCCGTCGCCCAGTTGTTGCCGCAGCGCGGCAACGCGCTCCAGTCCGTGGACGAGAAATGCTCCCGAACCGCACGCGGGATCGAGAATGGTGAGCTCGGCGAGTCGTGTTCGGAGACGCGCGCGCGTGTGAGCATTCGGCGCAACGCCATTGAGCACGTCGCGGCCGTCGTCGCCGAGTGCGGTTTCGAGACCCGCGTCCGTGACGCGCTCCACGAGGGAGAATGGCGTGAAGAACGCGCCCGTGCGCTGCCGGTCGGGCGACGCCATCAGCGACTCGAAGGCGCGCCCGAGCATTTCAGGGTCGATGGCTGCTTCGCTCCAACTCGCGGTCTCTTCGCGCGCGGTGAATCGGTATTGGCCGAACAGGTCGGAGATCAGTGAGCCATAAGCGGCGTCGGAGAATGTCAAATCGCGATGCCGGCGCTCGACATGTGTTCGCGCGAACAACCCGCCGTTCAGAAACGGAATGTTGCCGAACAGCTTCGCGCCCGGAGACCGGTTTCGTCGCGGCGTGTTCAGCGTGCCGAAGAACAGCGGGCGCAGAATTCGATTGTGAAATCGGCCGCCCGTTGTCATGCAGCCGTCGAACTGCCGCGCGAGAAACCCTCGATCGCCGTCGAGCCAGCCCTTGGCCTCGAGAAACGACAGGAACAAGAGGCGAGAGGTGTTCAGCAGCGCGATCTCCATGCGCGTTCCGAGCGTTCCGATGCTCGACGACGCGGCGATGGCCGAGACGACTCGCTCGATCGTGCGATAGAAGCGAACGCTCAGGGCTTCGCGGCCCAAAATCTCGACCCAGCGCGCATGAGCGAGCACATCGCGCTCCGCGTCCACGGCTGCCAGCGCACGAACGGTTTCGCCGTCGCTGTCCACGAGTCGCGTTCGATTGGCGACGAGCGCGGCGATGCGCGGTGGTCGCCGGTCGTCGGTCCATGCGGCGATGGCGATGTCGCACGTGGCTGGTTGCGTGGCGATCACGACCCACAACACGTGCGGCGTTCGCGTGGACACGCGCGCCGCGAGGCGCGGCAGCATCTCGCGAAGCGTGATACGATCGGAAACGATGAGCAGCAACGCTCGCAATGCGCCGCGCCCCGCAGCGACGCTCGCTTCGACGACGTCGTCGTCGAGACCAAGCGATCGCCGCGTCTCCGTGTCGAGCGGAGACGGCTCGGTGTCGCATTTCATTGCGGCGGCAATGGGGATGAGCCGCTCGATTGAATCGGCGGCGGCGAGAAGGTCGGCGGCGGCACGGAGAGTTCGCACGCGCCGAGACTACAGACATGAATGCCGAGGTCCGCGACCACTCGGTTGCGGGCACGACCATTCTTGCTCGCGTTGTAAACAAGCCGTCGCACGTCGGCTCGAATAGCTCGAATGTCTGACAACCAGACCAATTCGTTTCGGATTGCTCAAGTCGGCGTCCTGGCGCGTCGATACCGCTGCTCATGGATCCCACGCGGAGCCGGTTCACATGATCTCAGCGATATCAGCGGCCAACAGCGGGCTGCAGACCGCGATGGCTCGGTTCGTTCGTGCCGCGCGGGCGATCAGCAGTGCGACCGCGTTGGACGGGTCCGCTCCCGCCGTCGACCAAACCGACCTCGCCGGCTCAATGGTCGAGATGATGACCGCTCGGCTCGCGTTCAGCGCGTCGCTGCAGGTTATGCGCGTGTCGCACGACATGGTGGCCGAGGCGATTGGTCTTGGCGGGTACGAAACGGCGGCCGATCGAGCTCGCTAGTCGCGGCCGCTGGTCCCCATGGTTGCCGCAAGCGGGGCAGCCTATAGCTTCAACGTATGCGAACGATCGCTCTGCTTCTCGCGGCCGCTGCCGTCGTGGCGCCGGCGCCATCCGGCGCCCAATCAA
Source organism: bacterium (assembly GCA_040002475.1). Classification (GTDB taxonomy): domain Bacteria; phylum Gemmatimonadota; class Gemmatimonadetes; order Gemmatimonadales; family Gemmatimonadaceae; genus JAQBQB01. The sequence continues at coordinate 59,180 of JBDUEJ010000023.1, read as the reverse complement.
AGCCCACCGGCGGGACGATTTCGGGTACGGTGACCGACGACTCAGGTCGCCCGGTTGCCGGCGCCGACGTCTTCGCGTTTCCGCAAACGGCGCGCGTGCTCACCGATTCGGCCGGTCGCTTCGCGATCACGAATCTCGACGGGGATTTCTATCACGTTCGCGCGCGGCACATTGGCTTCGCACCCGGTGAGACGACCACCGATCTGTCGAAGAACGGTCACGTCGACGTGAAGATCGAGATGACGCGGCGTCCGGTCGTCCTTGATACAGTGGTTGTGTCGGCCGACGGCACGTGCCCGTCGAACTCCTATCGCGGATTCAACTGCCGCAAACACATCGGCAAGGGTGTCTACCTCACCGACGACGATCTTGCCGACAAGGGTGCCGTCGAACTTGGCGAAGCGTTCCGCGACGTCGAGGGTTTTCGCCTCGACATGGCCATCACGCCGTATGGCCGCAAGCCGCGTCCCATTCCGACTCGCGGGAGCGGATGCCTCAACGCGCTTGTGAATGGATTGGCGATGGGCGTGACGAACCCGCTGCCGCTCTTTGCGACGGAGTTGCTTGCGGTCGAGATCTATTCGAAGCCGTCGGAGGTGCCGAGCGAATACCAGCGATTCATCTGGCAGCGGGGCATTCGTCAATCGTCGAGTCACTTGAACCGGGACAGCGGCAGCGAGCCGTGTTCGCTCGTGGTGTATTGGACGTCGTACCGCTAGCTCGACAGATACTCGCGCTTTTTCCACTCCACCCGTTGACCGCGAGCGATCGCGCCAATGCCGATGTACGCGAGCATCGCCAGCCCCAACGGATAAAGGGCGGCATAGAGCACCGATTGGCCGAGAAAGCGATAGATCGCGGCCCAGAACAGCAGTGTCGCGCCAACGACGATCGCCGACCAGATCAGCCAGCCAGTCGAGAGGACGCCGACCGCCGCGAGCGCGAATGCCACGGGCGGAGCTAATCCGGCCAACGGAAACCCGAGGAGGAAAAACGGATAGGTCGCGCGCCCCGCGACTCCGCCGAGCGCCGCTTTTCGGCCGCCGGCGTAGATATTTTTGCGCCAACCGTCGACGACCTCGCGAAACGACGTGTACATGCGCGTCGATAGTTGTCCAAGCGCCAACAGAAGCACGAGGCGTCGCCCGGAGCGAACGAACTCCTGCGCGAGCCCCATGTCTTCGGCCACCAGGTGCCGCACTGCCGCGTGGCCCCCGACCTCCTCGTAGGGTCCGCGGCGCACGGCGATGAACTGCCCGTTGGCGATTGCGTCCTCGGGTCGCTTGGCGCGAGTCACGTGCTCCGTGCCGCCGTAGCGAATGGTCAGCAACGCGAACATTTGCGGTTGCACGATGCGCTCCCAAAAACTGCCCATCTCCTGTTCACCGGCGAGGCTCAACAAATCGGCATTCTGTTGGCGAACGGCGTTCACGACACGAGGCATGAGATCGGCGGCGTGGTGTGTGTCGGCGTCGGTGAACATGAGCAATTCTCCGCGCGCGTCGCCGGCGCCGGTTGCACACGCCCACTGCTTGCCGAACCAACCCGCCGGGAGATCGGGCGCGGTGATCACGCGGAGGCGCGAGTCTTCAGCTGCGATCGCTCGGGCGACATCGCCCGTTCCGTCACTCGAATGGTCGTCGACCACGATCACCTCGAACGCCGGATATGCGGATGACAATACGGATCGCGCGCAGCGCTCGATGTTGCGTCGCTCGTCTCGCGCGGGAATGATCACCGAGACGAACGGCGTCGGCTCGGTGATCGTGGCCGAGACGTCGTCGAGCGAGCGAGAATTGCTCGCCCGAAAAAGCACGACGATTGGCGGAATGATCCAGGGCAGCGACCAGAGCGCCGCCGTCACCGCGGACATCAGGTGTCGGTCGCCGCGGGGACAGGCAGGGGCGCATGGTCGGCGACGCCGCGGCTCACGATCAACGCGGCCGTGAGGTGTCCCGTAGCGTTGGCTGTCGTGCGGAAGAGATCAGGAATCGCGTCCACGCCGAGCAGAATTCCAATTCCCTCGAGTGGAAGCCCGACACTCGCGAGCACGGGCGCCATCGCGATGATCGATCCGCCGGGAATTCCCGGAATGCTGAAGCTCGTCACGATCGCCGTGACCACGATCGTCGCCAACTGCGACGCGCCGATGCTCACGCCGTAGAGCCGCGCGATGAATACGGCGCCGGTCGTCAGTCCGAGCGCCGCTCCCACACGGAACACCGACGCCGCGAGCGGCAGAAAGAATCCCGTGATCTCTTCAGGCAGATGAAGTCGCGTGCGCGCGCTGTCGATCAGCGCGGGCAAGGCGGCGAGCGACGATCGTGAGGAAAAAGCAACGGCCTGTGCCGGCGCGACGGCTTTAGCAAACTCGCGCAGGGAGATACCGCCGCCCCAGGCCCCGGCCGGATACAGCACCAGGAGCATGAACAGCACGGCGACGAGTGACACGAGGCCCACGTACGTCGCGAGCGCACCCACCGCGGACAGTCCGAGTCGCGCAACCAGCGGCAGCGCGAGGGCGAACACGCCGATGGGCGCGATGACGAGCAGCCACCGCACGAGCACCAACATCGATTCGGCGATGGCGCGAAAAAACGTGACGACGCGCACGCGAGACGCTTCGGGAACCGAGATCAGCGCGAGCCCGAGCAGCAACGCGAAGATGATGAGCGGCAGCATGGCACCGTCGACCGCGGCTCGCACTGCGTTTGGCGGCACGAGGGACGTTACCCACTCTGTCGGTGATTGCACGGCGGCGCGGGGAGCCAGACCGCCAACGAGCGACTCCGTATGAGAGCGCATTGCCCCGACGGCCGAGGCGTCGGGCTGAACACGCATGAGAATGGGCGTCGAGACGAACGCGCCCATGAGGCCCGACGCCAACAGCAGCAGCAGGAATACGATGACGCCACGTCCGCCCAGTCGCGCCACCGCGACTCCGCTCTGCGACGTGGCGATCCCAACGATCAAGCTGGACACGACGAGCGGGATCACCGTCATGCGAATCGCGTTGACGAAAATGGTCCCCACTGGCTCGACAACGGAGACGACGCGAACAGCGATGCCGACGTCGACCGTGCTCAGGAGCAGGCCGATGCCGATCCCCAGCGCGAGTGCGATCAGGACACGGGTAGTAAGCGACACGCGCCAAAGCTATTCAGCTTTGACGCGTGTGGCGAACTGGTCCTCCTCGCTCCTTTCCTAAAACGTCAGGTCAGGAGAGGCCCTTGTTGTCGAAATCCTCGGAGTCGTTGTCACTCGGATCGGGTTCGTCGTCCAGGCGCCGCTTGCGCGGGGTTTCAGGCCGTGAGTCGCGAGATCCTCGCTCGATATCGGAGGCGCCGTACCCACTGTCTTTGCTTGGGCGCGATCCGATGTTGCTGGAGCTGCGATCGCTACCCGAACGGTTCATGCCGTCGGTTCGTGAGTCGCTCGGTGAGCCGATGTTGTCGTCGCCTTGCGTGTTTTGGCGATCCGTCATGATGTGCCTCCCAGCAAAGTGAGTCGTTGCCGCTCCCTGGCCGTTTTCCGGCCCGGCCGGCGAACAAACGAGTAGCAGACCAAGTGCCAGTTGTTCGCGGTGTCGTCGAGTTGACGGGTCGCCGTCCATGTGCGTATGTGGCAGGATGCGGCTTCCTCCTCCACTCACAGCGGGCTCACGCGTCGCCCTCGTTGCCCCCGCCGGGCCTCTCCGCGGCGAGATCGACGTACAACGGGCTGTCGATTCGACACGTGCGATGGGGTGGGAACCGGTCGTTGGCGCTCATGTTCGCGAGCGGAAAAATTATCTTGCCGGCAGTGACGAGCATCGACTCGCCGACCTCAACGACGCCGCGAACGACGAGTCGATCGACGCGATCTGGTGCATTCGCGGCGGGTACGGCTCAATGCGTTTGCTCGACGGTCTCGACTATGACGCGTGGCGCCGGCGGACACGAGCGCTGATTGGCTACTCCGACATCACTGCTCTGCATTCGGCGATTGGCCGTCGCGCGGATCTAATCACGTTCCACGGACCCACGGCGCGTGCCGAGCTCACGCCATTCAGTATCGCGATGCTCAAGCAGGCCGTCGCCGCCGGCGGCCCGTACGTTCTGACTGCTCAGGATGGCGAAACGCTGCACCCGGGACGCGCGCGCGGCCGGCTCGTCGGTGGCAACCTCGCACTCGTCGCATCACTCGTGGGCACGCCGTACGCCGCGCCGCTCGAGGGAACGATTCTGTTCGTCGAGGACGTCAACGAGTCGGTCTATCGCGTCGATCGCATGTTGACGCAGCTCTGGCTCGCCGGCGGACTGAGTCGCGTCGCCGGCATCGCGTTCGGCCAGTTCACCGAGATACCCGTCGCCGCCGGCGCTCACGACGAGTCGCGTCCCTTGAGTGAGCTCCTGCAGGAGTTTGCCGACCAATGCGGCGTTCCCTGCATCGCTAACATTCCCATTGGCCATGTCGGCGACCAATGGACGCTTCCACTTGGCGCCATGGCCGAGCTCGACGCCGATCGCAAGAGTCTCGCGATCGAGCCGAATTCATAAAACTCTCATGACACTCTCTTTCCACGTCGTATGAAGACCGCCGCCCAACTCAAGGCCGAGGCCCTGTCGCGCATCGCGGAAGTCACGCCGCAACAGGTGTTGGATATGCAGAAACGCGGAGACGCGATCACGCTGCTCGACGTCCGCGACCTTCATGAAGTCAACCTCGGCAAAATTCCCGGCACGCTGCACATCTCTCGCGGCAATCTCGAATCGAAGGTCGAGGCGCAGATTCCACGCGATGCGCACGTCGTCATCTATTGTGCCTCGGGAAATCGGTCGGTCTACGCGACCGACACACTGCGCGAGATGGGGTATTCGAACGTCGCGTCGATGTCCGGCGGTTTTCGCGGCTGGGTCGAGGCAGGCGGCGATGTGGACTAGCTGTCATCCTGAGCGAAACGAAGGATCCGTTCCGGCTTGTCATCCTGAGCGAAGCGAAGGATCTGCTCCTGAGTCACGCAGTTCCGAACGGTTCTCGCCTTTCTTGCCCGTGACGACGGAGCCGTGACTCCGCTCGACGCACTGCTCGCCCATCCCGACGTCGCGCGCCTGGCGCAGCGTCTCGCCGAACGCCCCGGCCACACGCTCGAGGCTGACGGGCTCACACGCTACGCCGCGATCGCGCTCGTGCTGCGAACGTCCGGTGGCGGCGAGCCGGAGCTCCTGATGATCAAGCGCGCCGAGATGGAGCAGGATCCCTGGAGCGGTCACATCGCGTGCCCCGGCGGACGAATGGACCCCACCGACCGCGATCTCCAGCACACGGCCGTTCGCGAAACGTGGGAGGAGACCGGAGTCGACCTCGAGCGCGACGGACGCATCCTGGGCACTCTCGACGACATCAGCCCGCGCACGCCGAGTCTGCCGCCGCTCGTCATTCGACCATTCGTCGCCGTCGTGAACCCCGACGTGAGAATTATCGAAAGCGACGAGGTCGCCGAAGCATTCTGGGTTCCGCTCGCCGCCATTCGCGAAACGACGGCGTGGGGCAAAGGCCTGGTGCCGATCCGCAACGTCGGCGAGCGCGAGGTGGACGTGTTTCGCCACGGCGATCACACCGTGTGGGGCCTCACGCACCGCGCACTCACGCAATTCGTCGAGCTACTCGGCCCGTAACGCTTCGATCGGGTCAATGCGCGACGCGCGCAGGGCGGGGCGCAAACACCCCACGAGCGTCGCCAAACAACACAACGCGACGCCGGCGAACACAGTCAAGGGATCCGCTGGGTGCACGCCCGCGAGCAACGCCTCCATACCTCGGCCCGCGACGTAGGCAATCGCGACGCCGGGCACCACGCCGCCGAGGCCGAGGAGCAAGCCTTCCCGCAAGAACATGGCGAGTATTCCCGAACGCTCCGCGCCGAGTGCGACGCGCACGCCGATCTCCTGCGTTCGACGCGACACCGCGAACGACAACAATCCGTGGATTCCCACGCTCGCAAGCAGCAGCGCGATGGCCGCGAGAATGCCGAGCACGCGAAGCTGAGCGCGTCGCGACGCCGTTTGGCTCGTCACGATCTCGTCCATGGTTTGCACATTGGAGATCGGTTGCAGCGGATCTGCCTCGCGAACGATCCGGCGGACTTCGGGCAGCAGCTGCGACGGAGACAACGACGAGCGAATCGCCAGATCCTTTGGCGAGTAGTACGTGAGCACGCTGGGTCGCACCTGCTTTGGCGGGACGTACACCTGCGGCTCGCTCGTCTGTTCGAATCCACGATGGCGGACATCGCCGACGACGCCCACGACCATTCGGTCGCTCAGCGCGAATTGAAAGTGCTTTCCGATCGGATCTTCGTTGGGCCAATACCGTTTCGCAAACGATTCGCTCACCACCGCCACGAATGGCCGGTCGGCGTCGTCGGTCTCGGCGATATCGCGCCCGCGTCGGAGCGCAATGCCGAGTGTCGCGAAGAACTGCGGCGTCGCGTATCGCAACGTTGCCGTATTCGACGCGTCGCGAATCACTTCTTGGCCTCGCGTCACGACGCCCCAGATACCGCCGCTCATCGACATCGGAACACCGCTGATGTAGGCGGCGCTCGAGACGCCCGGCAGGGCTCGCACGCCGCTGAGCACGCGCGTGTAGAGCGCGTATCGCGTGAGAGGATCGTTGTATTTTGGCGTGGGAAGCGCGGTTCGAAGCGTCAGAACGCCGTCCGTGCGAAAGCCCGGGTCGAGCGACTGCAGGCGCCACATGGCGCGCATGAGGAGTCCCGAGGAGATGAGCAGCACGACTGACGCCATGACTTCGATCATCACCAGCACCGCGCGACCGCGTTGTCTCCGTCCACCGCCGGCTCGCGCGCCATCGCGCAACGCGCCCATTGCCGCGGCTCCGTTCCGCATTGCCGGGATGACGCCGAATCCGATTCCCGTGATGGAAATGAGCGCCGTCGCCAAGAGAAGCACGCGAACGTCCAGCGTGGGTTGCTCGGCGATCGGCAGCGTGGTGGGTACGAGTCGCGCGAGGGCCGGAACGGTCAAGACCGCCACGGCAATGCCGGCGACGGCGCCGAGCACGACGAGCAGCGCGCTTTCCGTGACGAGCTGGCGGACCAGTCGCTCACGGCCGGCGCCGAGCGCCGTGCGCACCGAGATCTCTCGCGCTCTGCTCACGGCACGAACGATGAGCAAATTGGCAAGGTTGGCGCAGGCGAGAAGCAAAATGCAGAGCGCGGCGCCGCACAGCGCGTAGAGAAGCAACCGCGTCCGATCGCCGAGCTCGTCGGCGAAGCGATAAATGGTTGCGCCCGTTTTTTCGTTTTCCTTGGGATACTGGCGCTCGAGCTGCTGGGCGATGACGTCGAGCTCGGCCTTTGCCTGTTCGACGGTGACGCCGTCCTTCAGCCGAGCGACGCCCTCCAAACGGTTGTCGGCGCGGTCTTCGAAGTCCGCGGCGCTAAACGGCATCGTCGTCCACAGCTCCGCGTCTCGCGTGGGAAAGCGGAAACTCTCGGGCATCACACCGATGATGGAGTACGGACGGCCATCGAGCTCGACGCGTTTGCCAAGCACACTCGACTCGCCGCCGAACTGCGTCTGCCAGAGCGCATAGCTCAACACGATCGCGTCGCCGGCGACCGTATCGGCGGCAGCAAAGACGCGGCCGATGAGCGGGCGAGTGCCGAGCAGCGCGAACACGTCCGACGTCATGCCGGCGGTGCGGAGTCGCCGTGGCTCTCCCGATCCCGTAAGGTTGACCGAGTTGGCGCCGACCGCACCCATCATCGTGTACGACTTGGCGCTCGCCTTCCAGTCGCGATAATTCGCTGGCGACAGCTCCATTTTTCCGTAGCCGGGCGTTCGCTCCCACAACTTCACCAGCTGCTCGGGCTTGGGGAACGACAGCGGCTTGAGCAAAACGAAGTTGGCAACGGAAAATGCGGCTGCGTTTGCCCCAACGCCGAGTGCGACCACCAGCACCGCGGTGATCGCGAAGGCGGGCGTGCGGCGCAACGAGCGAACGGTGTAGCGCAGATCGTGGCGAAGCATGTCCCAATGCGTGGCGATCGCGTTGGGCAGCACGTCGGCAACGGCCAGGAACGCGGTGGCAAGCGACGCGAACAGTCCGTGAGCGCCGGCACGCTGCGTGGCGAAGGCGGCCACGAGCTCATCGCCGTACTCGTCGCGAAAGGACGCCGGGTAGAGATGGAGGAGCGCCCGATAGAAGCGCATCATGCGGTCTCCGGCGTGAGGCCGCGTGCCCGCGCCAATCGGATGAGCTGCGTGAGGCGGCGCATTTCCGCGCGCGCGACCGCGGTGCCGAACGCGGTGATGGAGTAGTAGCGCCGCCGTTCGTCGTCGAGTGGAGCCGCGGGTCGCTTGCGCGCCTCGACGATCAACCCTTGCTCGAGCAGACGCTGTATCGAGCGATACAGGGTGCCGGCACTGAGCCGCAGCTCGCCGTCGGTTCGCGCCATCACGTCCTGGATGATGGCGTAGCCGTGTCGATCCTCATCGGTCAGCGCCATGAGGATGTGAAAGGTTGCCGGGGGCAACGGGAGCATGTCGTCGGCGAGCGCGCGGTCGGTAGCCATGATCGTAGACTATAGCCACAGTGGATATATTGTCAATGGATATAGTGACGGCCTTGGCTGCCATCAATACGGGAATTGTCGCGCCCGGCCTGAGCAACGTTGGCACGGGCTCAAGCCCGGCGCAAAAAAAGGGTCGCGCTTCCGCGCGACCCCGTTCGTGCTGCCAACCATTCGAGAACTAGAAGCGGTACGCCTCGAGGCCCACGCGCACCGTGCGCGGCAACCCGATCGACGCGATGCCCGCCGCGCCCGCCGCCGACAGATTGATCTGATACTGCTTGTCGCCGATGTTTTCCACCGAGACGAACCCGCGGATGCCCGGCAGAATGTCGCGCTGCACGTTGACATCCACGACCGTGAACGGCTCGAGCCACACGCCCTGCAGCGTCGTGGTGTGTCCCTCGTGACGCCAGATGGCCGTCCAGTCGCCAAGCATTGCCGACGACCACGTGCCGCGCAACGTCTGCTTGGGCGACGGCACACGGTTGATGTGCGGCTTGGTGCTATCGGTCGCCGTAACCGGCAATCCCGACTGTTGGCGATCATCGTCGTAGCTCACCGCGCCGCTCAGGAACAGTTGCGGGATCGGATGCACCGCGACGTACGCTTCGCCGCCTTCGCTGCGCGACTTGTTGACGTTCAACCGCGTGCGGCAGGTGATCTGGACCGCGCCGCAATCGGCCGGGCGCGGCGGCACCGACGTGGCCGTCAGAGTCGTCGGCACATTGAAGTTGTTGTAATCCGCCACGTACCATGTGCCCTTGACCTGCACCCAGTCGATGGGCTGGAAGTCGAAGCCGGCTTCGCGGCCCTCGGCGTTTTCCGCCGAGAGGTACGGGTTGGGAATCGTGATCTGCGTCGGGCTCACCTGCTTGCGATACAACTCGGCAAGGTTCGGCGCACGGAAAGCGCGGTAGTACGCCGCGTGGAATGACAGCGCCGAGAATAGCTGGTAACGCAATCCCACGCGCGGGGAGAACGCCGTTTTGCTGCTGTCGGGATAGGTCTTCGTGTTCGCCGACGTTGTCGGCGTCTTGTCAATCGAGTGGCCGTCGTTGTTGTCCCAGCGATCCACGCGCGCGCTCAACTCGATGCGGAGCGGCGTGAACGGGTTGGCAATCGCTTGCACGAACGCGCCGCTCAGATTCTGCGCGCCGCCCGACGCCACCGTGCGGGACAGCGTGCCGCAATTCACTCCGGGACACGTCGTGCTGAAATCGACTTCGTTGAAGTCGCCCTGATAGTGGCGGAAGTCGCCGCCGACGCTGAAGGATTCGAGCATCATCACGCTGCTGCGCGTCCACATCGCCGAACCGCCCCAATCATGGCTCGGAATCGTCGCTGTGAGGCTGCTGTCTTCGAGCGCGCGAGCGCCGGCGCGAATTGCCGTGGAGCGCTGCGACTCTTCCTGGCGTCCATCGAAGGCGCGCACCGTCAGCATCCCCGACGAGCCCGTGCCGACATTCAGGCCGAGATCCACGTTCTTCTGGTCGCGTTTGGCGAACGACAGCGGCGTGCCGACGCCGCGGTTGTCACCGAACAAATGTCCGGTGGCGAACGCCGACCAATTCGACGACGGAGCATAGTTCAGACGCATGTACGCGTTGCGCTGAATGACCTGCGACGCGACGTCCACCGGTCCGCGCTTCGCCGGGTCGATCTGGTTGTAGCCGCCCTTTTCCTGGTAGTCGCCCACGACATTCGCCGTCAACGCCTGGAAGATCGGAACGCCGGCCGAGAAGGCGCCGTGGCGCGCATCGCGGCTGCCGCCGTCCACGGAAATGCTCATCGCGCCCGGCGACAGCGGACGTGAGAAGAATTGAATCATGCCACCCATTGCTCCGTTGCCGTACAGGCTCGACGTGCCGCCTTCCACGACCTCGACGCGATCGAGCATGCTCTTGGGCACGCGACCCCAATCGATCCACTCGCCCCACGCGTCGTTCACGGGAATGCCGTCGAACAACACGCCGGTGCGTCCTTCATCCACGCCGCGGATCGACACGATCTGCGCCGTGCCGCCCACGAGGCTGCTCGTGCGCGGCAGCTCGACGGCCGGAATTTCGCGCAGTAAATCCTGCGACTCGCGCGCCGGGCTCTGACGCACATGCTCGGGCGTGAGCACGTTGACGGTGGAGGCCACCTTGCTCGCGTCTTCCGCCGTGCGGGTGGCCGATACGATGACGCTGGACAGGAGCAGCGAGCCTTCTTTGAGCGCGATGTCCTGCGTGGCCGACGAGCCTGATGCGACGTTGACCGAGCTGCTGTCCGGCGCCCGGCCGATGGCGCTCGCGTAGATCGTGTACCTGCCTGCGGGTACGTCGCGGAGGATGTACGTGCCGTGATCGTCGGTGATTGCGACGCGTTCCGGCGACCGGATCGAGACACGCGCGCCCATGATCGGGGAGCGCGTCTGCGCGTTGGTCACGGTGCCGTGGACGCTGCTGCCGCGTTGCGCCGCCGCGCCCGACGCGGCGACGAAGGTGAGCGCGGCGGCGACCGTCGCGCTCGATGCGGCGCGGGCAGCGAAGCGCACTAGGAATGACGTCATAGAGCTCTCGAGGAATGGGGAGAGAGATTGTGCGTCGCGGCCGACGGGGTGGGGCGGTCGCGACTCAACCGATTATACGCCGGTGACCGCATTGTCGCTGGCCCGTTGCCAAACCCTGCGCCGTCGTGAGCGGGCGGCGATCGACGTCGCCTATCCGCACGCATTGCACGGCGGTGGGCGAACGGCGAGAATACCCGTCCATGACCCCGCCGTCTCCGGCGTTGCGCGCCGCGCCCGCCCCATCGGGTGCCGAGCGACCAGCCGCCCTGCGAACCGACAACCTCTCCAAGCGCTTCGGTGCGTTCTGGGCGCTCCGCGGCGCGAGCTTCTCCATTCGCCCAGGCGAAATTCTCGGCCTCATCGGACCAAATGGCTCCGGCAAGACGACGTTGTTCCAATGCCTCGCCGGCCTTTCGCCGGCGACACTCGGCACAGTGACGCGTGACGGAATACCGATTGGTCCGGGCCAACGCAAACAATTTCTTTACTTCGTCCCCGATGGCATTCGCCCGTTTCCCGATCAATCGGTCGACTGGGTCCTGCGTTTTACGGCAGGAGCTCACCGGGCAAGCCAAAATCTTCTCGCGCGCATAACGGACTCTCTCCAGCTCGGCCCGCTTCGCGGGGCTCGACTCGGGGAACTGTCCAAGGGCGAGCACCGTCGCGTGATGCTCGCGGTTGGTCTGCTCACGCCGCAGCCGCTCCTCATGCTCGACGAGCCGTTCGACGGGCTCGATCTGCGTCAGACGCGCGACGTGATGGGCGTGCTGCGTGCGCACGCCGCCAACGGTCGCACACTCTTCCTGTCCATCCACCAGCTGGGCGACGCGAATCGAATTTGCGATCGCCTGGTGCTGTTGAGCGGGGGTGAGATTGTGGGAGAAGGAACGCTTGACGACCTTCGCAGCAAGGCGGGACTGACCGACGGCGGGTTGGAAGAGGTATTTCTTGCTCTCACCTGACGCCGTCGCCGCGGGCTCGCGCCACCCATGACCGCGCGCTGGCTCATCGAGAAAGAGTTGCGCGAGCTCGCGGCATCGCGATCGTATTGGCTGCTGCTGCTCGTGATCGGCGCGCTCGTTGGGCACGCGTTCATCACGTCGGTGGGGATCTATGCTGAGGCGAGCGGCATTGCCGGTGGTCCAGCGGCGTTGTCGCAGGGACTCAGCCCGTTGGAAGGAATCGTCGTCCCCATACTCGGCGCGTACGACCTCGCCGCGACGCTACTGTTTCCGTTCGTCGTCATCCGACTCGTCGCGGTGGAGAAGCAGACGGGCGGACTCGCGCTCACCCTGCAGTTGCCGGTGTCGTTCGCGATGTCGATGGCGGCGAAGGCCATTGCCTTGGTGGCTGCGTGGATGTTTGCCGGTGTTGTCGGTGCGGCGGCGCTCCTCCTCTGGCGCGCGATGGGCGGGCACTTGTATGCGCCGGAGACGTGGACCGTGGTTCTGGGGCACATGTTGCGCGGCGTGTTGACGATTGGCCTGGCAGCGGCCGCGGGAGCGGTCGCGACGAGCGCGGCGAGCGCGGCGATCATTGCGCTCACCATCACACTGGGGACGTGGGCGCTGGACTACGTCGCCGCGGCGCGCGGCGGAACGGTGGCGGCCATCGCCTCGTACACGCCGTCCGCCGCGCTGCGTGTGTTCGAGCACGGCGAGCTGCGGCTGTCCACGGTGCTCGTTCTGCTCGCGCTGGGCCTGGGCGGCCTCGCGATCGCCGGCGCGTGGTTGCAGCAGGGAAGGACGGTATCGCGCCGCGCGATGCATGCGGGAGTGATCGTGCTTGGAGTGGCGCTGGTGTGCACGGCGGCGGCGCAGCTTCGGAGCAGCCGCGACGTGAGTGAAGATCGGCGCAATTCGTTTTCGCGTGCCGACGAAAGTGCGTTGCGCCAGATTCAGCAGCCGCTCGAAGTGACGGTGTATCTCGCGGCGGAGGATCCGCGCTTGGTCGACCTGGATCGCGGCGTGTTGGCCAAGCTGCGGCGTACGATGCGGTCTGTCTCGATCACGTATGCAGCCGGAAGTCGCAGTGGGTTGTTCGAGCGGCCCAACGAGCATTATGGTGAGGTGTGGTACAGTCTGGGCGGGAAACGCGAAATGAGTCGTTCGAGTACCGACGAGATCGTGCTCGAGACGATTTATTCACTTGCCGGGCGACAGCGTCCAACGAGTGAAAACGAGCCGGCGTATTCCGGGTACCCGTTGGCGGCGCGGTCGGGGCTGGCGCCGTGGGTATTCTTCGTGTTGTGGCCCGCGGGCGTCGTTGCGCTCTGGTGGTGGGTACGTCGACCGAGGCTTTCACGACTTCAAACGGTTGGAGAACGGGCATGAACGCTTGGATGACGGTCTGTAGAGCGACGCTGCGCACGGTGATCGCGACATCATTGGTCGGCGGTGTTGCCGTGCCGCTCGCGGCGCAGGCCAAGTCGGCGGACGGGCCGAAACACGTATCGTTCGCGAGCGAAACCGTGGGCCGCGAGCCAAAGACCTTCGCCCCGATGGTGGGGAGTTGGGTGATCTCGCGCGAGGCGGGCAAGAACGTGCTGTTCATCGACGGGCGCGTGTGGAAGCGCGGACAACCCGCCGGCGGCCTGGCCGACAAGGCGCGCGAGCTGTACGGCGCGCGCAACGAAGAATTCATCGAGAGCATCAAGGCGTTCGCGTATTTCCCGATTGCCGTCTACAAGGGTCTCGACAACTTTGAGAACGGCGACATCTCGGTTCGCTTTCAGATGGTGGGAGGCACGCTCGATCGCTGCGCCGGCGTTCTCTTCAACGTGAAAGCGAACGGCGACTACCTCACGGTTCGCTACAACGGAACGGAAGACAACCTCGTGCTGTGGACGTTCAACAAGGGCGGTCGCAAGTTCGTGAAGCGGGCGCCCGATCTCGTGCCGCTCGAGCTGGGAACGTGGCACACGATACGAGTCAGTGTGCATGGCACGGCACTGCAGGGCTATCTCGACGACAAGTTGATGCTCGAGTACACGCTGCCCGAGCCGGTGTCCGGCAAGGTGGGCGTGTGGTCGAAGACGGACAGCATGATCGAGTTCGACGACTTCACCGTCACGCCCATGGCAAAGTGAGGATGACGACGATGCGACATCTCTCGATTCTTGGGGCGCTTGCCGCGCTGGGCGCGCTTGCTGCCCTGCCGTCGGCGCTCTGCGCCCAAGCGCCCAAGCGCGCGTCTATCACGGCAAACATCGCCCAGGCGTGCACTGTGAGCGCGGCCGACGCCTGGGTGAAACGGCAGGCCGAGTCATTCGACGATTCAAAGGGTGGGTGGAGCGATGACACTCTGCGTACGGCATTGTTGAAAGCAACCGGCCTCACCGCGCCGCTCAGAGCACCAGCGCAACTCGGCGTTCAGGTCGAGGGCCGCGACCCGACGCTTGGCGCCGAGGCAGACGACATGGTCCAGCGTCTCAAGAAGCTGGCGTCGGCGCGCGGGTCGACGTGGCCCACCAAGAGCGTGGTGGGCGCGGCAGGCACGCACGCAGTGTATCTCCTGGCGCAGCGCGACACGGGTCTTGCGCGCGCGGCGTTGCATCGGATGATGGAAGCGGGTCCCGCGGAATCCCCGGCCGCCGACGTGGCAACGCTCGAGGACCACATGCGTTTGATCTGGGGACGCAAGCAGCTGTATGGAACGCAATTCACGGCCGATGCGAGTGGAAAGATCATGCTTGCGGCGATGGAGGATTCGGTCCACGCCGATCTGCGGCGCGAAGACGCGGGCCTGCCGCCGTTCAAGCTTGGACTCTGCTTGGCCAAGAACGCGAAGTAGCTCGCGTTCGCGCGTCGCTCAGCGTTTCTCTTCCATGAGGGCCAGGGTGTTGCCCTCGCTGTCGGTGAACGCGGTGAGCCAGAGCTGATGATCGGGCATCTGAGCGATCATGTGAGGCGTGTCGGTGAACGACACGCCTTTCGCGCTGAGATCGCGATGGGTGGCTTCGATTCCCGTGACGACGAAATAGAGAACGGATCCGGGGTGGTCGTGCTCCGGCTGTTCGGCCGTCGAGAGCATGAGGCGAACGCCGCCGCAGTCGAAGAACGCCAGGGTGGGCCCGGCGGCGAACAGAAAGCGCATGCCCAGCGTGTCGCGGTAGAAGGCCGTGGCGCGGGGGATGTCCTGGCAGACGACGGCGATCTGTCCAATACGGGACTGGCTGAGATCCGACATGGGTCCTCCCGGCGGTGCGGCTCGGCGTTGGCGGCGGGCCCTTGCCGGGCGCCCGCGCGGGCGATTAGTTAGCTGAGCTAACAACGATGTCATTAGTTAGCCTAGCTAAATAATAGTATTGACCATGCCCGCTCGTTCCGCAAGAGGGAAAAGCACCGGGAAACGCTCCGGGAAACGCCCCGGCGCCTCGCCCGCCCCGGCCGACCTCGCCGACCGGCTGCACTCCGTCGCGATCCATCTCCTCCGACGACTCCGGCGCGAGGACGACGCCTCGGGGATGCCGGCGCCGCAGCTGTCGGCGCTCTCGGTAATCGTATTCGGCGGACCGATCACACTCGGCGCGCTCGCCGCCGCCGAGCAGGTCCGTCCGCCCACGATCACAAAGCTCGTGGGCGCGCTCGAGACGGCCGGCCTCGTCGAGCGCGAGATCGACGCCGGCGACCGGCGAATCGTCCGGGTTCGGTCGACCGCCCGCGGAACACGTCTATTGAACGACGGCCGTCAGCGGCGCGTGGCCCTGCTCACGGCGTCGCTCGCCGAGCTGCCGGCCGCGGACCGGACCATGCTGGCCAAAGCCATACCGATTCTCGAAAAAGCGGCACGAGGGCCTTGATCCTCACCCAGCGTGAGGGCGTATGATGTCTCACATGACCGATACGACATCATACATCGAACACGCCTGCACGCTCGCGGTATCCGGATGGGACATCCCCGCCGCGCTCACGCTGCCCGCCTCGCGACAAGGCGCCGAGCCGCTCGCGAGCGCCATCCTGCTGATTCCGGGATCGTTGTTCAGCGATGTGAACGGCGACTACCCGCAGTGGAAGTCCTATCCGAGCGTGTACGCGCATCTCGCGCGACAGCTGTCGGCGCACGGGCACGCCGTGTATCGCTTCGCCAAGCTCGGGCCGGGGACGGGAAGCGTCGCCGTCGACGCTGACCGCGCGGCGACCGCGCGATCGTGGAATGGCCGTCTGGTGATCGCCGACGCGGCGCTCACGGCGATGCGCGCCGAGCTCGAGTCGCGCGGCGTCAGGGTTGAGAGAGTTGTGTGCGCGGGGCACAGCGAGGGCGCGGTGATCGCGAGCCAGCTCGCGACGTCCAACCGGGCCGGCGAATTGGCCGGCGTCGTACTGCTCGCGGGTCCATCGGTGGGAATTCTCGAGAACATGCGCGAACAGAGTGCTGCCATGACGCCGCCGGGCGAATCGTCGCGCGCGAGCGAGCGGCTCGACGCAGTCATCGGCTACGTGCGACGGGGCGAGTCGGTCCCGCCCGAGTATACCGACGGCGGCGGCATGGGCGCGGCTGCGCTGGCGTCGATGCCCGACGACGCGCGGCGGTACATGCGCGACGCCGACGCCACCGATCCCCAGGCGCTCGCGGCCGAGATGACGCAGCGAGTGCTGGTGGTTCAGGGCGGCACCGATGGATCGGTGCCTCCGCACCACGGCGAAGCGTTGCGCCGCGTTCTTGAGGCGCGGCCCGCCGGCGTGGAGCGCACGGCATATCTGTTCGTTCCGGAAGTGCAGCACATGTTCAAAGTGGTCCCGCCGGGAGTTCCTGCGCAGGAGGCGTTCGGCTATCCGGGGGCGACCGACGCGCGCGTGTCGGACGGCGTGGACCGTTGGATTCGCGCGTTGCCGGCCTGACGCTTGACGCGGCTCGGCTCGAGCCATAATTTAGGTGAGACTAACTTGTGATTCACTCTCACCTAATTATGGATCGTGGCTATTTCCAAGGTCGTGCCCCCGCACAATACGCCGGAGCCCGACAACGAACCGGAGAGCGGGTGGCGCCGCGCGCGCGTCGCCCCAAGCCTCGCCGATGTCTATCGCACCGTGCCCGTGGGCGGCGGGAGCTTTTTCCGAAAGCTCCTCGCGTTCGCGGGTCCGGGCTATCTCGTCGCCGTCGGGTACATGGATCCCGGCAACTGGGCGACCGATCTCGCCGGCGGGTCGCAGTTCGGCTACACGCTCCTCAGCGTCGTGCTGCTGTCGAATCTCATGGCCGTGCTGCTCCAGGGGTTGGCGTCCAAGCTCGGCGTCGTCACGGGACGCGACCTCGCGCAGGCGTGCCGCGACCACTACTCGCGCGGAACGTCGATTGCCCTGTGGATTCTGTGCGAGATTGCGATTGCTGCCTGCGACCTCGCCGAGGTCATTGGTTCGGCCATCGCGCTCAACCTGCTATTTCATATTCCGATCGCGATCGGTGTGCTCATCACCGGGTTCGACGTTCTGCTGATCCTCATGCTGCAGAACCGCGGCGTCCGTCTGCTGGAGGCGCTCGTCATCACGCTGATCGCTACGGTCGGCCTGTGTTTCCTGTTCGAGATCATTCTTGCCCGCCCGGACATGGTCGCCGTCGCCAAGGGATTGGTGCCCACGCCGTCCATCATCACGAATCCCGCGATGCTCTACGTCGCGATCGGCATTCTTGGCGCCACGGTGATGCCGCACAACCTCTATCTGCATTCGTCGATCGTTCAAACTCGCCGCTACGAGGAGACGACCGAGGGGAAGGCCGAAGCCGTGCGCTTCGCATTCTTCGACTCGACCATCGCGCTCAGCATCGCGTTCTTCATCAACGCGGCAATCCTGATCATCGCCGCGGCCACCTTCCACACCTCGGGCCACGCCGAGGTCGCCGAGATTCAGGACGCGCACAAGCTGTTGACGCCGTTGCTGGGAGCGGGCGCGAGCACCGCGTTTGCCCTCGCGTTGCTTGCGTCGGGTCAGAATTCGACGCTCACCGGCACCCTCGCCGGTCAGATCGTGATGGAGGGTTTTCTCAACATCCGCCTTCGACCCTGGCTGCGCCGGCTAATTACGAGGCTCATTGCCATTGTGCCTGCTGCCTTTGTCGCCATTTTCTACGGCGAGAGTGGAACGGCCAAGCTTCTCATCCTCAGCCAGGTGATTCTCAGTTTGCAGCTGTCCTTTGCGGTCTTTCCGTTGGTGATGTTCACGTCCGATCGCGCGAAGATGGGGCGGTTCGTCAATCCCGCGTGGCTCCAGGTGCTGGCGTGGGCGACGGCGCTTGTCATCGCGGCGCTCAACGCCTGGCTGCTCATCCAGACGTTCCAGGGCTGGATGCGCTGATGTACAAGCGCATCCTCGTGCCGCTCGAGCATTCGACGTACGACGTCGCCATCGTCGAGCACGTGCGCCGGCTGGCGAACGCCTGCGGCGCGTCGCTCGTGCTCATGCACGTGGCCGACGGCTGGGCGGCCCGCAACGTCAAGCAGCTCAACCTGCGCGAGTCGGAGGAGATGCGGCTCGACCGCGAGTATCTCGAGCGGACGTGCGCGTCGCTCGAGGCCGACGGACTCCAAGTCGAGTGCCTGCTCGCCGGCGGCGAGCCGTCAAAGGAGATCACGGACGCGGCGGCCCGGGAGCGCTGCGATCTCATCGCGATGTCCACGCATGGACACCGCTTCATCAAGGACATGTTGTACGGCAGCGTCGCGAACGAAGTGCGCCACCAATCGCGCATCCCGGTGCTGCTCGTGCGCGGCGAACGCGGAGATCGCAAGTCGGGTCCGCAGGTGACGGTGCCGTGACATTGGTCAAAGCGGTCAAGACACTCACCGCGTCCGTCGAAGACTACCTCAAGGTGATCTTCGAGCTCGAGGCAGGCGAAGGTGTCGCGGGCACCAACGAGATTGCCGCCGAGCTTGGTGTCGCGCCGCCGTCGGTGAGTGGAATGATTCGCCGCCTCGCCGACAACGGTCTCATTGCGTACGAGCGCTATCGCGGCGTGCGACTCACCAAGACGGGGCGCCGGGCCGCGCTCAAGACCATTCGACGCCATCGCGTCATCGAAGCGTACCTCACGTCGGCGCTCGGCTATCCGTGGGATCGTGTGCACGACGAAGCGGAGCGGCTGGAGCACGCGGCGTCCGACGAGTTGATCGACCGCATGGCGGCGGCGATCGGTGAGCCGACCACGGATCCGCACGGCGCGCCGATTCCCACCCGCGAGGGAACGCTCGAAGAACCGCCCGTTGTGCCGTTGGCGTCGGTCGCGGAGGGCAAGCGCGTGCGTGTCCAGCGCGTAGGAGATCGCAATCCCGAGCAGCTTCGATATCTCGCGGAGCTGGGGATCACTCCGGGGCAGAAGATCGAGGTGTTGACGCGGGCTCCGTTCGACGGGCCGATCAGCTTGCGCGTTGGACGTGCGGTACGGTCGATCGGATCAGGGCTGGCGAGTCAGATTCTCGTTGCGCCGATTCGTTCGGTGTGATCACGCGCCGCGACACGAGCGCCGGTGGGAGCGAGGTTAGCTTTCGCGAATGATCCCCGCGCTGCTCGTGGCAGCCTTGATACCATCGATCGGTCAGACAATCGACTCAACGCCGCCGCATCGGTCGCCGCGCACCGTCGCGATCGACGAGCGGCTCGCCGCCGACACAAGGCTGCGCCTCGGCGACTACGTGATTCTTTCCAGCGCGCCGGGAGCCGCCGGTCTCGTCGGCGCCGCGTCGGACACGGTCATCGTGTCGGCGTTCGTGAAGCGCCGGGCGGACCCATCGGAGGTGGCGCGTGCGGAATATCGCGTGCGCATGCATCTCGACCAGTTGCAAACGCTGATCGGATACGGCGACCGTGTCGACCGGTTTGCCGTGGGCACGCCGACCCTCGCTGCCGCCGATAGCGCGATTCGTCAGATCAACGCGGCGGCGTTTGGTTTTCAAGGGTTTCGCTCGCGAGACATCGCGGTGCAGACGTCGCGCACTTTCGCCGTGGTGAGTCGTTTTCATCGCGCCATTGGCGTGATCACGATCGTTGCCAGCGCGATTTTTCTCCTCTGTATCATGTTGCTCAAGGTCGATGAGCGGCGGCGCGACGTTGCCGCGCTGCGGCTCCTCGGTATCTCGTCGCGGTCGATCATACGAGGCGTGATGGTCGAAGCGGCGTTGGTCGCCGGCGTGGGCAGCGTGGTGGGTGTGGCGCTTGGTTGGATCGCGGCGCAGATAATCAATTGGCACTATCGCGGCGTGTATCGAACGCCGTTGGCGTTCGCGCTGGTCACGCCGGGGATCGTCCTGCTGGCCGTGTCGCTGTCGCTCGCGCTGGGTTTGATCGCTGGATTTCTTGCGGCGCAACGATTGGTGCGCACGCCGCCGCTCGCGTTGCTGACGGGGCGGCGAGAACAGTCCGCGCCGCGCGAGCCCGCGGCGACCGCCTGATGCTTTTCCGCCTTGCCTGGGCCACCCTCTCGCGCCATCGAAGCAGAACGCTGCTCGCCGTGCTCGGCGTCGCGGTTTCGGCGGCCATGCTGCTGGACATGGTGATGCTGTCGAGTGGAATGCGGGCGTCGTTCAGGGAGCTGCTGCTGACGCGCGGATTCCAGCTGCGCCTTGCACCCAAGGGCACACTGCCGTTCGATACCGATGCGACCATCCCCAAAGTGAGCGAGGCGCTTCGCACGCTTCGCGCAATGCCCGACGTGGCGACAGTCAGTCCGGTGCTCGGCGGTCAGCTTCACGTGGAGGTCGCCGGGCGAGTGATCACGGCGGCGACGATTGGCGCGGATCCGCTGGTGCAGGGTGATTACGAAGTCGTCACGGGTCGTGCGCCTGCAGCGCCGAACGAGCTCGTGGCGAGCGACGACTTTTTGCGCGTGAGCGGACTGCATGTTGGCGATACCCTGTCGGCCGCGGCGGGCTACGATCCCCAGCTTCGCTCGTTCGCCGGGCGTCGAACACTCACGGTGGTTGGGCGCGCGCATTTCCTCTATATGGCCGCCGGTCAGCTCGTCGTCTCCGTTCCGTTGGCAACGCTGCAGGACATGCAGGGAAGCCGAGCGCGCGATCGCGCGTCGCTCGTCATGATCAAGGCGCGAGACGGGGCCTCGGTGGAGAGCGTACTCCAACGCATCAAGTCAGCGTTGCCGAGCGTGTCGGCGGTGTCGATCGAGACGGCGATGCTCCAGGTGGACAAGCGCCTGAGCTACTTCCGCCAGCTGGCGTTCATTCTTGGCGCGGTGAGTCTGGCCGTGGGCTTTCTGCTCGTCACCACGCTCGTGACGGTGTCGGTGAACGAGCGCCTTGGCGAGATCGTTGTGATGCGCGCGATCGGCGTGGTGCGCGGACGAATCGTGCTGCAGATCGTGTTGGAGAGCGTCGCGATCATGGTCGTCGGCGCGCTGTGCGGACTTGGTCTTGGCTTGGCGACCGCGCGCTATCTCGACTCGATTCTGTCGTCGTTCCCCGGGCTGCCGGCGGCGATGCACTTCTTCGTCTTCGAGCCGCGCGATGCGTGGACGGCACTCGGGCTTCTCACCGGCGCGGGAATTCTCGCCGGCATCTACCCGTCGTGGCGCGGTGCGTCGTTGCCAATCGCCGTGACAATGCGGGAAGAGGCGGTCGCATGAGTGACGCGATCGTTCTTGCCGCGAGCGACTTGCGCCGCGAGTACCACATGGGCGAAGAGCTCGTGCATGCGGTCCGCGGGGTGACGCTGGAGGTGACCCGCGGCGACTACGTTGCGATCGTGGGACCGTCGGGCTGCGGCAAGTCGACGATGCTCAATCTGCTCGGCGGCATCGATCGGCCTTCGGGCGGAACGGTGACGATCAACGGCTCGCGCATCGACGGGATGCGCGACGCCGAAGCGACGCGCTTTCGCCTGCACAACATCGGATTCGTGTTCCAGCGCTTCTACCTGATGCCCGCGTTGACGGCGATTGAGAACGTCGAGCTTCCGATGGCCGAAGCGAAGATGAACGCGGAGGATCGCGTGCACCGGGCGCGTGAGTTGTTGGCGTACGTCGGGCTCGGAGCGAGGCGCGATCATCGTCCGGCGCAGCTCTCCGGCGGCGAGCAACAGCGTGTGGCCATCGCGCGTGCGCTCGCCAACCGCCCGCAGATACTTCTGGCCGACGAGCCGACGGGTGAGCTCGACGCCAAGACCGGCGCCGACATGATCGCGTTGCTCGCGCAGGTGAACCGCGATGGGACGACGATCATCGTCGTCACGCACGATGAGGATCTGGCGGGCGCCGCGAAACGTGTGGTGCACATGCGCGACGGCGTCGTCGTGGACGATCACCGCCAGGATTCGCGATGATCGAGCTCCTCGCGCTCCGCAACCTGGTGCTGCGGCCATGGCGGTCGGCATTTCTGCTCTTCGGCTACAGCCTCGGGGTCGCCGTCATGATTGTACTGTTGTCGATTGGCGAGGCGTTGCTGACGCAAGCGCGCGACGAGCGGCTCGTGGGCGGCGGTGAGGTGACGGTGCTTCCCGAGGGGATCGACGTCGAGGTGATGAAGACAGGTGGGCTCGGCGGCATGTTCTTCTCGATCGACCATGCGCGGTTCGTGTACGGCCAACTGCTCGCCTCTCCGCGGCTCGCGTCGAACGTGTCGATGGTCGCGCCGCAGATCGAGGGGAAGTTGCTGTACGCCCGCTTGCCCGACGGTCGCGAACTACCGGTGATGGCGAGCGGCGAAATTCCGTCGCGCACCACGGGTGTGAATGCCATGCCCGCGCTCGCCGCCGGCGATTGGTCCGACGACGGGCCGGACCAGTCATGGCGTGATCCGCTCGCCGAACAGCTGCGTCATACCATCGACCACTTTCATCTTCCGCCCATCGAAGCGCGAAGCGATCCGAGCTGGGCGGAGTGGCACTACTTCAACGTCGTGTCGGCCGATCGCCGGCGATGGGCGTTCATCTCGTTCATCGTTGCCGGACAGGTGCCCGACGGAAACTGGGGCGGCCAAGTGCTCGTGACGCTTCAGGAACAGGGCGGCGTGCGGCGGAAATTCGTCGCCAACGTTCCGAAGACGGCGGTCCGTTTCTCGACGACGCGCGCTGACATGGCGATTGGTGCGTCGAGCGTTTCGGTCTTGTCGGACGGCCGATACGCCGTCCGCGCGCACGCGCAGGAAGAGGGCGGGTCGGCGTCGATGGACGTCAACATTGTCGTCGAGCCGCAGCCCGGTGCGTTCTTTCCGGGCGCCGCGCTGTCGACCGGCGAGATCACGTCGGGTTATGTGGTGCCGGGTCTGCGCGCCGACGCGACCGGATCGATCTGCGTGAATGCCACGTGCGAGCAGTACGCGCGTGCGCAGTCGTATCATGACCACAACTGGGGTGTGTGGCGCGGCGTTACCTGGGAGTGGGGCGCGGCGCGCGCTGGTCCGTACACCGTGTTGTACGGCCGAGTGCAGCCCACAGACAGCACGGTGTCGTCGCAGCCGCTCTTCGCGTACGTGGTTGATTCGCTCGGGTTTCTCGCGCTATTCCGCCCGCACGAAATTCGCTACGACGACGCACGTGTGATTCAGGTGGGCGGACAATCGATTCGCGTCCCGGCGCGCGCGACGATGCTGGACGAGCGCGGAGATGACACGTTGCGCATCGAGTTGAACATCGAAGACGCAATGGCGACGGACACGCGCCGTCCCGGCGTGGAGCGCGGCGACGGGTTGATCGCGCGCGGTATTTCCCGCCCGTACTTCGTTCAGATGAAAGGTCTGATGACGATCAGCGGGCGGGTGGGCGGAAAACAGCTCGCGGGAAACGGGACCGGGTTCTTCGAAACGTATCGGTGAACCCGATCACCGTCGCGCTCAGCGTCTCCGGTCTTCCAGCTCGCCTGTGATCCGTCCGTCGTCGTGGCGGGCGGCGTCATCGAGCTTGGAACGGCCGCGGAGGAAGCCTTCGGCCGCGTAGTTGCGAACGGCTTGCCATGACCCATTGCGCTCGGCATACGGCGACCAGCCCTGCGCCAACTCCGGCTCGACTTCGATGAAATCGAGCGGCGTGAAGTCCGGATTGAAGCTGGCGATGTGGCCCAAATAGTAGGCGGGTCGCACATCATCGTACGCGCGGTCGGCCGGGCGATTCGTCTGTGCGTCATAGTGCGCGCGGAAGAACTCTTCGTCTTCGCGAGTGAGGGCGCTCGCCGCCTCGGAGACCGCGCGGCCGGCCCACCACCCGCCGATCGCGCCGGCGATTCCGCCAATCAGGGTGCCCACCGGTCCGGCGGCCGACCCGATTCCCGCACCCACGAGAACGCCGGAAATACCACCAGTAGCTTCGCCAAGCTCATCCCCCACACTTGGATGGCTGTCGTGCGAGCCAAGTGCAGCGTCCTTGGCCCGTTCGATGCGACCGTCGATTGAATCGCGGTCTACTTCGTGTTTGTCGCTCATGGTCGTTCCCGGAAGGAGTTCGCCGGTCAAATCGGGCAAGAACGAGACCGCGGAAGGCGTCAGGCGCACTTGACGCACTCGTTACAATCGCGCCGATTCTCTATGATATGGCGGCACCAATTCGGGTGGGAACACAGGGCTGGAACTATGACGCGTGGGTCGGGCCGTTCTATCCGACCGGAACGCGCCCGGCCGATTTTTTGACGGTGTACTCGCGCGCGTTCGACACAGTCGAGGTCGACTCGACGTTTTACGGGACGCCGGCGGCGAAAACCGTTCGCGGATGGGCGCAGCGCACGCCCGACTCGTTCATCTTTTCGCTCAAGCTGCCCCAGGAGATCACGCACGAGCGGCGCCTGCGGAATTCCGACGACGCTGCCGCCGAGTTCTTCGACGTTGCTCGCGAGCTCGGCAACAAGCTCGGCCCGACTCTCATCCAGCTCGGCCCTGATTTTGGACCGAACGAATTGCCGGCCGTCGCGCAGTTCCTGCCCAAGCTTCCGCGCGACATCCGCTTCGCCATCGAGTTCCGCCAGCGGCAATGGATCCACGACGGCATGCTCGCGCTCCTGGCGGAACACAACGTGGCGCTGGCGTTGAGCGACGGACGCTGGTTCCCGCGAAAGCAGATGTTGGCGCTCGCGGGGCGCGCGACGGCCGATTTTCTGTATGTGCGATGGATGGGACCGGACCAGGGCATCGTCGACTACTCGCGCATTCAGATTGACCGGAGCCGCGAACTCGAGTCGTGGACGAGTGTACTGTGGCCATACGCGGAGCAGGGCCGCGAGGTGTTCGGATACGTCAACAATCATTTCGCGGGGCATTCGCCGGAGTCGGCGAGAGAGTTGCAACGACTGATCGGCCAGACCACGGTCGAACCGGAAAACCTCGGCGAACAAATGAGTTTGTTCTAGCTTTCGATTATGGCAATTGCAATTGAACCAGGGCGGACGTTCGCCGCGGCGACAAGCAGCGCGGTCGTCGCCAAATCATCGACGCTCTGGCACGCGTACACGGCGGTGTTTGCCGCGGCGTGCGTGATGGTGGGAGTGTACTGGGATATTTCCTGGCACATGTCGATTGGGCGCGACACGTTCTGGACGCCAGCGCATCTGGTGATTCAAGCCGGCGGATTGATCGCCGGCCTGAGCTCGGGCTACGTCGCGTTGAAGACCACGTTCCGCGGCAGCGAGGTCGAGCGAAACTCCACCGTGGCCTTCTGGGGATTCCGCGCGCCCCTCGGCGCGTGGATCTGCATTTGGGGCTGCGGCGCGATGCTCACGTCGGCGCCGTTCGACAATTGGTGGCACAACGCGTACGGGCTCGACGTGAAGATCGTAAGCCCGCCGCACGTGATCCTCGCGTTGGGGATCTACGCGATCGTCGTTGGCGCGCTGCTGCTCACGCTGGCCGAGCAGAATCGCGCGGAGGGAGAGAGCAGGCGAAAAATTGCGCTGGCGCTCGCGGCGACCGGCGGTCTGTTCATCATGAACTTCGCGCTTTTCCTCACGGAATTCAGCGAACGCCGCGGAATGCACAGCGCGTTCTTCTACGGCGTGATCGCGGCGACATTCCCGTTCGGGCTCACGTCGATGGCGCGCGCGATCAAGCTGCGTTGGCCGGCGACGGCGGCGGCGACGTCGTATACGCTGGTGATGATCGCGCTCATGTGGATCGTCGAAGCGTTTCCGGCAACGCCCAAACTCGGGCCGATCTATCAGCACATCACGCATATGGTGGCGCTGTCGTTCCCGTTGCTGATCATCGCTCCGGCAGTCGCGATCGACGTCGTGCTGCGTCGTGCCGGCGATCGGTATGGCGTCACGGCGCTCGCGCCGGTGATCGCGCTCGTGTTCCTTCTCGCGTTCGTGGCTGTTCAGTGGCCGTTTGCGACGTTCCTCGTGTACAGCCCGATCGCACAGGGACCGATTTTCAACGCCGACAATTTCGTCTACTGGATGAATCCAACGTACGAAGCGCTCACGCGTCGCTTCGATCCCACACCGCCGAACGCGTGGCCGCTCGCGGCGCGACTGGCGGTCGTGTTCGCGGTTGCGACGGGGTCGAGCTTTCTTGGACTGCGTTGGGGCCAGTGGATGACCAGGGTTCGGCGATGAAAAAATTTTCCGGCGTCGCCTTCGCGATCGTCGTCTCATTGATCGCGACCGCGCACGTTGGCAGTCCGAACGTGTTGTTCGACGGACTCGCTGGACCGTATCCCGTTCGGGTGATCGTGCGCCCGCCGGATGTCGTTCCCGGTTTGGCAGAAGTGATCGTCCGTGTGGACGCCGCGGACGTGAATCACGTCACGCTGCGGCCGGTATTCTGGCGCGCCGGCGCGAGCGGAGCGCCCAAAGGCGACGAGGCGTCCCGCGTGCCCGGCAAGGATCGCTTCTACACCGGGCAACTCTGGTTGATGTCGCGCGGGTCGTACAGCGTGTACGTCACGCTCGCCGGCGCGCGCGGCTCCGGCACGGCGATCGTTCCTGTCAACGCCTTCGCCACCGGACGCCTCGACCTTCCGCCGGCACTCGGCGCGATTCTCGTCGTGCTCGGCGTGCTGTTGGTCGCTGGACTGCTCACGATCGTGCGAGCCGCGGCCGGAGACAGTCTCGTTCCCGCGGGACAACCCGTAGACGCGCCCGCGCGCCGGCGAGCGAACCGGGTGATGGTGATCGCCGCGCCGGTGATCGCACTCGCCGTACTCGGCGGCGCGAAATGGTGGAACGCGGTGGACGGCGACTATCGGCGAACGATGTACCGCGCTCCGTCGGCTGTTCCGCGCATCTCGGTCGACTCCACGCATCGCACGTTGCGACTGATCGTTCGTGACACCGCGCAGTTTCGAGCGATCTTCTCACCCGTTGTGCCCGACCACGGCAAGATGATGCACCTGTTCCTGGTGAGCACGTCGGGCATGCAGGTGTTCTCGCACCTGCATCCGATCGAGGCGGACTCGCTGCAGTTCGTGACTGAGCTTCCGTGGGCTCCGGCTGGGCGATATCTGCTCTTCGGCGACATCACGCTGGAAAACGGCATGAGTCTGACGGTCTCCGATCGCGTGGACATTCCCGCCGCGCCGGGTTCGGTAGTGCAATCCGACCCCGACGACAGTTGGGACCGGACCGTATCTGTCACGCCGCTCGCGCCCGGTGCCGTTCGATCGCTCGCCGACGGCTACACGCTCGCGTGGGCGGGCATCGCGACGCCGATCGAATCAGGGCAGCCCACCGATCTGCGCTTCGTCGTGCGCGACAGCGCCGGTTCGCCGGTGCCGCTGCATCCGTATCTCGGCATGGCGGGTCATGCAGTAGTGTTGCGTCACGACGCATCGGTGTTCGTGCATCTTCATCCCATGGGGACGATCGCGAGCGTGTCGCAACAGGTGTTCGCGCTGCGCGACCGTGGCGACACGACCGCCGGCGGTCGTCTGCAAGTCAACGACCTCCGTCCGGACTCGATGCCGGCCATGTCCATGTCCGGTGAGCTCTCCTTTCCATATGAATTTCCTAAACCCGGCCGATATCGACTCTGGGTGCAGGTCAAGCCGAGCCAGCATGTGCTGACCGGTGTGTTCGACGTGGACGTTCGTTGACCGGCGCTCGTCGCTGGCTGTTCGTGGCCGTGGCCGTTGGGGCCGCGCTCGGCTGCATTCGACTCGGCGTCTGGCAATTGCATCGCCGCCAGGAGCGCCGGGCACGGAATGCGTTGGTGAGTGGTCGCTATGGTGCCGCGGCCATCGAGCCGCGTGAGTTGCCGCGCGATACGGCTGCCGCGCGCTTCATGCGGGTGCGCGTGGCTGGAATTCCCGACTACGCGCATGAGCTCATCTTCGCCGCGCGGACATACAAGGGATCGCCGGGGGTAAATCTGTTCACGCCGGTGCGAATTCCCGGCAGAGATACGGCAGTCATCGTCAATCGCGGCTGGGTCTATTCGCCCGACGGCTCGACGCTCGACCTGAGCAAGTGGCACGATCGCGACTCGGTGTTCGTGGGCTACGCCGACGAATTTCCGTCCACGGGCGGTTCGAGCTACGCCAACCGGCCGCAAGTCATCGCACACCTGTCGTATGAGGTTGTCTCAAAGACGCTGCCGTATCCGGTGAGTCCCGTGTATGTCGTCGCGCTGGGAGACTCGTCAAATGCCGCCGACCGGGTCGCGCGGCTATCGATTCCGCCGCTCGACGAGGGTCCGCACCTCAGCTACGCGATCCAGTGGTTCGCGTTCGCCACGGTGGCCCTCGTCGGCGCCGGCATCGTGATCAGACAGGGGCGTTCCTCACGATCGTGATCGAACGGGCTTCGAGCCGTCCGGGGCGCCTGCGCCATCGGACGACGTTCACGACAACGTCGGCAAGCGCGAACCCGCCGAGGATCACGATCGGGTGCGGAATGGATATGGCTGACCCGACGATGACCAATGAAAGGGCCGTCAGGGTCGAGAACGGACAGTAGGTCGAGAGGCCTTCAGCGAGGCGATCGACGAGCCTGGGGGCGGGAGATGCCCTCTTTCGGCGCGGAGGATGCATAATACGGGGGTAGGAAGCGGAGCCCGGGAGGCGGCATCGCCGTTGCTCCCTAATGTTGCTCCATGTCGGTCCAACAGTGAGTAATCCATGTCACAGCATGTGGCCGGACTCGCCACCGAAAAAGAAGCACGCGACGTCGCCGAGGCCGCGCGCGAGAACGAGTGGTCGGGTCCCAGTTTCGTTCGCGAGCTCTTTCTCGGTCGCTATCGCCTCGACCTGATCCACCCGCATCCCGCCGAGGATCCGGCCGAAGCCGCGCGCGCCAAACCCTTCATGGACAAGCTCGAAGAGTTCCTGCGTCGCGTCGATTCAGACATGATCGACCGCACCGGCGATATTCCTGAGGAATACGTGCAGGAGCTGCGCGACATGGGCGCCTTTGGGATCAAGATCCCGAAGGAGTACGGCGGGCTCGGGCTCTCGTACTCGAGTTATGTGAAGGCGATGGCGATGGTGACGTCGAAGGACGGCTCGATCACCGCGCTCCTGTCGGCGCACCAGTCCATCGGTCTTCCGCAGCCGCTCAAGCTGTTCGGCAGCGACGAGCAGAAGCAGCGCTTCTTCCCTCGTCTCGCCAAGGGAGCGATCAGCGCATTCGCGCTCACGGAAGTGGACGCGGGCTCCGACCCGGCGAACATGCACGCGCACGCCGAGCCGACGCCCGACGGCAAACACTTCATTCTCAACGCCGAGAAGTTGTGGTGCACCAACGGAACGCGCGCCGAGCTGTTTCTCGTCATGGCGCGCACTCCGGACGTCGTTGTGAACGGCAAGTCGCGCAAGCAGATCACGGCGTTCATCGTCGAGGCAGCGTGGCCGGGTGTGGAAGTCGTGCATCGCTGCCACTTCATGGGGCTCAAGGCGATCGAGAACGGCGTGATTCGCTTTACCAACGTGAAGATTCCGCGTGAGAACATCCTGTGGGGCGAAGGGAAGGGCCTCAAGCTCGCGCTGATCACGCTGAACACAGGCCGCCTCACGTTACCGGCGAGCGTCGCGGGCGGCGGAAAGGCGTTGCTCGAGGCGTCGCGCACGTGGGCGAACGAGCGCGTGCAGTGGGGCGCGCCGATCGGCAAACACGAAGCGATTGCGGAAAAAATCGCGATGATGGCGGCCAACACCTTTGCGATGGAAGCGATCTCCGGACTTACCGTGGGGTTGGCGGAACACGGCAACTACGACATCCGGCTGGAAGCGGCGATCGCGAAGATGTACAACACGGAGCACGGTTGGAAGATTGTTGATGATGCGTTGCAGATTCGCGGCGGCCGCGGCTTCGAGACGGCCGATTCGTTGCGCGCGCGCGGCGAGCGTCCCATCCCGATCGAGCGTGCGATGCGCGACACGCGCATCAACCTGATTTTCGAGGGTTCGTCGGAGATCATGCGGCTGTTCATCGCTCGCGAAGCCGTGGACCATCACTTCAAGACGGCATTCGCGCTCGTGGACAAGGAGTCGTCGAAGAGCGACAAGGTCGCCGCGTTCGGCCGTGTGATGAAGTTCTATCCGGCGTGGTATCCGGCGCGCTGGCTCGGAAAAGGGCAGATCCCCGGGTCATTCGGCGAGTTCGGAAAGCTCGCTCGCCATGTGCGGTATGCCGAGCGCCACGCGCGCAAACTGGGTCGGGCCATCTTTCATGCGATGGTGCGTCTCGGGCCCAAGCTCGAGCGACGCCAACTCGTGCTCTTTCGCGCCGTGGACATCGGGGCCGAGCTGTTCGCGATGTCGGCGGTGTGTGTGCGGGCGCGCATGCTTGCCGCGCAGGGGAACGCGGAAGCGACGTCGCTCGCCGATCTCTTCTGCCGCGCGGCGCGCGTGCGCATCGAACGGTTGTTCGACGGATTCTACGGCACCTTCGACGCGGAGATGTATCGCGTGGCGCAGTCGGTGATGCGCGGCGAGCATTCGTGGCTCGAGACGGGGATCATCAGCATGCTCGACGACCGCGCGTCGGACGCGGGTCGTGAGTCGGTCGCGGTGCCGTCGGGTCGAAAAGTGGAAGCGGGCGTCGGCGACTAGGGCGTCGGCCTTCGAGCAGAATTTGATCGCGGCGTGCAGCACGTCGGTAAGGCTCGAAATGCCACCAGCGTTGACGCAAATGCGCGGCTTTCTACTAGGCAGTCCTTACGGCTTGACGGTACAATAGGCTGCCTGCGCCTGCTCCGCGTACGTCTCGAGCTGGCCCAGAAAGTCCAGCGACTGCTTCGCCGCCTCGGCGAACGCTTCCTGCCCCGCCTCGAGCCCCGACCGCGCAACCGGCAGCATCGTTGCGCCGAGTCGCACCACTCGGCAACTCTCGGCCTTGTCCTTGAGCGCCGCCCCTTCAGTAAATGATGACTGTGCGATCCCGAACGCCGCCGCGCCAACGAGAAACTTCGATTGCACGGTCGACCGCACACTGTCGGCGTAGGTCAAAAACCGCAGCGCGAGCCCAAAATCCGCTGAGCTCTTGGTGCCGTTCGCCGCGCGATAGAACACGTTGCCCTTCGAGAGCGCGAACTGCGCGACGAGCGACGAATCCTCCCCGCGCGCGGCCGCCGAATGCAGCGAGCTCAGAGCGCTGTCCGGCCGCCCGAGCTCGATCTCGAGCTGGGCCACCATCAACTGACCTTGCGACATCGTCGAATCAATCGCGATCGCCTGCTTCGTCGCGTCGAGCGACTCGGCGATCTTCCCCTTGCCGCGAAGCTCCTTGGCGTTGATGGCCAGCAAATCCGCACTCTTCGGAAAGAGCGCGAGTCCGCGCGCGATCACGCTGTCCGCCTCGGCTTTGACGTACTGCGTATAGAGCGAATACATGCGCATGTCTTTCGGGAACGCGTGCACGCCGTGCGCGATCGTCTCGATCGCCTTGTAGGGCATGTTCGACGCGCGATAGGCCGACCCGAGACGGATATAGAATGTCGAATCGGCGCGCGCGACGCTGTCGCTGGCCAACAGCTCCTCGCCGGCCTCGATCGCCTTGGGCCAATGCTTGTTCTCATACGAGACACGCCATTTCTGCTGCAGCAGCCGGAGCTCGTCGGGATGGCCGGCCGACAGACGCAGAATGAACGGCTCGGCGCGCTTGCCGTTTCCGCCGTCGAGCAACGCGTAGCCGACGCGAATGGACGTCTCGAGATTCGCGGTGTCGAGCGCCGCAAGCTTGAACCACATGTCCGCCGCTTCGTCGCCCCGGTGCAGCGAGTCCAGCGCGAGCGCGCCAGCCTCGAGTCCATGCGGATTGTTTGGATCGACAGCCAGAATCTCCCGCGCGACGCTCAAGATCTCGCTCGACGGCGCATGCGTCGCCCGCAACGCCCAGACCAGGCAGGTTCTGGCGATGATCGCCTTCGGATAGCTAGCTATGCCTTCTTTCGCCGCGGAGAGAGCGCGGTCACCGTGCCCCTCGCGAAGCGCATTCTCACATCGACGCATGGGCAGCAACTGCGAGCGCGCCGCCGCGAGGTGCTTCGCGAACAACGCGGCGGCTGAGTCGAGCTTGGGCGCGCTCACTTCAGGGAGATTTTCGTGAAGATTCTCGTCGCGGATCATCACGAGCCGTCCGGCCAGGCGCGTTCCCTTCTCGTCGCTCACCACGTTGGCTACGAGGTACTCGTCGGCGCGCAGTTGCCGGCTGAGCGCGCGGAGCGTGCCCAGGTCGTAGACAGTGTCAGGCGAATAGCCGGCGCGCTCGGCCTTGAGACGAATGGCTTCGCCGTCGATGACTTCGACTTCGGCCTTGTTGGTGAGCTTGTCGAGCCGGTCGCGGACCGCATCGGCGGCGCGGCGACCCATGCGCATGTCAGCGCCGCGCCCCGGCGCGAAATTCACGATGAGGAGACCCTGTTTCGTGAACTCGGGTGCGTCCTTCTTGGCACGTTGTGCCGAGGCTGTCGAGGCGACCGCAAAGAGAGCGGCCAGCGCCACACCAGCGAGCTTGGCGCGCTTCATCGCGTTACTCGGCGACGAATGCCGTGTAGCCTTCGTCGGCGATCGCTTCCTCGATGTCGTCGACGTTGGTGGCCGCGGGGTCGTAGTCGAGCACCGCGAGGCCGATTTGCACATCGTCTGCTTTGACGCCCGGCGTGCGCTCGAGGCGATTTCGCACTGCGCGAACGCAGTGCTCACAGGTCATTCCTTCAATCGTCAGCGTCAGCCGCGTCATCGCGAGTCTCTCTCGGGTGGTCCCAGAATCTAACGCTGGGGAGCGATACCCGTCGAGACGTGGAACGATCTGTTATAGATGCGTTCCGTGGAGAATGATCAGGGCCACGATGAAGTAGATGCTCAAGCCGCTCACATCCACGAGCGTAGCCACGAGCGGCGCGGACGCGCTCGCCGGATCGAAGCCCGCCTTACGGAGCAGGAAGGGCAACATCGATCCGGCCAGGGAGCCGAACGTGACGATGCCGACGAGCGAAAACCCGACCACGAGCGCGATCTGGTGCCACGTTCCCGGGAACGGGATTTTGGTGATCGGGTCCTTGATGTTGTAGTCGTAGCCCAGCGCGATGTTATGCTCGAACATCCACTGCCACAGTGAGATGCGGACCATCCCGATCACACCGAGAATTGCGCCGAGGCTGATGCCGGACGGGAATTCGCGCGCGATGACGCGCCACCAGTCGGACAGGTCGACCTCGCGAAGCGCCATGGCCCGCGTGATCAGCGACGTTGCCTGCGATCCGGAATTTCCACCCGAGCTCATCACGAGCGGAATGAACAGCCCCAGCACGACCACCCGAGAAATCTCATCGGTGAAATGTTGCATCACCGTCGTCGTCAACATTTCGCTGACGAGCAGAATGCTGAGCCAACCCGCGCGCTTCTTGATCATCGCGAAAAGCCCGATCTGCATGTAGGGCTCGTCGAGGGCTTCCATCCCGCCGAACTTTTGAACGTCTTCGGTCTGTTCTTCCTGGATTGCATCGATGACGTCGTCAACCGTGATGACGCCCATGGCGTGACCCGACTCGCTGACGACGGGCACGGCGACCATGTCGTAGTTGGCGATGACACGCGCGACTTCTTCGCGATCGGCGTCCGGCCGAACGCTCACGACCTCGGTCCACGCGATGTCGCTGATCTTCGCTCCGGACGGTGCGGCGAGCAGTTCGCGCAGCGACATCACACCGGCAATGCGACCCTGTGAATCGGTCGTGTAAATGTTGTGCATCGCCTCCTTCTTGCCGGAGCGGGCGACCGCGCGAACACTCTCCAACGCCGCCTCCACGGTCATGTCCGCCGAGACCGAGACGAACTCGGTGGTCATGAGACCGCCGGCGCTGTCCGGGTCGTAGGCGAGCAGCTTTTCGGTTTCGCGCCGCGCCTCGCTCGGGATCTCAGCGAGGATCTCCTCGGCGTGCTCCTCGTCGATCTCGTCGAGGATGTCCGCGCGATCGTCCGGAGTCATCTCCGTGACGAGCTCCGCGGCCTCCCGCGGCGTGATCGCCTCGAGGAACTCTGTTCTCAACTCTTCGTCGAGGTACTCGAGGACGTCGGCCGCGCGCGACGGACCGAGCGCGTCGAGAAACGCCTTGAGCTTGTCGCTATCCAACAGCTCGGCGACGTCCGCGAGGTCGGCCGCGTGGATCTCCTCGGTCTCGACGGCAAGCGTTTCGGGCGACTCTTCGAGGAGCGCGATGATATCGGGCGCGAGCAACGCCGCGACCGGACGGTCTTCGGGGGGATTCCGAGAGCTTGGCGTCATGGTGCCGTCCTCACCTGTGGGCGCGGCGTCAACTTACGTAAGTCCTTACTCACGAGACAACCCTTCGCCGAAACTAAGACGAATAAATTTTCGGGCGTCGATGTCGACTCCCTCGCGCATGCAACGCGACGGCATTGGCGCTGGTCTGATGGCGATTCCGTCACCGCGTCGTTACCGTGAGACGTGACCAACGCATTCTCCCAGACGCAGGCGCCAACGCAGGCCTCGCTGGACGACGCCCTTCGTACGGAACTCGCGGTGCTCCGCGAACGCGATCTCGAACGGACGCTGCGCACCACGTCTCGGCGCCGCGGCGTCGTGGTCGAAACGGAGCGCGGCACAGCCATCGATTTTTCTTCGAACGACTACCTGGGCCTGGCCTCGGATCAGCGGTTGGCCGGCGCGGCGGTCCGCGCGATTGCCGAACAGGGCATTGGCTCCGGGGCTGCTCGGCTGATTGCCGGCAACAACACCGAGCATGAAGCGCTCGAGCGGGCAGTCGCCGATTTTTTTGGGGCGGAAAGCGCGCTCACCTTTTCCACGGGTTATGCGGCCAACGTGGGAATGATTCCAGCCATCGTCGGCCGGGGCGATGTCATTTTTTCCGATGCACTCAACCACGCA
Source organism: bacterium (assembly GCA_040002475.1). GTDB lineage: Bacteria > Gemmatimonadota > Gemmatimonadetes > Gemmatimonadales > Gemmatimonadaceae > JAQBQB01. Next base: position 23,841 of record JBDUEJ010000023.1, on the reverse strand, counting down.
TCGCTCATCGACGGCTGCCGTTTGAGCCGCGCGGCCACCCACGTGTACGCCCATGGGGATCCTGACTCGCTGAAGTCGTTGCTCGATCAGCACCGGCATTCCGCGCGACGGACGCTCATCGTTACCGACGGCGTGTTCTCGATGGACGGAGACACCGCGCCGCTCACTGCGATCGTCGATCTCGCGCATCGATACGACGCGTGGACGTATGTGGACGACGCGCACGCCGTGGGGGTTGTGGGCCACGACGGGCGCGGCAGCGCGAGCGTGGCCGGCATCCAGGGCGACATCGACATCTCCGTGGGAACGTTCGGGAAGGCATTCGGGGTGGCCGGTGCATTCGTGTATGGGTCGGCGACTCTGACGCGGTATTTGCTCAACCGGGCGCGTTCGTTCGTGTTCTCGACCGGTGTGATGCCGGCTCAGGCCGCGGCGTCGCGCGAGGCGCTCAGGATCGTTCGAGCCGAGCCGGAGCTTCGCGAACGGCTGGCGGTCAACGCGCGGTCGCTTCACCAATCGCTACGTGACGTTGGCATCCGCCCGATTGGGATCGAGACACAGCACATCCTCCCAATCGTCGTGGGCGATCAGGCCGACACGATGCACCTAGCCGCGGCGCTGGCGGATCACGGATATCTCGTGGGCGCGGTGCGTCCGCCGACCGTTCCCGAGGGAACGTCCCGACTCCGCATCACCGTGAGCGCCGCTCACACGCCGGAGCACATTCGTGGTTTCGTAGGCGCACTCGCACTGGCAGTGCGCGGATGACGCCGGCGCCGTTCGACGTCCAAGCCGCCGATCGCCGGCACCTCTGGCACCCGTACACGCAGCACGCGACCGCGGATGAACCGCTCGCAATCGTGCGCGCCGAGGGAGCCTACCTGTACGACCAATCGGGCCGCGCGATCTTTGATGCCGTGTCATCGTGGTGGGTGACGCTGCACGGCCACGCGCAACCGGAGATCGCGGCGGCCATTGCGGCGCAGGCGGCGACGCTCGAGCAGGTCATCTTCGCGGGCTTCACGCATGAGCCGGCGGCGCGGCTTGCCACGGAGCTGGTGGCGCGCGCGCCGGCCGGCCTGTCGCGCGTGTTCTTTTCCGACAACGGGTCCACGGCCGTCGAAGTGGCGATCAAGATCGCGCTTCAATACTGGCAGAACCGCGGCGAGCCGCGCGGTCTGATTGCGTCAATGGAGAACGCCTATCACGGCGACACCTTTGGTGCGATGAGCGTGAGCGGACGCGGTTTGTTCACGGCGGCGTTCGGTGAACACTTGTTCGAGGTTGCGCGCCTTCCCGACCCGGTCGACGAAGATGTGGTGGCCGCGTTCGAGCAGCTGATCGCGACGCGCGGAGGCGAGATCGCCGCCTTGATCGTCGAGCCGATGCTCATGGGTGCCGGCGGCATGCGCATGTGGACGGCCGAGGCGTTGCGCGGCTTGCGCGCGCTCACGGCGGAACGCGGAATCCTGCTCATTGCCGACGAAGTGCTGACCGGTTTCGGGCGTACGGGTCCGCTCTTCGCCTGCGACAACGCGAGTGTCTCGCCGGACCTCATGTGCCTGTCCAAGGGAATTACCGGCGGGTTTATCCCGTTCGCGGCGACGCTGGCCGGCGAACGCATCTTCGAGACGTTTCGCTCAAATGAGTATGCGAAGACGCTCTTTCACGGACACTCATATACCGGCAACCCGATCGCCTGTGCCGCGGCGCTCGCGTCCCTGGAGTTGCTCGACGAGCGGTCGGCGGACCGCCGGCGGTCGATCGAGCGTTCTCACCACGCGGCGGCCCGACGGCTGTCCGCGATACCGGCGATCGAGAACGTGCGTGTGCTCGGCACCGTCCTCGCGCTCGAGGTGCGATCGCCGGACTCGGGATACACCAGCGCCACCGGACCGGCGCTCCGCCGTTTCGCCCTCGAGGCCGGAGTGCTTCTCCGCCCGCTCGGCGACACGGTGTATGTGCTGCCTCCCTACTGCGCGACGGACGCCGATCTCGCGTTGGCCTACGATACCATCGCAAAATTTGCGGAGACCCGATGATTCGACTGGGGATCACCGGAACCGACACCGGCGTTGGGAAAACGCTGTTCACCTGCGGACTCGCCGGCGCGCTCAAGCGACGCGGGCTCCGAGTCGCGGCCATGAAGCCTATCGAGACCGGCGTGCGCCCCGATGATCCGTGGCGCGACGGCGCACGGCTGGCCCGTGCCGCGGGCGGCACATTCCCGCTCTCGATCCTCGCGCCGATCGTGCTGGCCCCTCCGCTCGCGCCGTTGCTCGCGGCACAACGTACGGGCGCGACGGTGGACCTCGCGCTGCTCGATCACGCGGTGCGTGCGGCGAGCCACTATGCCGACGCGTTGCTGGTGGAAGGGGCCGGCGGCCTGCTCGTTCCGATCGCCGACTACGTGTCGTTCGCGACCGTGTTCGCGCGGTGGGCGCTCGAGCTCATCGTGGTCGGTCCCAACCGCCTGGGCGCGATCAACCATGCGCGACTCACCGTGTCGGTCGCGCGCGCGTCGGGGCTCAAGGTTCGTGCTGTGGTACTCAATCGACTCACCGGCGACGCGCCAGACCCGTCGGTCGCCGACAACGCGCGGCTCATCTCCGAGCTCGAGGGCGTCCCCGTGTTCGAGCTTCCGTGGACGACGCAACCCGACGATCTTGACGCCGTGGAGACGTTGGTCGTACGCAGCGGGATCGTCGATATGCTCGCCCCCAGAATGACTTCCATCCTCGCCTGATCATTCATTCGCACATGCTTACGACCCTGCCCAATTGGAACGACATCGCCGATCAGTCGCTCGCCGGCGCGCTGATGTCACGCGACGACGCGCGCGCGGTGTTGCAGGCGCCGGATGAGGTGATTCTCGACCAGTTGGCCGCGGCGTATCGCGTTCGTCGTCACCATTTCGGAAACCGCGTTCGTCTGCATTTTCTGCTCAACGCGCAGAGCGGACTCTGTCCCGAAGACTGTCACTACTGTTCGCAGTCCGCGGTGTCGCTCGCCGAGATTGAGAAGTATCCGTTCATGGCCCGCGACAAGATTCTAGCCGCCGCCGATCGCGCCGCGAGCCTCAACGCCGGCACGTTTTGCATGGTGATCTCGGGGCGCGCGCCCGGCGCCCGCGTGTTCGACAAGGTTCTCGATGCGGTGCGCGAGGTGAAATCGCGGCACGACATGCACATCTGCGCCTGCCTTGGACTGCTCACCGAAGATCACGTGCGCCAGTTGGAGGCGGCCGGCGTCGATCAGGTCAATCACAATCTGAATAGTTCGTCGCGCTTCCATGACGAGGTGGTGACGACGCACACCTTCGACGACCGCATTGCGACCGTGGAGCACGTCGCGCGCTCCAGCATGAAGACCTGTTCGGGCGGCATCATCGGCATGGGCGAGACCGACGACGACGTGATCGACCTTGCGCTGTCGTTGCGCGAGCTCGGCGTCCGCAGCGTACCGGTGAACTTCCTCATTCCGATTCCTGGAACGCCGTTCGAAGACCGCGGAGCGCTCGATCCGCGGCGCTGCCTGCGCGTGCTCGCACTCTATCGCTTCATCCTGCCGTCACAGGAAATCCGCATTGCCGGCGGCCGCGAAGTACATCTCCGCTCAATGCAACCGCTCGGCCTGTATGCGGCAAATTCCATTTTTATAGGCGACTATCTGACGACGCCGGGCCAGAGTGCTCGCGCCGACTACGAGATGATTCGCGATGCCGGCTTTGTGCTCGAGGCGGCGGACGGTTCCGCGCTGGATGCAAGTCGCTTGGATGAGTTGCTGACCCGGACCGAAGAGGCTGCGTCGTCCTGATCGGGACGAGTCGTCTATCGGGACCATCGAACCGGCGTTGGCAGTCCCAAAGAACATCCGGGCTCGTTGGGCGCCGAAGCCTGCGGCGCTCACCAAACAAACAGTGTTCTTCCGTGTTGTGTCCGGCTTGTCCGTGCCAACACTTAGTTCAGTCGTCTCGGGCCGGACTAAGCGATCGGCAACCGCCTCCGATCCGTGGTTGCCTCACCAACCTCATATCCGGCAATGCGAATCGCCTCCCTCAGCTGATCGACCGTCACCCGGCCGTCATGCTCGACTTCGACGGCGCCAATGGCGACGTCGGCGCGCGTGATGCCCTCAACGCCCGTCAAGGACGTGAAAACGGCGCGGATGCAATGCTGGCAGGTCATCCCCTCGACCCGGACTCTCGTGATCATGCGCGAAAGATAGTGACAGCGTATTTTCCTCCGCATGAACATCGCCTTTCTCGGCCTGGGCGCCATTGGGCGCCCCATGGCGGCCCGCATCGCTGCCGCCGGCCTCCCGCTCGCCGTCTGGAATCGCACCGCGGATCGCGCCGCGGAATTTGCCGCCGCCAACGGATCGCGGCATGCCCTCACTCCGGCGGATGCGGCGCGCGACGCGGACGTGATCATCACCTGTCTGCCCGAATCGCATCACGTCTACGCGCTGTTGGACGGTGACGACGGCCTGATCGCCGGGCTGAAGCGTGGTTGCACACTCGTCGACTGCACCTCCGGCGATCCATCCACCTCGCGCAAGATCCACGCGGCTCTCGCGCCGCACGGCGCGGAGTTCATTGACGCGCCCGTGAGCGGGGGCGTGGCCGGCGCGGAGAAGGGAACGCTCACCGTGATGGTCGGCGGCGACGCCCAGGTGCTCGACGGAGTGCGGCCCGTGCTCGCCAACTTCGCGACGAAGGTCGTGCACTGCGGTGGTGTCGGCGCCGGCGACACGGTGAAGGCCGTGAACCAGGCGTTCCTTGCAATCCACCTGCTGTCGGCGGCCGAGGGGTTGGCGACGCTCGTGAAGGAAGGCGTCGATCTAACGGCTGCGCTCGAAGTCATCAATGCCTCCAGCGGTCGCTCGAACTCGTCGATGAACCTGATTCCCGAACGCGTTCTTACGCGCGCGTTCCCGCGCACGTTCAAGCTCGCACTGCTCGAGAAAGACATTGGCATCGCCGCCGGATTGGCCCGCGACAATCGCGTGCCCGCGCCGGTCACGCAGCTCACCGCCGACCTCTTTCGCGTCGCGCGCAGCGAGCTGGGCGAATTGGCGGATCACGTGGAGATTGTGAAAATGGTCGAGGAATGGGCGGGAGTGGAAATCAGATGACGACGACAATCGATCTCGGAGTCTCCGACGTCGCGACGGTCGAAGGGATCCGCACGCACTTTCCCGCCCTGTCGCGCGTTCACAATGGATCGCTCGTCGCGTACTTCGACGGCCCGGGTGGAACGCAGGTGCCCCGGCCGGTCGTCGACGCGATGGACGACTATCTGTTCAATCACAACGCGAACACGCATTGGCGGTATGCCACCAGCGAAGAGACCGATCGGCTGATCGCCGACGCGCGCGAGTCACTTGCCAGTTTTGTGAACGGCCGCGCGGACGAAATCGTGTTCGGACAGAACATGACGACACTCACCTTCCACCTCGCACGCGCGCTCGGACGTGAATGGGGAAAGGGCGATGAAATCGTCATCACCGAGTTGGATCATCACGGGAACGTTGCTCCGTGGACGGCGCTCGAAACGGATCGCGGCGTCACGGTGCGCATGGTGAAGATGCGCACCGAAGACGGCCGCCTCGATTGGAGCGACCTCGAAGCGGCGATCGGACCGCGCACCAAACTCGTCGCGATCGGCGCCGCGTCCAACGCCCTGGGCACCGTCACCGACGTGGCGCGGGCGGCGAAGCTGGCGCGCGCGGTTGGGGCGCGTGTGTTCGTGGACGCCGTCCACTACGCGCCGCACTTCCTCGTCGACGTTGCCGCCATGGACTGCGATTTCCTCGGTTGCTCGGCGTACAAGTTTTATGGACCGCACATTGGGGTTCTCTGGGGCAAACGCGACGTCATTGAATCGCTCGACGCGCCTCGCCTCGCGCCCGCGCCTCAGGAGTCGCCCGAGCGCCTGGAGACCGGCACGCAGAACCATGAAGGCATTGTGGGAGCGGCGGCCGCGGTTGATTTCCTGGCGTCGCTGTCGGCGTCGCATCGTCACACCTCGCGTCGTGAGGCGCTCAAGGCGACCTTCGGGACGCTGCACCTCCGCGGCGAAGCACTGCTCGAAAAGCTCTGGACGTCGCTCGCCGAGATCGACGGTCTCACGTTGTATGGGCCCAAGCCGGGCACGCCGCGCACGCCAACTCTTTCCTTTACACTTCGCGGACATTCCACCGACGACGTCGCGGATGCGTTGGCCAAGCGCGGCGTGTTCGTCTCGAATGGCGACTTCTACGCCGCAACGATTGTCGAGCGCCTCGGATTGGTGCCGGGCGGCCTGGTTCGCGTGGGGTGCAGCTGCTACACCAGTGAGCAAGAGGTCGATCGCCTGCTGGACGGCGTACGGTCCCTGGTGACATAGTAGAGTCTTCTAATTTGGCCGGGGTGCGGTGGCGCGTCGCTGCGGTGTCGTCTCCTTCTTTGCATGCACGCTGATCGCGGCAGGTTCCGCGTTCGCGCAGCGCGTTCACGGAACGGTGCGCGACAGCGTGAGCGGCATTCCAATCGCCGGCGCGGTCGTCTGGATCACCGATTCGGCGGGCGGCTCACTCGCCCGCTCGATTGGCGACGAGACCGGCCGCTACTCCATTGGCCGCTTTCGCGGGTCGCTTCGCGTTCACGTCGTGCACATCGGATTTCACCCGCGCGACGTCCTCCTCGCAGCGGATTCGTCCGATAGCCCCACCGACATTCGTCTCGAAGCGCTGCCGCCCAACCTCGCGACGGTCAGCGCGTCCACATCGCGCGTCTGCCCGGGCCAAAAGGGTAGCAGCCAGGGCCTCGAGTTGTGGGAGCAAGCGCGTGCCGCGCTGCTCGCCAGTGTCGTGGCGCGCGAGGCGCATCCGCCGCACGTGCGGCTCGTGTCGTTCGCTCGCACCAGGGAGCCGATCCGCAAGCGTCTGACACACGAGGAAATGAAGATGAAGGACCTCGTCGTGGATCGTTCGTATGTGGCCGGACGCCCAGCGTGGGCATTCGCCGCCGAGGGATACATGCGCGAAGACCGCGGCGGCGAGCGCACGTACTTCGCTCCGGACGACGAAACACTGCTCGACCCGTCCTTCGCCGAAACACATTGTCTCCACGTGCAACGCGCCGACCGCGCCCACGAAAACCAAGTCGGTATCGCCTTCGAGCCCGTGGAGGGTGCAGACCGCGACACGATCGTAGACGTGCGCGGAGTGCTCTGGCTCGATCGCGCCCACCCCGCGCTCCGCTCACTGGAATTTCATTTCACCGGCCTGGAACCGGTCGCGCGCGAGAGCGGCGGCGAGGTGTTTTTCCATCTCATGCCGAACGGTGCGCCGATGATCGAGCGGTGGAACATCCACACCGCCATCGTGGCGACCGACGCGCCCGATCGACCGAACACCTTTCGTCGCGCCCCACTTCCCCGTGAGCAGCGGACCGATGCGCGGCGTGTTGGCCTGCGTGAAGTCGGAGGCGAAGTCGCAGTCGCCGAGTGGCCGGACGGTTCGTCATGGCGCGGTGGTCTCCCTCGCATCACCGGTGTGCTCGTGCGCGACGACGGTTCGCCTGTCGCCGGCGCGCGGGTGTGGATGCTGAATACATCGGACACCGTGACGAGCGACACGAGCGGACGATTCGCCCTGCCGTACACGCTGCCCGGCATGTACTACGTTCTCGCGACGGACAGCGTGCTCGCCGACTTTGGTGTGAGCCGCACGGCGTGGACCGGCGTTGCCCTTGCCCGAAACGCCGACGCCAACCTGCGCATCCGATACCACCCGCGGGCAGATGCTCTGCAGCTGGTGTGCGAGGGACAGCCCTACAAGGCGGGGTCGGGCGTCGTCTTGCTCCGCGTCGTCGACCATGAGGGAACGGCTGTCGGGGACGCGCGCGTGGAGGTATGGCTGCAAAGTTCACCGGCCGACACCGCGGCGCGCAATCCTGATCGCGTGGGCGAGACGGGCGACGACGGCGGCGCGATCATTTGCGGCGCGAAGGCGAATGAGACGCTGCACGTTCGTGCGTCGAACGGCCACGAACGAGCCGACGTCACCATCGAGGGCGTGACGCAGGAAGTGACGTTCCAACGACTCGTGCTGCGACCGCCCGCGCCCTGACTTCCAACGGAGCCAGTGCGTCGCCGGCTGGCTAGTTCGTCTTCTTGCGCGACACGAGCGTCTTTTCCAGGCCCGGCATGAACACGTCGTAGATCGAGCCGGGGTTCCACATGACCCATCCGTCATAGCCGGCGTCGTACACGGCCTTCTTCTGCGCTTCGAGCTGCGCCGCGCCGTACGCCGGTGCGCCGAGCGTGAACGCCTGCAGCCAGGGACGCACGTGCTCAGCCTGCGTCATGCCAATTTTCTTATCGCGCTCGCGCGCACGAGAAATTGCCGTGAAGATGATCTTGTACGGTTCGGCGTTTGGATTGGCCACGCCCAGGTCGCCGTGCGGGTAGTGCGACGGATAGACCATCGGCAGCACGACGTCCACGTTCGGCGAGATCTTTTCCCAGTACTGCCCAACTTCGAGCGGGCCGCCAACGGTGGTCACGAGACCGAAGATGTCGGCCGTCGAGCGCGCGCCGAGCTTGTTGAGCCGCGTCTTCGCCTCTTTCAGGTAGCCTGCGAGTGCGTCCGGCTTCGACACGTTATTCGCGTCGGGGAACACCTGCGGCGGAAGGCTCGGATACGGTTCCGGGAAGCGGATGTAGTCGAACTGCACTTCGCCGAATCCCATTTTCACCAGCTCTTCGGCGACGCCGATGTTGTACTCCCACAGCTCGCGATGGTACGGATTGACCCACGCGACGCCCTTCTTGTCGCGCCAGATCGAGCCGTCCTTCTTGCGAATGTTCCACTCGGGATGCACGCGCGCCGTTACTGAATCCTTGAACACCACGATGCGCGCGATCGGCAGAATCTTATGCGCCTTGAGCGAGTCGAGGAGCGGCGCCACGTGCGCCACGCTCGCTGTTCCCGCGTTCTTGGCGAAGTCGGCGTTCGAGGATTTGTAGTTCAACCCAAACTCGTCCTTCATATCGATCACGAGCGCGTTGATCTCCGTCTGATCAGCCGCGGCGATCAACTTGGCCATGCGCTTCTTGCTCTGCGACGCCCACCGGTTCACGTACAGCGCGCGCACGGTGGTCGGTTGACCCGTGTCGATCTGACCGGCGCTCTCGATCGGCGTACGAGATCCGTTCGCTGGAGCCGATTTCTTGTCGGCATGTTCTGCGGCACTGCTGCAACCGGTGGCGACGACGAAAACGAACAGCGAACGACGAAAGCCGGACATGAAGGTTGGGGCGAAGGTAGAACGAAATCTAAGTCGCGCCGGCGTTAGAGTCTCATGCAGTATATTTGCCACGATGCCCTCTTCGCGTTTTGGCTCGGTCGTTGTCAAAGTATTGCGCGCAGTCGTTGTGCTCGTCGCGCTCGCCGCGTGCTCGCCATCGCGCTCCGCGGACGCCGGGCCCCCACCGCCCCGCGCCGAGTTTCTGCTCAGCAGTGCCGACTCCACCTACTGGATTGCGACGACGGCCGGCAAGCTCCGCATTCGCGGCGTCCCCTTGATCCTGGCGAGCTACGGCGGGCACTTCTACGAGCTGTTCACCGCCGACGACGATTTTTCCTTCGACGACGCCCTCCTGCTCGGCGAACGCTTGTACCGGCGCGACCTGTCGACCGGCGACAGCGCCGTCGTTTTTGCCGACACTACCGTCCGCCAAATCGCGACGGCGTATGCCCACACGCATCCCGATGAACGCCCTCTCAGTCCGGACGACGAAGGGTCGGCCAAACCGAGCACATCAGCAACGGCGCAGGTCGACATCCTCGACGTCTTCGGCCCCTACGTCTCCTACGAGTACCATGTCGACGTCGAGCTCGCGGGACACCGGCCATGGCATTCCACTCGGCGCGGCGTGCTGGACCTCCGTTCCGGAAAGGCGAGCGGAGTGGGCGATCTCTTCGGGCCTGCAGTCGGACATCGTTTGGCTGCGGCCGGGAAGCGGGCCTACGAGGCGACGCGCGATTCCATTCTCCACGGCGGCAGCCAACTCCAAGGGGGCGATCGCCGAGCGGCTGACGCCCTGGCCCGTTTGCAGTTCGACGAGCAGAGCTTCTCCCTGTCCGACGTCGACGGCCGGCCCGCGGTGAGCTTTGGTGTCCCCGGACAGGGCGAGGGAGCGGCCGGAAACCTGGTGGAGCTGGATCCGCTTCCGGTGGATTCGGTTGCCTGGTGGCGCGACTTTCGAGCCGGATTTGCCGAGCCGGATAGCGACGGCAACGACACCTGGGCGGGTCCCGGATACTCGGTGTTCGCCGGCTACGACGCCTCGGGGGGAACGGCGCGACTGAGCCTCGGCGATTCTTCGAAGCACCATTGGTCGATCGCCACCGTCACGGCTCCCCTGCGGCGCATCGACTGGCTCGACCGCGCAGCGCCGTCCGATGCTGAGCGCAAGGCCTTGCTGCGCGCGTTCGACGAGGCCGCGACGTATGACGAGAACTCTCGTGTTGCGTCCGTAGAGCGTGCGGCAGAGCATGCGGCAGAGCATGCGGCAGAGCATGCGGCTTGGCGCGTCGTACGGTTGACGTCCTTTCCGCGCGCCGCACAACTCCCGTCTCGAACCACCGACAATGCGTCCCATCAAACCCGTTCGCGAAAGCCAGCACGAGACGTCCGAGCTGATGATGCCAGAGCATGCCAACAACATGCAGCACGTCTTCGGGGGCGTGATCCTCTCCATGATGGACAAGTGCGCGGCGATCTCCGCGTTTCGTCACAGCCGCGCGGCCGTCGTGACGGCATCGATCGATCGCGTCGACTTCCGCGAGCCAATCCACCTGGGCGATCTTGTCATCATGCAGTCCAGCGTCAACTTCGCGGGCCGGTCGTCGATGGAAATCGGAGTGCGTGTCGAGGCTGAAGACCTGCTGACGGGCCGGAGACGCCACACGAACTCGTGCTATCTGACCTTCGTTGCAGTAGACCGGAACGGTCGTCCCATCGAAGTACCGGAGTTGCAGCCGGAAACAGAGGACGAACTGCGCCGCAATGCGGCGGCCAAGGAGCGTCGGCGCCGGCGGCTCGAGGAGCGAAACGCCGAAGACGAGCGGCGCACCCATTGATCAGGTAATATTTAGGTATGCAGCTTTTCACGGTGGAGCAGGCCAACCGGACCCTCCCCCTGGTTCGGAAGATCATCGAGGATGTTGTCCAGCAGCACCGGCGCTGGCGTGAGGCGATTCTCGAGCTCGACCTGGTCGCGTCCACCGCCCGAGCCGACGAGCCGCGCGCGCGCGCCGAACAACTCGAACGCGAGGCCCAGACTCTAGCTCGCGAGATCGACGGGTATCAGCGCGAGCTCGAGGCGCTTGGCATTCAGCTCAAGGACCGCCGCCTCGGTTTGGTGGACTTCCCCAGCGAGATGGCCGGCCGCCACGTTCTCCTCTGTTGGCGGCAGGGCGAGCCCGAGGTCCAATACTGGCACGAAGTGGACGCGGGATACGCCGGACGACAGCCGCTGTCCCCTGAGCTGGTCGGTTAGTTTCTGCACCGACGCGTAAGCCACTCCCATCTCGGACTATGAAAACCTGGCGCTCCCCCGACGGCATCAGCTGGGCCGTCGAAGTCGACCTTGCAGGCTCGAGCAACGCGATGGTGATCTTTCGCCATCCGGACGGCAGAGGAACGCGACTCGATCGTTACAACTGGTACATCAGCAACGGCCCCGAGGCTCGCAGCGTGACGTCGCATCTGTCGAAGGCGAAGGTCATGGAGACGCTCGACGAGGAGGCGCTCGCGCGGCTGTACCGGAGATCGATGAAAATTTCGCGGCCCGACACACTGCTCCCGGCCGAAGCCTCCAACGGATAGGCTGCAGGCTACCATCCTATCATCCTATTGTCCTGTGTTTCCGAGCTCGCGGTACGGGACGTCTATCTCCATCCCGTCTTTGCCGATCGTGGTGCTCGCGAACACCTGTTTGGCCTCTCGATCCAACTCGCTCGCCTCGCGCGAGTAACGCGCCGAAAAATGCGTGAGCACGAGGCGGCGCACGCCAGCCTCGCGCGCGATGAGTGCCGCCTCGCGCGCTGTGGAGTGACCAGTCTCGATCGCGCGTTGCGCCTCCTCGTCGCCGAACGTGGCCTCGTGAATCAGTAGGTCGGCGCTCTGCGACGCTTCCACGGTTGCGGCGCACGGACGCGTGTCGCCCGTGAGCACCACCGTTCTCCCCGGTCGCTCCGCTCCAACGAGCACGGACGGTTCGATCACTCGTCCGTCGTCGAGCGTGATGGATTTGCCGCGATGAATCTGTCCCCACAGCGGTCCCTCGGGAATTCCCAGCTCGCGCGCGAGATCGGGATTGAATCGTCCCTTGCGATCCTCTTCGACGAGCGCGTAGCCGATCGATGCGGCGCCGCGATGATCGACTGCGAATGGGACCAATGCGTAGCCCGCGCGTTCGACACGCTGCCCCGCATCGAGCTCGATGATTTCAATTGGAAACGTGGTCCGCTCGAAGCCGAGACCTTCGGCGCGTTTGAGAACGCGCGCGGATCCACGCGGTCCCCAGAGGCGAAGTGGTTCAATCCGGCCCTGCAACGCCATGGTTCGCATCAACCCGATGACGCCGAGCAAATGGTCGGCGTGCATGTGCGTGAAAAAAATGTCCGCAAGTGCGAACGAAATTCCGTATTTCATCATCTGACGCTGCGTGCCTTCGCCACAATCGAACATCAATGTTTCACCTTCGCGATGAAATGTGACGCACGACACATTGCGTTCGACGGTTGGGCGCGATGCTGATGTTCCAAGAAGACGAATGGCAAGCGACATGGCGCGGAATATAGTGCCACCGTGGACTGTTTTTTGCGCGCAGAGTTCTCGAAATGGACGGTACGAGAGCGGCATGGCGGACGGCGATCCGTTTTGCTCTTTGTTTTCACTGTTCAAAAATGACGATTGGTGCGACGCACGACTCGCGACGGCTCGCAGTTTGCACACTTTGAGCAAACGTGGCCCACGCGGGGCTTAGTAGTACGTGGCGTCGAGCATCGACACAGCAACGGGGCTGAACGTCAACGGTCGGAAAGAGCCAATTTTTTGGGGAGGAGTGGGATGCCGAATAGACCGGGCAACGACGATCGCAACATGGCGACGGACGGGCAGGGCGACCGTATCGGACAGCGCGACGCTTCCAGTGAAAGCGGTCGGCAGAACGGCTCGCAGAACGGAGGCGCGCAGGTGCGCACCCGGAGCAATCGCGGCTTCGCGTCAATGGATCGCGACAAGCAGAAGGAGATCGCGAGCAAGGGTGGCAAGGCGGCGCATGCAAAGGGCACCGCGCACGAATTTGATTCGGGCGAGGCCCGCGACGCCGGCCGCAAGGGCGGCGTCGCCGTCAGCCGGAATCGCGAGCACATGGCCGCCATTGGCCGCCGGGGCGGGGAAGCCCGTGGCCATTCGCGTTCGCGCGTTTCGTCGCAAGGCAATGCCGCCGCCGCGGGAAGCACCGCTGACGGCAGCTTCCAGAACTCACGCGGCTCCACGACTACCGACCGTCAGGTCGCTATCGACAGCCAGAACGAAGGCGTGAGCTCGAACAATCCGGCGAACCGCGGCACCAGCTCCATCGGTGGTGAGCGGCGCCCGGACAACACGCGCCGAGAAAGCCTGGGAAATCGCTAGGCCCCGGTAAACGCTTGAGGGTGGAAGGCGGCGCGGGGAAATCCGCGCCGCCTTTACGCGCCTACGATCCGCTCGAACTTTGTCCGATCGATGTTCCCACCGCTCACTACGATGGCGATCGGCGTTGGCAGATCGAGCTTTTTCAGCCACACGGCCGCCGCGGCGCACGCCCCGGCCCCTTCCACGCGCTGCCCGTGCTCGGCCCACAGCCAGCCAATGGTCTGTGCGATCTCGGCCTCGCGCAGCGTCACGATCGCGTCGAGTCCCCGCTGGCCAATGTCGAGACCCGCGTCGTCGATCTGGCCGGCCAGTCCGTCGGCGAGTGTCGGCAGGTTCTCGATCTCGACCACGCGACCCGCCGCGATCGACAACGACATCGCCGCCGTGTTCTCGCTCTGCGCGCCCACAATGCGAACGCCGGGCGACACTGCGCGAACGATACTGGCGCAGCCACCGAGCAATCCGCCTCCCCCAACGCTGAGCACGAGCGTCGCGAGATCGGGCAAGTCGGCCAGAACCTCGAGGGCGATCGTGCCCTGTCCCGCGAGCAGCACGTCTCCAAGACAGGGATTGATGAACGTCGCATCGCGTTCGGCCGCGAACGCGATCGCGGCTTCCATTGCCGCATCGTAGTGCGGCTGCGACGAGTCGATGGTGGCGCCGAGTGCGGCGATCGCGTCGCGCTTGACCTGCGCTACGGTGGCGGGGACGAAGATCGTGGCCTGCGTGTCGAAATGCTTGGCGGCATACGCCACGCCGATTCCGTGATTGCCCGCTGACGAGGCGACCACGCCCCGCGCGCGCACCTCGGGTGCGAGGGTGGCCAACACGTTCGTGGCGCCGCGGAGCTTGAACGATCCGGTGATCTGCTCATTTTCGAGCTTGAGGTACACATCACCGCCGGCGATTGCGCTCAGCGCGCTGCTGCGCACGAGCGGTGTGCGGCGAATGAACGGCCGGATGCGGTCGGCCGCCGACAAAACATGAGCGGGACGGAGCTGTGACAACATTTTGGATGGTCTGTGACGGGTGGTCTGTATTCTCTCGTTACCTTCGTGTGCGTGGGCAGTCAACTTGACGTATAACGCATCGCTCTCTAGAATTACGTTGGTCGGGAGCGGCCCCGCGGGTTGCGGGGCCTTTTCCATGGTGCGACGTCCGGCTCGAGCTTGGCGCCACACACGCGGGGCTGTAGCTCAGCTGGGAGAGCGCTGCAATCGCACTGCAGAGGTCACCGGTTCGATCCCGGTCAGCTCCATATGCAGCTTTCCCGCTGCGAATAGTATTTGGTCCGGCATAGTTTTCGCATTTTCGGAGTATGCCCGCCGCCGCTCGGTAGGACGCACAGTTCCAATGACGGCGCGCGTGGCAGATCCGGCGAGACTGCCCGCCCGGCTCCACGACGGTCCCGAAGGTCTGAAACGCCACGAGCTTCAATGCTCCGTGGCGTTTTCTGTTTTCGGACGCGTCGCGTCCGGCCAATTACTTCCAGCGCGGCACGAGAGCGTGGATGTCGGCCTGCAGTGCGACGAACCCGTCGCGGAGAAACCGGTCTTCCTCGACCTCCACTTTCGCATCGAGGTCGCCGACCGCATGCGACGCGAGTGAGCCGAGCCAGCGCATGATCGTACTCTCTTCGACGTCGAGACGCGTGCGTCGAGAGAACACACTCTGCGTTCCGGCGCTGTCGCGAATGCCAAACCGGAGCATCGCGCCGGCGCCGTCGAACGGGCGGTGAAGCGGTGAGCGAATGAGCCGCTCGGTGATGAACGGGAGGTCCCATTTCGGCTCGCGCTGCGCGATGACGGTCCACGCGCGATCCCGACCGGTATTAGAGATCACAAAATCCGTGACCAGGCTGTGAAAGCCGACGGTGAAGTGTTTCACCTTGAGCGTCGCGTCGGCCGTGAGCACCAGGCTGTCGGACCACGCGCGGGGCGGGCCGAAGAGCGACGTCAGCTTGAGCTGTTGCAGACGATAGCGAACCGTGATCGTGCGATCGCGGCCGAGGACGTCGAACAGCGCGACGCCGGAGCGATCGGCGATCGCAAAGTGGTATTTCGCCGGACCCAGGTACTTGTCGAGATAGCCGGCGAGCGCCGGATACGCCGGCGTCATGAGCTCCGGATGAAAGCCTGACACGATGACGACGCTCGTCGTCCCCAGCGCGCCGGGCGTCACGTGGAGCGAGTCGATGGAGAAACCGCGGCCGAATGCGGCCATGGCTCGCGGAACCGCCGCGCGATAGTCGTCGCGCAACTCGCGCTCGCCGCGCCCCTCGGCGGCGCCCAGCAGGGTCGATATGAGAAGACTCATCTCGTCGGCGGAGATGCTGCCCACGGCCATGTCGACCTTCGTGTCCCACCGGTAGGCGGACGGCGTGACCTGCTCGAGCGAGATCGTGTGGCGCGTGTCGCCCGGGCGGATGGTGGGCGTGAACGACGGCCGGGTGTCCAGGTGATAGCGTCCGTCGACCGTGGTGCCGCTCACCAGGAGGGTCCGGAGCGTCGGCGATGAACGCGATTCCCAGACGGCCGAGTCGCCAAAGATGCGCGACGGGACGAGTGCCGATTGCGCGAGGCGAACGCGGGCGATTTCGTATTTGGGTGAGACGTCGACCTGGTTCCAGCGCGAGGCGAAGGCGTCGAAGAGTTGGTCGGCGTGGTTTTCGGCGGTGGCCGGGTTGGGTCCGGCGGAGCGCAGCGAGTCGGTGCAGGCGGCGATTCCGGCGATCAGGAGGGCGGCGAGCGCGGTGCGGCGCGGCCACACTGAGCGGGGAGAACGCGGGCTGTGCAAACGATGGTCGTTGATGAAGTTAGCGTGCGGGTTGTGGGCCGATGACGTGACGCTGGAGCGAGGTCGTCGGGGTTGTTGCGAGATGTCAGTCACACTATAATCAAAGTGCCCCGCGCTTCTGGGGCAAATTGTGTGTATCGACTGCCCCTTGGTGTAACTGGCAACACGCCTGACTCTGGATCAGGAGAGTCCTGGTTCGATCCCAGGAGGGGCAACTTTGTTAAGCCGCTAAACAACAAGCATTTATGACGAAGTGCGGCTACCGGAACGACGGGGCCGCACTTTTCGTTTAATCACCGTTTAAGCACGGCGTGGCTCGAAATGCCCCTCGTTGGGGCTGCGGCTTGCCTCTGTTCAGAACAGTCTCATTCTTCGGCAATGGACGCCCTCCAGCATTGGGCTCGCGATCATCGGTCGGCAGGCGCCACGCCGCGATGCGATGTCATAAAGCCCCGAAGCGAAGCAGCTGTCGGTTTCCAGCAATCGAGGAAGCCGGACGCCTCGGCATGTCGCTTGCGGCCTGCTCCATCGCACAGGACGATAGCGCTTTGCTGAAATGTGAATGCAAGCCCAGCGAATCATGACCGCTTTCACAGCGATTCGGCGATGGCTCTAACGGCCTCCGAAGCGCTTGTCGAAAGACTATGCCAGGCGTCATTCCTGTCGTTATGGAGCCTCCACGCGGTCGGCTGGTCGAACGCCGAACGTGATGTACTTCGCTCAACCGTCGAACTACTCGGCGGTTCGATCCCACGGCCGACGGCGGCACGACTGTGTTGAACCGTCCGGCCGCGCCTAGTCGCGGCCTTTCGTTAGGGAGGTTGGGCACATTGATTCGCATTGTCTGATAGTTCGCGACGGCATGCTCAACGGGCACTCCTTTTCGAATATCCCATGAATGCTGATCGGAATGGATCGCAGTCGGCAGGCGGTGCCGCGGAGGAGTGTCAGAGCCTCGACAACGGGAGGCTTGGCCCACTGAGGCTGCGGCCGCGTACTGGTGTAATCCATAGGAAGACTACAAACTCGAGCAACTCAATTGACTAGCTTCTTTGGAGTGCAGCACGCAGACGACCGCCAGGTGAACGCCAACCGATGTCGAAGCTGACGCACACAGCGTGATTGGACCGTGCATACGCCTTGAGCGTTCATAGAAGGCCGCAGAAATCCCGCTCTGAGAGTCAATCGATGTCTATTGCCAATAGGCGCTCGCTTTGGTACGCGGCTGGTATCGGAGCGTTCATTCTGGCCGGCTGCATATCGTCGTCGCGACGGCACTCGTTGGGGGATCTCCCTATCGTCGTGTCCGCGAGCAAGACCGAGGTTCGTGGTCCGGATTCTGTTACCTTCACCGCAGCGATTGGGCCCGACTTATCTCGCGCCCTGAACCGTGGAGATACGCTCAGAGACTCAAACGCCATGCGTCCCCACGCCGTCGGTTGGTTTTGGGTCCCCGATCTGGACGCGATTGATCCTTGGACGCGCGCGTGTGGTTCGCGAGAGCTATCGTGCCGAATCATGCTTCACGGATCCGGTACCATGGTGTTCAGCGTCCGCCTACAAGGAGAAGTGTGTGCAGGCTGGGTTCATGTAGAAATGCTCAGTCTGCCTGACGTCGATCAGGACGAGCCGCGCAAACGCGCCTATGCCGACTCCGTCAGTCGGGCAATCAAAACCAAATCGGCGACGTGGGAACGCTGTTCGTCGTAGCTGACACATCGCCACAGGCGGGCCCGAGTGGTGATCGCTTGAGGTAGTGCCGGTCGCGGCAGGAGTGATGTAGGCGCAAAACAACGATTCCTAGCTCGCCCATTTGCATGGCGCATTCTGTGCCGTGCCCCCGCCGATGCTCTATGACGAGCAGAGTTCATCGGCGCGCGCTACGACGGTCGACTCGAGGCGTACCTGCCCTCGTTGCCCTAGCACAAAGCGATGATGATTGCTGATGATCGCCATCATGGCGAATGCCCGGGTCGACCGGCCCTTCTTGAAGGCTCCAATGGAAAACGAGCATACATAAAGCGAATCTCGCGATTCCGCGGACGGGCGATCGTGTGTCGCGCCGCCCACTTGTGACGATGAGATTCTTGACAATCAATTAAAATGACTATATTGATAATATACAATCGTCAAACCAGCTAATCATCGCGACGCAGCGCTCCGATATAGCGACGGCGAGTAGCCGGATGGAGCGCGCATGCAGCATTACGGCCGCGGCACACTGGCGCCCTCGCAACGTCCGCCGAAAACAGGACGATGTCACTACGAGGCGAAGTCGCATGACAACGTGGAATCGAGTTGCCGTATGCGCGGTGCTTTCGATACTCGTCGCCGGCTGTTCCGAACGGGAAATTGCCCGACCTGTAGGCTCCGAACGCAATCCAAGATCGAGTGCGGTTGACGTCGCCAATCTGAATGCCGATAAGATGGCACATCTGCGTCAGTACGCCGACGGCGGATGCGCAGCCATGCGCGTTGACGCAAAGGGAGTCTCGCGGGCGACGGTCATCAAAAACAAGGATCTTCCATTCGCGATACCGGCTGTCCAACACGATTTGAAGTCTGGGGCCGGGGACGGCCACATTGTTCAACTGCGGATTCAATCATCGTCACCGCTTCGTCATAGGTCGCGTTTGTTGTGACCGCTGGGACAGTTGGCTCTTGCCCTTGGGAACGATCGTGGTAAAAAGAGATATTCATACCATCACCTTTCAGCGAGGAACAATGCGGTTAGTGCGTTCGTTGTTAACGATTCTATGGGTTGGTCCGGTTCTTCTTGCCTCGGCGCGCACTGCTCAAGCCCAGGCTCCGGGTTTTGTGCCATCCGTATTCTTAGGCCTATCGGGGCAGACCGATGTTCGAGCGAACGAGGGTGTACCGGACCCCGGGCATTTTCGAATCTCACCAATTGGTCTGGTTGGTGGCTTTGCGCTACACCGCGAGTCTGCGCTCGGTGACTTGAGCCTTCGCGCCCAGGGAGCATGGTACCCCCTCGTCATGCACGGTATCGTCACGGGTGGCCCAGTTGGGGAAGCCAACCCAAAAGACCCACCGAGTCTTGTCGTTGCAGGCCTCATGGTAGGCTGGGAAGCGTCACTGGCTTCACGCCGCACTTGGTCACCGATCGCTGGCATCGGATTAAATCGTGCCGTCGATACACCAAGACGCGGAGATCGATCTGCAATCGTCGGCAGCGTAGGCGTGAGTCACCGCGTCAGTACGCACGCGAATCTCCGCGCTTCTCTCGATGCCTCCATTCCCGTTATCGGGAAGACCTTCCTGCAAATTCCGATCGTGGTCGCCTTACATAGATAAGTAGTCTCTCACATAGCAGGACGCCATTCGATTGGCGCGCGGTAGGCGACTCAATCGCATACCGCCCGCTTCCTTGCGTCGACTAGTCCGGTCAACGCGCAATTCAGAGAAGAATTCACCGGAGAGATTTCAATGAAATGGAAGTCGGTTGTCGGTAGTACGGCGCTCGCGTCGACCGTGTTGGCGTGCACCGAGATCGCGTCATATCTGCACCGGAACGACCGGAGCGAAGTATTTCCGTGCCTCGGCAATTCGCCGCGGGAACTAACCTTGACGAGGACTTTCAAGTCTTAGCGTCGCAATTTCCAGGGTTCGGTGGAATGTTTCGCGACTCGACGGGAGCACTGACTGTCTATTTCAAGGACCTGCGAAACATTTCAGACGCAGCAACTGCGAGTATCACAGGGTTCGCCCAAGCCGCGAAGTACCAGCTGATGGGTCCGGCCGCAAAGGGCGACGCGGGGCTGAAGTTTAAGATCGCGCGATATGACTTCAATGAACTTGCGCAGGCGGCATCGTTCCTCCGGCAAAAAACATGGCCGAAAGGAATTTATAGCCTGGACATCAACGAGGCAGAAAACCTGCTGGTTATTGGCCTTCGAAGTGAGTCGCAGCAAGCGGCAGTCGAAGCCGATTTGAAATCAATTGGCGTGTTACCGGATATGTATCGATTCGAAATTGGACATGCGTCTCCTGCGTCGATCTCAAGCCTGAATTTCCCAACCGCACCCGTTGCCGGGGTTGAAATTGGGCTCGTCAATTCGGGAGGCGGACAAAACGTCTGCACAATGGCATTCAATTTTCAGCTTCGAAACAATGCGACGTTTGTGATCGCTCCGCAGTACTATGGCGTAACGTCTGCCCACTGCTCGAAGGTGTGGGGCACGCTCGACAATGGAGCGATGCGGCAGCCGGCGACGGGTACGACCACTCGCCAAATTGGCACTGAAGTCTTCGAGGCGGCGTCTTTCACCGGCAGTGGGTGCGCATCTGGTGTTACCTGTCAGACCGCCGATCTGAGCATCTACCTCATAAGCGACCCACTCGTCACGCAATCGATCGACATTCAGCGAGGGCTGATGGCTTGGCCGACCATCGGCGACAGCAGCTTCACTTTTAGCGACTACAAGAATGTGTCGACATTCGGCACCGCGACCGGGGTATTTGGCGCGATTGGTCGCACGAGCGGTCATCGAGAAACGGGTGCTGGCGGCTTGCGCTCCACATGCGTCTACCTGGCATTTGACCCTCCAAATGATCATCGAGGCTTTACTTGTCAGAATGAAGTATGGATTCGGACGTATCTCGGCGACAGCGGCGGTCCCGTCTATGAGACTCTAACGAGCGGCGGCATCATCCTCCGCGGAATCACGTCTGGTGAAAATGACTTCGTAACCCATGATTTGGGCGGAGCACACCCACAGCATACGACGTACTACAGTCCGATGACGGCAATTAGTACGCATATTCAAAACAATTGGCCTGGAAACGAGGTGCTAACCGGTTCGTACAATGACCTGTTTACGAGGGTCTGCATTCCCCCGATCTTTGGTGCGGCGAACGTGTCGTGCTCGTGACGTCGTAGCGGGCGAGTCCGACGAGCGAGGGCGTTGGAGTCGCTACCCGCTCGTGGCAATTCGACGAGGCCGAGTCGGGCTTAATCCGAAGACGGTCGACGTGGCTTCTCAGACCGAGCGGTTGTCGACAACGTCAAAATAGTAGCGCCCTACTCGGTCCCGAGTTCATCAAGAATTCCTCGGCCGTCGCGTCGATATACCGGACAATGTCCCTCCGCTGCGCAGACTTTGTCGCCGCAGCGGAAGCGGTGGACGTGAGTGACGGTCCTGTGCAGAGTTAGCGGACGTTGCCGAGGAATCGAGACAGGTTAGGCAACCGAGATAAGTGGAATGGCGCGGGGGTGAAAGACGGGGTTGTTCAGGTAGTGACGTATCGTACACGCTATTCTGGGTTCGACACGACAGCGCCGTGCGTGGCCGACGTTGTTAAAGAACTCGAAGTAGCGAGCGATGCCGTCCCGGACGTCGTAGGCGGTCTCGTACGGTGAAGATAGACCTCCTCCTACCTCACGCAGCGCCAGTTTCGCTGGACGAACACGTTGTCCCGCCAGCAGCCTGCCCGTCCATGGGGATCGCGATTTGACGCCGACGCAACACACTCAGAGACTCGAGGCTGGTAAACAGACTAACTTGGTCGGTGTTGAAGACCTCGAGACAGCCAAAAGCGAGCCAGGGCGCCCTCGCTCGCCGCGACGCAGAAGTCACTCGTGAGCGAGACGGCGAGCCACCAGCTTAGCACCTTCCGACTCGCCCAGTCCATTGCAACGACGACGAGGTAGACAAGCCGCGCGCCATCGGGATGTACGTGACGTCGCAGGTCCAGACGTGATTTGACCCGGTGACGATGAGCGTGCGCAGCAAGTACGGAAAGACGGAGTGCGCAGGATGTCGCTGCGTCGTCTTCGGCCGGTGATGGGTCGCAGTGAACCCCATACGTTGCATGAGCGTGCGCACGTGGTCACGGCCGATGACAACGGCCTCCCTGCATCAGATCAGGCAACACCCGACTGCCCGTGACTGGCAACGAGACGCAGTTCGTCGGGCGTCGATTATACACCGATGCGCGGACAAGCCGACCAACTTCGCCTGGCGCGTCACGGAGAGCTTCGCTGTTCGATCGACCATCGCCTTCCGCTCGAACCGCAGTCGCGTCCGAGCGTGTTGAACAAAGAATCCAGTTCCAGCGCTTGGCGCCCGATCTTCGCGTGGCGAGAGTATCGCCTCGTGAAGCGCAGATTTCCACCTATCTCACCCGTCTGATTTCCTCAGACCGCCTCTGTTCACGATAAAACCAATACCGCCAGCGACGTTCCTTCGATATTCGTCAGCCTGGCGAACCGCGGGTCGGCAGCGTGTAGTTCGTTAAGTGCGCGCGTCACACCTTCCCACGTGCCGTAGTCGTGCCAAGCGATGAGGCCGCGGCTGGACGCAAGAAGTCGCAAGGCGGTCATCGAGTCGCTCATAACATATTCGTATGTGTGTGAGCCATCAATGAAGACAAAGTCCGCACTGTAAGTTGAGAAATCGAACGACGCAGAATCGCCATACAGTTGGCGAATTTGCTGGTCCACAGACTTGTCCTTGAATCGGGAGCCAGACGAGGGCTTTTCGACATACTTCCAATCGTCGACCGACAATTCGAAACGCGTTGGCGTCGCCGGCGGCAGGTCGATGGTGTAGACGATAGCGTCCCGGCTGGCGTTCAGCGCGAGATTGAGTGTTGTCCGTCCATCGAACGTTCCGATTTCAAGAATAGTCGCCGGCTGTCGTTCGCGAACCGTGCGAGCGAGGCATAGTAGTTCATATATCGTGACATTGCCATCTACCGCCTCGGCCTCCGCCAACACGACCGCCGTTGAATAGGATGTCAGCGAATCAAGCGACACGGACGGTAAACTGCGAGGCAGGCGGTCGTCGTACCCGAAGTGGTCCGCGATGCCGAGAGGTAGTCGGACGATTTGAGACAGGGGCTTAGGTAGACACGGCCGCTCTCTCCGGCGAAGATATCGCCGGACCTCAGGAGCGTTTCGCATGCGACGGCCTCGTCGAAATCATTCACCGGTGTTCAAAGCAAAAGTGGCGCTGGCGGCGCTCAAAGGCGATGAGACGATCGCGCAGCTCGCCGCCCGCTTCGATGTGCACCCGCACCAAATCAAGCAGTGGAAGGATCAGCTGGTCGCCCAGGCCGCCGCCGTCTTCGATGGGGATCCGTCGCGACGCGATGGTGTGCCGGCGGTCGACGTGAAGGCGTTGCACGCGAAGATCGGCCAGCAGGCGTTGGAGATTGATTTTTTGGCCGGCGCGCTCGGACAGTCCCCCGGTCCGAGCGGCAAGCGATGATCGATCGGACGCACGAGCTGCCGGTCACCCAGCAGGCGAGATTGCTCCAGCTCTCTCGCGCGTTGTAGAAGAACACCCAGATTCCCGCACGTGTGAACACCCAAATTCCCGCACCGG
>JBDUEJ010000022.1:0-90961 GCA_040002475.1 bacterium | reverse complement strand
AGAAATGCGTTCATGTATTAGCGAATCGTTATCATCGAATGCTAAACGCGCCGAGGACTGCGAGCACACCGACGACGAGCACCCAGGCGTAGGTTCCGAGCTGGCCCGACTGGAACTGCGATCCAATCCATCCGACGAACCGCGCGGCATATGCGCTGCCCGCGACGCCGAGTCCGTCGATCAACCCGGTATCGACGCCCTTCCACAACACGCCGCGCGACACACCGATCACGGGCTGCACGATCGTGGCATCGTAGATCTCGTCCACGTAGTACTTCTCCACCAGCACCTTCTCGAAGCCCTCCTCCTGCGGCGACTCGCGTTTGGGCACGAGCGCCTCGGGCTTGAGCCGCGTCCAGGCCAGCGTGATCCCGGCGACCGCGATCAACACTGCCAGTCCCACAAGCCCATACTCCAGGCTTGGCGACATCTCCGAAGCGCCGGCAACGACGCGCGCCGTGGACTCGCCAACCACCGGCTCGAGCCAATGATCGAGGCCCCCGACCGGGCCCAGGAACTTGGCGAACTCCGGAATGTTGAACCAACCGCCGACCACCGTGAGCAGGCCGAGGACAACGAGCGGACCCGTCATGATCCACGGCGCTTCGCGAAGATGACTGCGTTCCGTCTCGCCGCTCCGGTTGGGCCCGTGGAAGGTGTAGATCATCATGCGCGTCATGTACGTGGCCGTCATCAGCGCGGCGACCACGCCGAGGACGTACGCAAAATACAGCCATGCGCTTCCGGCGATTCCGAACAGGTGCGCGCTCGCGATCGTCGATCCCTGCGCGCGGGCGAACACCGCGCCGAGGATTTCGTCCTTCGAGAAAAATCCGGCGAGCGGCGGAATGCCGGCGATGGCCAGCGTCGCGATCCACATGAGGCCGAACGTCACCGGCATGTACTGCCGAAGCCCACCCATGTTTCGCATGTCCTGCGCGTCGTCGTGATTTCCGGTGTGATGATACGCCTCGTGCATGGCGTAGATCACCGAGCCCGATCCCAGGAACAGGAGCGCCTTGAAGAACGCGTGCGTCACCAGATGAAACACGCCGGCGACATACGCGCCAGAGCCGACGCCCACGAACATGTAGCCGAGCTGCGAAACCGTGGAATACGCGAGCACCTTCTTGATGTCCCACTGCTTCAGGCCGATGGACGCCGCGAACACCGCGGTAAGCGCGCCGATCACCACGACGACGATCTGCGCGACCGGCGCCATGGAGAAGAGCACGCTGCTGCGGGCGATCAGATAGACGCCGGCCGTGACCATGGTGGCGGCGTGGATGAGCGCGGAGACCGGCGTTGGACCGGCCATGGCGTCAGGCAGCCAGATGTAGAGCGGAATCTGCGCGCTCTTGCCGGCGCAGCCCAGGAACATGAACAGACAGATGGCCGTCACGACCGCGCCGCCGAACGGCAGCGATGATGCGGCGTCCTTGATTCCGCCAAAGTCGAGCGTCCCGAGGTTGGCGAACAACAGGAACATGGCGATCAGGAATCCGAAGTCGCCGATGCGGTTGACGATGAACGCCTTCTTGCCCGCGTCGGCGTTCGCCTTTTCGCTGAACCAGAAGCCGATCAGCAGGTACGAACACAAACCCACGCCTTCCCACCCGATGAACAGCAGCGGATAGTTGCCCCCCAGCACGAGCAGCAGCATGAAGAAGACGAACAGATTCAGGTAGGCGAAGTAGCGCGGATAGCCTGGGTCGTCGCGCATATAGCCGACGCTGAACAGGTGGATCAGCATGCCAACGCCCGTGACGACGAGCGCCATCATCATCGACAGCTGATCGAGCTGGAAGGTCGCGCCAATCTGCAGGTCGCCGACCGGCATCCACGAGAAATACTGCTGAATAAACGGCGCGTGCATCTCCCCTGCCCCGCGCATCGCGACGAAGATTGCCGCGGTGAGCAGGAACGACAGCACCAGCACGCCCGGTCCCACAATGCTCGTCAGGCCGGCGTAGCGGTGCCGCACCACCGCGTGGTGCGCATCGTCGTGGTCGGTGTGGCCATGATCCGCGTCGTGCGCTTGGTCGTGTCCATGGTCGTGTCCATGTCCGTCGCCATGCGCGGCGCCCGGATCGGCCGGACCCTTGTGATAGACCGACGAGATCGAGAACGCACCGTTGATCAGAAATCCGAGAAGCGGCAAGAGTGGCACGGCCCACAGATACTGCGCGACCGTGCCCGCCAACGGATGCGTTGCGGCGGACGTTGCGGCGGACGTTGCTTGCGCGACTTGCGCTGCCTGCAAAAGAGGAAGCATCAGCCTTTGAGGAGGTTGATGTTCTGAAGATTGACCGTCTGCCGATGACGGAAGAGCGCGATGATGATTGCCAAGCCGACTGCCGCTTCGGCCGCCGCCACCGTCATCACGAAGAACACGAACACCTGACCGGCAACGCCGTACGCCTGGGCGAAGGCGACGAACGTGAGATTCACCGCGTTGAGCATCAACTCGACGCACATGAACACAATGATTGCGTTCCGGCGAATCAGGACACCGAACACGCCGATCGTGAACAACACAGCCGAGAAGAAGAGTGCCTCAGCGAGCATGATTGCCTCCCCGCTGCTTGCCCAACAACACCGCGCCGACGATCGCCGCGAGGAGCAGGATGCTCGTCACCTCGAACGCCAGCAGGTATTCGTGGAACAACGGGCCGGCGATCGGCGCGACTGCTCCGGTCTGATCGATCTGCTGCGCCGCGAATCCTTGCGGAAGGGTCAACGCCGCCGCCGTCTTGGAGCGCGTCAGCGCGAACAGTTGCGCGATCAACACCAGCGCCACCGCTCCCCCGGCGAGCTTCCACGCGAGACCGCGAACGTCGGTCACCGTTTCGCCCCGCCCAAGGTTGAGCAGCATGATCACGAAGAGGAAGACGACCATGATCGCGCCGGCGTAGACCAGCACCTGAATGATGCCGATGAACTGCGCGTCGAGCATCACGTACAATGCGGCGAGACTGAACATGGTGTTGACGAGCCACAGCGCCGCCGCGACGGGACTCCGGCGCGTGACGAAGAGCAGCGCCGACACGATGGCGATGAGCCCGAACAGGTAAAAATGAAACGTGTAGAGGAGCGGGAGTGTCCCGTGCGCCATGCCGGTTGACTGCATCACTCGCCCTTGGGGTCGGCGGGATCCCACATCTCACTGACCGGATGCGTCTGTGCCATCAACCGCTCCAGGTCATACACGAACCCCTCGCGACTGTACTCCGAGTTCTCGTAATGGCGTCCGAGGTGGATCGCTTCCTCCGGACACACTTCCTGGCAGTACCCGCAGAAGATGCAGCGGAATTCATCGATCTCGAACACCAGCGGGTAGCGGTTGCCATTCTCGTCTTCGCCCGGTACGAGCTTGATGCAGTTGGCCGGACACACGGTTGGACAGAGACCGCAGGCCACGCACTTTGCTTTACCGTCCTCCGTGGTCAGCATCCGATGCGTGCCGCGCCACCGCGGCGAGAGGCCCCACTTCTGCTCGGGGTACTGATACGTGACCGATTCGCCGTTGAGCAGATGCTTGAGCGTGAGCGCCATACCTTTGACGGCCGCGCGCACGTAGCTGGTCTCCGCGATCGGGCGTTCGAGAACCTTCACGCCGATGGCCACTAGTCCGCTCCCCCTTCACTGGTTGCAGGCTCGAGGCGGACGCGATCGAAGCGTGCGCGCCGGAGCTTGTCGAGATTGCGTTTGTCGAGACGCGAATACGCCGGACTGATCAAGCGTCCACGATCGATCACGCCGAAGATCAGAACAACGAGCACGATATTCAGGCCGAGCATGCCGACCGAAAACTTCCACGATTGCGGATTGATGCCGATCGACTGCAGGATGAGCGTGGCCGTCGCAATCACCATGATGTAGGCGAGCGACACCGGCAGCATGAACTTCCAGCCGAGCGCCATCAGTTGGTCGTAGCGGAACCGCGGCAACGTCCAGCGGATCCAGATGAACACGAAGACGAAGAACAGGATCTTTGCCCAGAAAAAGCCGAAGGTCAGCAGCGTCTTGATCAGCGTGTGTGGCGCGGCGTTGTCCCATTGCGTGAACGGAATGTCCCATCCGCCGAAGAACAACGTCGCCATCAACGCGCTCGCCGTCATCATGTTGGCGTACTCGGCGATGAAGAACATCGAGAACTTCATCGCGCTGTACTCGGAGTGATAGCCGGCCACGAGCTCCGATTCCGCTTCGGGCAGATCGAACGGGAGCCGGTTCGTTTCAGCGAACGCGGAGATCATGAAGAAGATGAACGCCACCGTGCAGCTCAGCACATTCCAGTGGAGCCCGCGTCCGGCCTGCTTTTCCACGATCTCGCTCAACGACACGTTGCCGGCGAGCAGCAGCACGGGAATGATCGCCATGCCCATTACGATCTCGTACGAGATCATCTGCGCGCTCGACCGAAGTCCGCCAAGCAGCGAATACTTGTTGTTGGAAGCCCAGCCCGCGAGCACGATGCCGTAGACGCCGAGCGAGCCGATCGCGATCGAGAAGATGAAGCCGATGGGCATTGGCGCGAGCGCCCCATCAATGATGCCCCATTGGGACGTCCACGGCGCGGCCCACGGAATCACCGCCCAGGTGAGCAAGGCCGCGGTGAACGACATCGCCGGCGCCAGAATGAAGAGCGGCAGGTACGCCTGACCTGGATACGTCTCTTCCTTCATGATGTTCTTTACGCCGTCGGCGATCGATTGCAGCAGCCCCTGCCAGCCGACGCGGTTCGGACCCAGCCGATCCTGAATGAACGCGCAGATGCGCCGCTCGGCCCAGATCACGTACATCACGCCGACCATGTACAGCGTGAAGATGAGCAACATCTTCACGAGCGTCGCGAGGAACCACGCCATGCCGCTGGGTGGCTGTGGGATGTGCTCGAGAGGCGCGACTCGCTGCGCCGTTTGAGCCGCGGCTTGCTGGGCTGCCTGAAGCAACGCGAATAGCGTCATGCCGTTGCTCCCGCCGTGGATGGCTCACCGGCGAGTGACTTCCCCTTGAGCGCCAGCGTGTCGTAGCTCATCCCGGCGAATTCCGGGCGCGCCGCGGCAATGGCGCCGAAGACTTCGCTCGCGAGCGAGTAGTCCGTACGTACACCAGCGGCAGCGAGCAGATCTGAAAGTGCGTACCAACTCGGCCGGGCAAAACCGGGCGCGGCTTTCGCCTGCATGAAGCGCTGCACGCGTCCGCGAAGATTCGTGAACGTGCCTTCTTCTTCGGTGAAGTTGGCGATCGGCAGGACGACCGCCGCGGCGTGGCGCGCCCAAGCGGGCAGCGTGGTGCCGATGACGATGATCGCGCCGGCCTTGGCGATATCCGGTGCGTCGAGACCCTCGAGGTCTTCATCGGCGACGACGAGCACGTCGCCAGCGCCGAGCCCGGACAGCGGCGATGCGCTCCGCGTGAATCCGAACAGATCGGCGCCGCGCACGTTGGCGGCACGATCAGCTCGCAATGAGAGATCCTTGACGCCCGGCAGCGGCGCCTCTTCTCCCTGCTCCACACGATACGCGCCTTTACCGCCGGTCGTCTTGACCAGCTCCGACAACAGATACAACGCTTCGTTGGACAATCTCGGCGACGCCAGCACGAACGCCCGCTTTCCAGACAACAGTCTGGCCGCTTCGGCGACCGCAAGTTGCCAGTCGGTTCCGCCGAGCGCCGCACCGCGCCGAACCATGGGGACGTCAACGCGATCTTGACGATTCATCCAGCGGTAGTTCAAGCGGCCGTGGTCGCACATGAAGTACTGGTTCACGCCGTCGTTCGGGCGTGGGCGAAGCCGCACGACCATGTTGTCGCGCGTCTCGATGATCATGTTGCAGCCCTGCGAGCAGTTCGGGCACACGGACGCCGTGCGGTCGAGCTCCCACGCGCGCGCCTTGTTGAGCGAGTCTTTGGAGAGCAGTGCGCCCACCGGACAGAGGTCGATGACGTTCCCCGCCCACGCGTGCGTGAGGTCCTGCCCCTCGAACTTGCCGATCACCGCGCGATCGCCGCGCTCGCTGACATTCAATACGGGATCCTGCGCGACCTCTTCCATGAAGCGGACGCAGCGCGTGCAGAGAATGCAACGGTTCGGCGTGTACATCACGTCGCCGCCGAAGTCCTCGACCGGATTGAAGCGCTTGGGATCGCGGTAGCGACCCTCGCTTCGCCCTTCCTGATAGGTGTAGTCCTGCAGCTCGCACTCGCCGGCCTGGTCGCAGATCGGACAGTCGAGCGGATGGTTGATGAGCAGCATCTCCAGCACACCCATGCGCGCTTCGAGCGCCTTGGGCGAGTGCACGTGAACGACCTGTCCTTCCGCGACCGACGTGGCGCACGATGGCGCGAGCTTGGGCGCCTTCTCGACTTCAACGAGACACATGCGGCACACGCCGGCGACTGGAAGCCCCGGGTGGTAGCAGTAGTGCGGGACCAGCACGCCGGCGTGCTTGGCTGCTTCGAGAATCGATGTGCCGGCTGGAACGCTGACCGAGCGACCTTCAATAGTCAGGTTCACCATTTGTGCGTCCGCCATCATGCCACCGCCGGCACGGGATGAACCTTCTTCTTCTTGATCAGCGCTTCGAAGTCGCCGCGAAATTTCTGAATGCCCGACGACACGGGCACAGCGCACGAGTCGCTGAGCACGCAGATCGTCTTGCCGGTCATTTGCTCGCCGATGTCCAACAGCGTGTCGAGATCTTCGTGCGTGCCTTCACCGGCCACGATGCGCTCGAGAATCTTGGTCGTCCATGCGGTGCCCTCGCGGCACTGCGTGCACTGCGCGCAGCTTTCATGGGCGAAGAAGCGTGCGGCGCGCGCGATCTGCTTCACCAAGTTCTGCGCGTCGTCGATGATGATGACGCCGCCGGAGCCGAGCATCGTGCCGTTGGCCACGAAGCCTTCGTAGTCCATGGGGCTGGCTTCGGCTTCCTCGACGGTCTGGATGGGCACCGAGATGCCGCCGGGGATGATCGCCTTGAACTTCCGTCCCGGCAGCGGACCGCCGCAGAGATCGTATAGGAAATCTTTAAACGGGAAGCCCATGGGCACTTCGTAGTTGCCGGGCTTCTGGATGTTGCCGCAGACGGAATAGAGCTTGGTGCCGGTGCTCTTGGGGTTGTCCGGGCGCATCCACTGCTTGTACCAGGCGGCGCCGTTGTTCAGAATGTGCGGCACCGCCGCGAGCGTCTCGACGTTGTTGATCGTCGTGGGCTGCGCGAATACGCCGGACACGGCCGGGAACGGCGGCTTGATGCGCGGATTGCCTCGACGGCCTTCGATCGAGTTCATCATCGCCGTCTCTTCGCCGCAGATGTACGCGCCCGCGCCGCGATGGACGTAGATGTTGATCGTCTTGCCGGAGCCCATGGCGTTCTTCCCGAGGATTCCGGCGGCGTAACAGTCCGTGAGCCCCGCCTCCACGGTCTTGATACACTCGGTGAACTCGCCGCGAATGTAGATGTAGCACGTCTCGGCGCCGATCGCGTAGCTGCCCACCGCGCAGCCCTCGATAAGGGCGTGCGGCGTCCAGCGCATGATTTCGCGATCTTTGAACGTGCCCGGCTCGGATTCGTCGGCGTTGCAGCAGAGGTAGTGCGGCTTGCCGTCGCCCGGCTTCATGAACGACCACTTGATGCCCGTGGGG
Organism: bacterium; assembly: GCA_040002475.1. Classification (GTDB taxonomy): domain Bacteria; phylum Gemmatimonadota; class Gemmatimonadetes; order Gemmatimonadales; family Gemmatimonadaceae; genus JAQBQB01. Next base: position 83,307 of record JBDUEJ010000022.1, on the reverse strand, counting down.
AACCCGGCGCCGCCGCGACCGCGCAAACCGGATTCCTTGACGATGTTGACGATGTCGGCGGGCGTCATGTCGAGCGCTTTTTTCAGCGCCGTGTAGCCGCCGCGCTTCTTCCACCCGTCGAGCGTGATCGCCTCTTTCTCGCCAAAGTGCTTGGAGAGAACGGCCGCCTCGCGGTCGTGTGATTTATGCGGATATCCCATGCGTTACTTGAGTCCCGCGAGAATCTCCGGAACGGTTTCCGGAGTGACCGACTCGATGAAATCTTCGTTGATCATGATCGGCGTCGCGAATCCGCAAGCGCCAAGGCACTCGACTTCGATCACCGTGTATTTACCGTCGGGCGACGTCTGCCCAAGCTCCTGGCAGCCCGTGTGCTTGAGAAAGGAGTCGACGACCGCTTCAGCGCCGCACACATTGCAGGGCGACGTGGTGCAGACCTGAATGAAATGGCGACCCACCGGATGCTGGTGGTACATGGTGTAGAACGTCACCACGCCCTTCACATAGGCCGGCGTCAGGTCGAGAACCGAGGCGACTTCGGCCATGCCGTCTTCGCTCACCCAGCCCTGCTCGTGCTGCACCATCCACAACGCCGGGAGCAGCGCCGCCATCTTGGTTGGGTAGCGCGACAGCACGTCGTCGAGCGCCTTCCGTCGAGCGCTGCCGGCCGTGAAGATCGGTTTGTACGGCGCGTGATGGTGCGCATGGTCGCTGTGCGACGCATGTGCCGGAGCATGGACGTCGCCCGATTCGCGGCTCATCGATCGATCTCCCCCATCACGATGTCGATTGACGCGTTGATGGCGATCACGTCCGACAACAGATGCCCTTCGACCATGCGCGGAATTGCCGAGAGGTTGACGAACGACGGCGGACGAATGCGCCAGCGCACAGGTTTCGATGAGCCGTCGGAGACCATGTAATAGCCCTTCTCACCCTTGGGGCTTTCGACGGCGACATACGCCTCGCCGATCGGAGGACGCGGACCTTCCATCACCTGCTTGAAGTGATGGATCATCGATTCCATGTCGCTCGTCGCCTTGCTCTTGGGCGGCAAAATCGTGCGATGGTCGTCGATGTTGACCGGGCCGTCGGGCAGGCGCTTGAGCGTCTGTGCAAGAATGCGCGTGGACTGGCGCAGCTCTTCCATGCGGACGAGGAAGCGGTCATAGACGTCGCCGTTGGTGCCGACCGGGACGTCGAAGTCATACGTCTCGTAGTCGAGATACGGGAAATCCTTGCGAACGTCGAAGGCGACACCGGACGCGCGAACCATGGGGCCGGACAAGCCATAGTTCACCGCTTCTTCGGGCGACATCACGCCCAGTCCGACCGTGCGGCCCACCCAGATGCCGTTGCGCGTGATGACGCGGTCGATCTCGTCAACGACGTTCGGGAAGGTATTGATGAAGGCCGTGAGCTTGGGCAGAAAGTCGTCGGGAATGTCCGCGGCCATGCCGCCCACGCGCGTCATCGACGTCGTCAAACGCGCGCCGACCCACGACTCCAGCATCTCGTACACGATTTCCCGCTGCTGGAACGCCCACAGGAACGGCGTGAACGCGCCGATGTCGATGCTCGTCGTGCCCAGCCACACGAGATGCGAGATGATGCGCGATAGCTCGCAGGCCATCACGCGAAGCACCTTGCACCGCTCCGTAATCTCGATCCCAAACAGCCGCTCGGCGCCGAGCGCGAAGGCGACGTTGTTGCCGGGTGAGTTTAGATAATCCTCACGGTCGGTCCACGGGATGATCTGGTTGTACTGGCGGTATTCGCCGATCTTCTCGAAGCCGCAGTGGAGATAGCCGATGTGCGGAATGCAGCGCACGACGGTCTCGCCGTCCAACTCCAGCACCAGTCGCAACACGCCGTGCGTGGCCGGGTGCTGCGGACCCATGTTGATGAGCATATGCTCACCGGTCAGATCCGGGTCGTCCATCGACGGCGGGGCGTCCACCGCAACCGGCGATCCGCTCTCGTCGACCACGAGCGGCACGCGCTGCGGTCGTCCCTGCGCATCCATGCCCGTGGTGGACAGCTGGACGTCGACCGTCCGTTTCGTGGTCGCCATCGTTACTCTCCCGTCCGTTCGCCGGTGCCGAGGCGTCGGCGCATGTCGGCCGGCAGGTCCTCGAACGCGTCGGCGATCGACAGCTCTTCTTTGGAATAGCGCGCTTCCGGATTGGCGGCGAGCGCCTGCCGGAGCTGTTCGGAGCGACTGAACCGTCCGCGAAGCGGAAAATCCTTGCGCAGCGGGAAGCCCTCTTTGTACTGCTCCCACATCAACAGGCGTCGCAGATCAGGGTGCCCAACGAACGTGATGCCGAACATGTCGTAGCACTCTCGCTCGAGCCAATCCGCTCCCTTGTAGATGTCCCAGACGCTCGGGACTTCCATGGGCGCGCCCTTCGCGAGCAGCACTTTGACGCGCAGGAATCGGCGATACGGCAGCGAGCGAAGGTGCCACACGACTTCGACCGCCTGCTCGAGGTCGCGAAACTCCACCGCCGTGACGTCGGAGAGGTAATCATATTTCTGGCTCGCGTCGTCGTGCAGCCACTCGATCACGTCGTGCACGCGCGTGCGGTCGACGATCACCGTCGTCTCGCCCCAGACGACATCGGCGCGATGGACCACGCCGGTGAATGCCTGGCGAAGGGCGTCGACCGATGGATTCGCGGCACCGCCGCGGTTGGCAATATTCTTGGGCGTCGTTGGCGCAGCAGCGCTGGTGCCCAACGCGCTCCCAGCGACGACCGGTGTGAAGCCGTTGTTCACAGGCCCGAACGTGTCTGATGGATGGAGTTCCCGAACGGCTCCGACACTTCGTCGATCACCGACGGGGCAATGTACAGCTGACTCTTGGAATCCGGCTCCATCTCGTGGCGAAGCGAGCGATCGCTCATGCGCTCGTTCGCCACCTTTTTCTGCAGCATCAGAATGCCGTACATCAGGCCCTCGGGACGCGGCGGACAGCCCGGGACATAGACGTCGACCGGAATGATGCTGTCGATGCCCTGTACGACCGCGTAGTTGTCGAACATGCCGCCCGTGGACGCGCACGCGCCCATGGAGATGCACCACTTGGGTTGCGGCATCTGCTGCCAGATGCGACGCAGGACCGGCGCGAGCTTGAAGGGCACGCGACCGGCGCAGATGAGGAGATCGGCTTGCCGCGGAGTGAACGCCTGCCGTTCCATGCCGAAGCGGGCGAGATCGTACTTGCTCGCGGCGGTCGCCATGAATTCGATCGCGCAGCACGCCGTACCGAACGGCATCGGCCAGAGCGAATTCTTCCGTCCCCAGTTCACGAACGCATCGAGCTTCGTGGTGATCCACGGCTCATTGCCCGTCGTGTCGATGATGTCCGGGTCTGGTCGCGGGCTCAATCCCATTGCAGCGCTCCCTTTTTCCACACGTAGACGAACCCAACGAACAGAATGATCATGAACACGAGCATTTCCATGAGGCCGAACATCGAGATGTGTCCGGCACTGCACACGGAATCGACGAGCGGCACGCTACACGACAACTGCCGGTAGTATGCGCCCCACGGGATCATGAAGACAGTTTCGATGTCGAAAATGATGAACAGCACCGCCACCATATAGAACTTCACGGAGAAGCGCTCGTGCGCGTCACCGAGTGGCGGGATCCCCGATTCGTACGGCGCCTGCTTAACCGGACTCGGGCGCGGTCGGAGGGTGAGGTGGGAGAGCCCGAGCATCAGCACCGCGTTCGCGATGACGAAGCCCAGGAGGAGCAGGACCGGGAAGTACGTGTGAAGCATGTGTCTCCCAACTTCGTGAAAACTTTCACTAAGTCCAGCGGGCGAAAATTATCCACAGCACTAGGGCGGGTCAACCGACGAGCACAGGTCTCGTCGCTCTGGCCGCAGGTCTCGGGCAGACCGCCGCGCACCGGAAGATGTCGAGGCCCTGTGGAGACCGGAACGATTGCGGTAAGTTGTCGGACCGCGCCGCGCCAACCGCACGCGCCCCCGCCCCTGCCCGACCTCAGACCAGAGACCCGAGACCTCGCATGTCAATCATGTCCGACCGCTGGATCACTCGCATGGCGCTCGAACACAAGATGATCGAACCATACGAGGGTCGGCAGGTGCGAAAGGGCGTCATTTCGTACGGCGTGAGCTCCTACGGCTACGACATGCGCGTCGCCCACGAGTTCCGGATCTTCACGAACGTCCTCAACTCGATCGTCGATCCCAAGGAGTTCGATCCGAAGTCGTTCGTCGAGTGGGAGGGCGACGTCTGTATCGTTCCGCCCAACTCCTTCGCGCTTGCCAGGTCGGTCGAGTACTTCCGCATCCCGCGCAACATCCTCACGGTGACGGTCGGCAAGTCGACCTACGCACGCTGCGGGATCATCACCAACGTGACGCCGCTCGAACCCGAGTGGGAGGGGTTTGTGACGCTGGAGATTTCCAACACCACGCCGCTCCCCGCCAAGATCTATGCGAACGAAGGGATCGCGCAGGTGTTATTCTTCAAGGGCGAAGAAGAGCCTGAGGTGTCGTACAAGGACAAGGCTGGAAAGTATCAGGGCCAGGTGGGCGTGACGCTGCCGAGGTTGTAGGTCCCCTCATGGCGTGGCACACCCTCCCCCTCTTCGCTCAGCCCGTGCCCGCCGCCGACTTCTCGTCCCGCGTCGTCAGCGACGCCACCAAATAGTCGCGGTTCATCCGCGCGATCATGTCGATGCTGATGTCCTTGGGACACGCATCCTGGCACTCGCCGTACAGCGTGCAGTGTCCAAAGCCCTCGGTGTCCATCTGCGCGACCATGCGCGAGGCTCGCCGGCTGCGCTCAGGCTGACCCTGCGGCAAAAAGCCCAGGTGTGAAATCTTCGCCGCCGTGAACAACGACGCCGATCCGTTCGGACACGCGGCCACGCACGCGCCGCACCCGATGCACGCCGCGGCATCCATCGCGTCTTCCGCCGACTGCTTGGGAACGGGAAGGGTGTTCGCGTCCTGCGCGCTCCCGGTCGGCGCCGAGATGAACCCGCCCGCCGCGATGATCCTGTCCAACGCGCCGCGGTTCACCACGAGATCCTTGATCACCGGAAACGCCCGCGATCTCCACGGCTCGATGTAGATCGACGCGCCGTCGGCGAAGCTCCGCATGTGCAACTGACAGGTAGCCGTGCCCTGCATGGGACCGTGCGCCACGCCGTCGATCATCATGCCGCACGAGCCGCAGATCCCCTCGCGACAGTCGTGATCGAACGCGATCGGCATCTGCCCGCTCTCGACCAGTCCCTCGTTCACGACGTCGAGCATCTCGAGAAACGACATGTCGGGACTGATGTCGCGCGCTTCGTAGCGTTCGAGTCCTCCGTTCGCCGTCGGTCCCGGCTGCCGCCACACGTGCAACGTGAGATTCATTCGCTGATTACCCTGTGGTCCTATTTGTACGAGCGCTGCGAGAGCGCCACGTTTTCAAACACGAGCGGCTCCTTGTTCAGAATCGGCGGCTTGCCGTCGCCGGCGAACTCCCACGCCGCGGCGTACGCGAATTGATCGTCGTGACGCAGCGCTTCGCCGTCCGGCGTCTGATGCTCCATTCTGAAATGACCGCCGCACGACTCTTCGCGCTGCAGGGCGTCGAGACACATCAGCTCCGCGAGCTCGAAGAAATCGGCCACACGGCCCGCGTGCTCGAGCGATTGATTGAGCTCAGCGCCCGTGCCGGGAACGCGCACATCGTTCCAGAACTCCTCGCGAAGTTTGGGAATGATCTCCAACGCCTTCCGAAGCCCGGCGGCGTCGCGCGCCATGCCGCAATACTCCCACATGGTCTTTCCCAACTCGCGGTGGAACGACGCCACCGTTCGTGATCCCTGCGCCGCGAGCAGCTTGGTCGTTCGCTCGCGAACGGCCTGCTCCGTCGCCTTCACCTCGGCGCTGTCCGGCGATACCGGCTCCAACTTGTTCGAGCCGAGGTAGTCGCCGATTGTTGCGGGGATGATGAAATAGCCGTCGGCGAGACCCTGCATGAGCGCGCTCGCGCCGAGCCGGTTGGCGCCATGATCAGAGAAGTTTGCTTCGCCGATGACGTGCAGGCCGGGAATGGTGCTCATGAGATTGTAGTCCACCCAGAGCCCGCCCATGGTGTAGTGCACCGCGGGATAGATGCGCATCGGCACTTCATACGGATTCTCGTCCGTAATGCGTTCATACATCTCGAACAAATTCCCATACCGCTCGGCGATGCGGTCCTTGCCGACCCGTTTGATGGCGTCGCCGAAGTCGAGGTACACGCCGCGCCCGCCGGGCCCCACGCCACGCCCCTCGTCACACACTTCCTTCGCGGCACGCGAGGCAATGTCGCGCGGCGACAGATTGCCAAAGCTCGGATACTTCCGCTCGAGGTAGTAATCGCGGTCGCCCTCGGGAATATCCTGCGGGCGCTTGCCGCAGTCTTCCCGTCGCTTTGGCACCCACACGCGTCCGTCGTTGCGCAACGACTCGCTCATGAGCGTGAGCTTGGACTGATGCTCGCCGCTCACCGGAATGCACGTGGGATGAATTTGCGTGAAGCACGGATTGGCGAACGCCGCGCCGCGCTTGTATGCGCGCCAGATCGCCGTCGCGTTCGATCCCTTCGCGTTGGTGGAGAGGTAGAAGACGTTGCCGTATCCGCCGGTGCCGAGCACCACGTCGTCGGCCAAATGCGTCTCGATCGTGCCGCTCACCATGTCGCGCACCACGATGCCGCGCGCCCGGCCGCCGACGACGACCAGATCGAGCATCTCGGTGCGCGGGTACATCGTCACGCCGCCTTTCGCGATCTCCTTTTCCAACGCTTGATACGCGCCGAGCAGGAGTTGCTGCCCCGTCTGGCCGCGTGCGTAGAACGTGCGCGACACCTGCGCTCCACCGAATGACCGATTGGCGAGCAGCCCGCCGTACTCGCGCGCGAATGGCACGCCCTGCGCCACACACTGGTCGATGATGTTGACGCTGATCTGCGCGAGACGATAGACGTTCGATTCGCGCGCGCGGAAGTCACCGCCCTTGATCGTATCGTAGAACAGACGGTAGATGCTGTCGCCGTCGTTCTGATAATTCTTGGCCGCGTTGATTCCGCCCTGCGCCGCAATGCTATGCGCGCGGCGCGGCGAATCCTGGAAGCAGAAGCACTTGACGTTGTAGCCCAATTCGCTGAGCGTGGCCGCGGCCGCGCCCCCGGCGAGCCCGGACCCGACAACGATCACGGTGTATTTCCGCTTGTTCGCCGGATTCACCAGCTTCATCTCGAAGCGGTGTTTGTCCCACTTCTTCTCGAGCGGCCCCGACGGGGACTTCGACCGAAGCTCCATGTTATCGAAGTCTCATCGAAGAATACCCGTGATAACGGCGACCGGCAGGAGCGAGAACCCCAGCCACACGACCACCGCGATGACGAGCGAGATACGCCGGTGCAGCGGAGTCGCCGACGGTTTGGCGTAGCCGAGTGTGCGCAGCGCGCTCCATGCTCCGTGATAGAGGTGCGGCCCGAGCGCGAGCATCGCGACGAGATAAAATGCGCTGACCCACCAAAGACGGAAACTCGACACGATGTTGCCATACACATCGCGGTTGCCGTGCACGTCGGTCATCCCGGCCCACCGGCCGAAGTCGAGCGTCTCGGTCGTGAAATGCAGAATGTGCACGACGATGAACAGCAGCAGAAACGCGCCGCCCCATTTCATCAGTCGCGACGCGAGCGTCGCGACCTGTGGTTCCTTTTTCTGGTAGCCGATCGGGCGAGCCGCGGCCGACCGGACCGTGAGCTGCACGGCCATGAGCACGTGCAGCACCAAGGCCACGAACACCACGATCCGCAACAGCCAAGTGAGCTCGTTGAGCGGGCCGTGCAGCGCCGCCCCATAGCTGTTGATCTTGTCCTGGCCGATGAACGCTTGGAGGTTCCCCGCCATGTGGAGCATCACGTAACCGATGCCAATCAGTCCCGTGACCCCCATGATGACTTTCTTACCGATCGTCGACCGATAGAACGCGACGAGAAACATTCCTCTCCGGTAGTACCTAGAGCTTTACGGCGCGCATGGGCTCACGAACAGCCTCGGCGCTTTTGGCGAGCGCGGCGCGCTCATCCGCGGTGAGCTCGACCTCGATGATCCGTTCCAATCCCTTGCGGCTCAACAGACACGGAACGCCCAAGAAGAGATCCTTCATGCCGTACTCGCCCTGCAGCCATGCGGCGCACGGCAGAATGCGGCGCTGATCGAACACGATCGCTTCGGCCATTTGCACGGCGCCGGCGGACGGGGCGTAGTACGCCGAGCCCGTCTTGAGATGCTTCACGATCTCGGCGCCGCCGTTCCGCGTGCGATCCACAATGGCGTCGAGCTTGGCGCGATCCATGAGCTGCGTGACCGGAATGCCACTCACGCTCGTGTAGGAGATCAGCGGCACCATCGTGTCGCCGTGGCCGCCCAGCACCATCGCCTGAATGTCGCGCACGGAAACGTCGAGCGCTTCGGCGAGGAACGCGCGATAGCGTGCCGTGTCGAGCACGCCGGCCATTCCGATCACGCGCTCGCGCGGGAAACCGGAAGCCTCTTTGGCGACATAGCACATGACGTCGAGCGGGTTCGAGACGATGATCAGGATCGCGTTGGGCGACGTTTGCTTGATCTGCTCCGACACCTGCTTGACGATTCCCGCATTGGTGTTGAGCAAATCATCACGCGACATCCCCGGCTTGCGCGCAATGCCCGCGGTGATGATGACGACGTCGGAGTCGGCTGTCTCGTCGTAGCCGTTCGTACCGATGATGCGCGAATCGAAGCCTTCGATCGGCGCCGACTGCCACTGATCGAGTCCCTTGCCCTGCGGGATGCCCTCGACGACGTCCACGACGACGACGGTCCGTGCGAGCTCCTTCTCTGCCACGCGCTGCGCGGTCGTCGCGCCCACGTTCCCTGCGCCGACGACCGTAATCTTGTTGACCATGTGTTGATTCGCTTAGGAGGTGAGTTCGGGCAGAAAGTTAATCGCCATCCCCCCAACTCTGTAGCGGTGCCGCGAGCGAATTGCTCAGCCGCCAACCTGCGACAGCGCACGCAGTCCCCCAATCTTCAACTGCAGCAGCTCGTGCTCCTTCGGCTTGTCGGCGAGCGCCTGTCGGAAGAACGATTCGAGCGGCTGTCCGGCGCGCAGTGGAGCCCGCAAATCCACTTCGTGGTTTCCGAATAGACAGGTGCGGAGGCGGCCGTCGGCGGTAAGACGCACACGATTGCACGACGCGCAGTACGTGTGCGTCATTGGAGTGATGACGCCAATCGAGCCACGCGCACCCGCCCAGCGATAATACGCGGCAGGGCCATTGCCCTTCTCTGGACCCGCGGCGGGCGCGAGCGGCGCCACCGCGTTCAATCGCGCGAGAATCTCGTCGCTCGGCACAACGTGCTCCCACGTGAGCTCGCGCATGTCGCCAACCGGCATGAGCTCGATGAAACGGACATGCCACGGATGGTCGATCGTCAAACGTGCGACGTCTTCGATCTCGTCGTCATTCACGCCGCGCATCACTACCATGTTGAGCTTGATCGGATCGAGGCCCGCCGCCTCGGCGGCCATGGCGGCGCGTGCCGGATCGAACGAGAGATTGCGGCGCGCGATGGCGACGATGCGGTCGGCACGCAGGCTGTCCACGCTCATGTTGACGCGATCAAGGCCGGACTCGCGCAAGAGCGGCGCGATCTCCGGCAGTCGCACGCCGTTCGTGGACAGCGCGATGTCTGTGATTCCCGGAACAGCACGCAGCATCCGAATGAGCTCGTGGATCTGCGGCCGTATCGTCGGCTCGCCGCCCGTGATACGCAACCGGCGAAGCCCGAGCGGCGCAAGCTGTCCCACGACGTCGGCGATCTCTTCGTACGAGAGAATGTCGGATTTGGGTAGCCATTGCATCCCCGTTTCCGGCATGCAGTAGACGCAACGGAAGTTGCACCGGTCGGTGACCGAGATTCGCAGGTACTCGATGCTGCGCCCGAATTGGTCGCGCAACGCGGGACTGTCCTGCTGCGGCTCCGCGACCAAAGGATCTCGTTCAGTCATCGCGAATCCTTCGCACCGGTGAGAACATTCAAAGCATCTACTCCGGAAGATGCGGCAGACTCCGCCCCCACCCACTCACGACTCCCGTCCACGTAGTGCTCCAGCTTCCAAATCGGCACGCGCTTTTTCAGCTGTTCGATCACGTATCGGTTGGCGTCGTACGCCTGTCCGCGATGCGGGTGCGCCACGGCGATCGCGACGCTGGCGTCTCCCAGCTTCAGCTCGCCGAGGCGGTGTTCGATCACGATGTCTGGAGTGCCGAAGCGCTCGGCGGCCTCGTTCGCAATGTCGGAGAGCTCCCGCGCCGCCATTGCTTCATAGGCCCGATACTCCATTCCGCTCACCGCGCGACCGTCGTTGACGTCGCGCACGGTGCCGATGAACAACACCGTCGCGCCGTTCCCGGTGCGGCCGACTTCGCTCACGAGCGCCAGCGTGTCGATCGCGTCGCGTACCAGCCGCGTTCGCATCAGCCGCCCGCCACGGGTGGAATGATTGCCACTTCGTCGCCCTGAAAAAGCACGCGGTCGCGCTTCGCGTATCGCTCGTTGACGGCGACCAAGGGCTCCCTGGGCAAGCGATCGGCCCCGGGAAGCGCCTGGACTCGACCCAGGACGTCGGCGACGGTGGCGCCCGGCGCGAGATCGAACGCGACGGACCCCATGCCCAAACGATCGGCGTACGAGGCAAACAGAAGGACGGTCACGTTCATACCCGAGATGTATCCTGGAGACGCCGCGGATGGAAGACAGCGACGGCCCGATGCCAGAGGCATCGAGCCGTGGTCCGTGTCCGTGCACTGCCGAACCTGTTATGCCTCCGTCATTTCCTCGACGTCGTCTTCCAGCTCGGAGATGTCGATGCCGGCGACCATCGCGCGGAGCTCTTTCGACGGCTTGAACACGGGAACGGGCCGGGCGGAAACCTCGACTGGCGAACCCGTCCGTGGGTTGCGGGCCATTCGCGTCTTGCGATGGCGGATCTTGAACGTGCCGAACCCCCGGACTTCGATGTTTTTCTGGCCTTGCAGCGCCTCTTTGATCGACTCCAGGAAGGCGTCGACGACGCGAGCGCAGTCTTTCTTGGAAATCATCGGCCCAGCGGTCCGCGAAATCTGGGCGGTGACTCTCTCGACCAGGTCAGCTTTGGTCATTCGAAAAGCCTCGTGTTCAGGCGCCCGGGGAGCCGGGATCGCATACCGAACTTAGCGACGTTAACTCTTATGTGTCAAGAGTTTGGGCCACTTGCTGACGCGTGGGACCTGACCGTAACCATGAATTCGTCGAACAGCGGACGGGCATCGTGCGGCCCCGGCGCGGCCTCCGGATGATACTGCACCGCAAAGATAGGTTTTTCGCGGTGGCGCAGTCCTTCGAGTGATCCATCGTTCAGATTGACGTGCGTCACTTCGAGCTCGGCGGCGCCCGGGATCCCGTCGACCGTTCCGTCGACAGCGAATCCGTGATTCTGCGCCGTGATCAGCACGCGACCGCTCGACAATTCCTTGACGGGATGATTTCCGCCGCGATGTCCATACGGCATCTTCACCGTCTGCGCGCCGTACGTGAGAGCCAAGATCTGATGTCCCAGGCAGATACCAAAGATCGGAACGCCGCTGTCCGCAATCGCGCGCACCGTTACGGGCGCGTATGACACCGCGGCGGGATCGCCCGGACCATTGGAGAGAAACACGCCGTTCGGCTTGAGATCGAGCGCGACCGACGCCGGCGTCTGCGCGGGCACCACCGTCACGCGGCAATCCTGCTCGGCGAACAATCGCAAAATGTTGCGCTTGATCCCAAAGTCATACGCCACGATGTGATGCGCGGCGTTCGGGTTGCCCCAAGTGTACGGCTCGCGAGTGGAAACCACGGACGCGAGGTCGAGACCATCCATCGACGGACACGCGTCCAGCACCGCAAGCACTTCGGCGTTCGGTTCCGTCCCCTCGGCGAGCACGCCGCGCATGGAGCCGATCGTTCTCAGATGTCGTGTGAGACGACGAGTATCAACCTGTTCGAGCGCCGGAACTTGTGCGGCATCCAGCCACCTCAGCAGATCACCCTCGGCGCGCCAATTCGAGTAGGTCCGGGACAATTCGCGCACCACGATGCCCGCGACTTGCGGACGCGCCGATTCGGGATCGGACGTGTTGACGCCGTAGTTGCCGATCATTGGCGACGTCATCACCACCGTCTGGCCGTCGTATGACGGATCGGTGAAGACTTCCTGATAGCCGCTCATGTTCGTCGTGAACACCACTTCGGCCACGGTCGTTGGCGATACGCCGGCGAACCGTCCGCGAAAAAGGGTTCCATCCTCGAGGAGGAGGAACCCTGGGCGACCGTTACGAATGCTCACGAGCGCTATGGCTTTTTCGAAGCCGGAGGCGGCGTCTTGGTCGCCGGTGCCTTCGTCGCCGGTGCTTTGGTCGTCGGAGCGGCCGTCGTTGGCGCAGGCGTCAGAGGAATCGTCGTGTTCGCTCCTCCCGCGGGCGCCGCGTTTGCCGGCGACGTGACCGGAGGCGGCGAGAACGTCTGATCGAGCACGGACTTGGGCGCGCGACCGCGCGTGGACGCAAGCGCGAGCAGGAACGACAATCCGAGGAACAGGCCACCGCACCACCAGCTCGCCTTCGTTAGAAGGTTTCCAGTCTGACGTGTGCCCAGGAACGAGCTCGCGGAGCTACTGACGCCACCGAACGACGCCGCCATTCCACCGCCCTGCCCCGCTTGCAGGAGCACAGCGACGATCAGCACGATGCTGTCGATGACGAGAAGAACGAGCAGGAAGGTGTACAGCATTCGAAATCGGGCTCTGTTGGCGTGATGTAAGCCTCAAATATCACGACACTTAGCGCGTTTCGTCAAGTGTTGCAGATGGCAAGCCAGCTGTCGACATCCAGACTGGCTCCGCCAACGAGCAAGCCGTCAACGCCGTCCGCCGCCAGCAGTGCCGCGGCATTCGCCGCGCTCACGCTTCCGCCGTACAGAATGGGCACGCCCCGCGCGGCTTCTCCGATGAGTTGCCCGAGCGCGTCTAGAATTCTCGCATGAACTTCAGATGCGTCCGCGGGGGTTGCTGTTCGACCGGTGCCGATGGCCCACACGGGCTCATACGCCACCGCCATGCCCGCGATCAGATCTGGCGTCACGTCCGCCAGTCCCGCCCGGAGTTGACGCAGCACGACGTCCATGGTGGCGCCTGCTTCGCGCTCGGCGAGAAGCTCGCCCACGCAGAGAATTGGGATAAGCCCGCCGCGCGCTGCCGTCGCACACTTCTTCGCTGTTTGGGCGTCGGTTTCGCCGAACACGTGACGCCGCTCGGAGTGACCAACGAGCACGTATCGCGCGCCCGCGTCTTTCGCCATGAGCGCCGACGTCTCGCCGGTAAACGCCCCCTTGTCCTCGGTCCAGATGTTCTGCGCTCCCGTCGCGAGATCCGAGCGTCCGCCGAGCGCATGCACGACCGAGCTCAGTGACACGGCCGGAGGGAAAAAGATGACGGTTCGATCGGTGCGGGCGGTCCATCGCGCGGTGAATGCCGCCATGAACGCGCGCGCGTCGGACGGCCCGAGGTTCATCTTCCAATTGGCGGCGAACACGGGAGCGCGCATCACGCCTTGTCGTCGAGTGCCGCGACGCCTGGAAGCACCTTGCCTTCGAGAAATTCGAGCGACGCACCGCCGCCGGTCGACACATGGCTCATCGCGTCCTCGAGCCCGAACTCCGCGACGGCCGCTGCCGAATCTCCGCCGCCTACGATCGTCGTCGCCCCGTTTTTCGTTGCCCGCGCCATGGCCTCCGCGACGGCGCGCGTGCCGGCATCGAACGGCTTTGTCTCGAACACTCCCATCGGTCCGTTCCACAATACCGTTTTGGCGCCAACGATCGCTGCGGCGAACGCTGCCGCCGATTTGGGACCGACGTCGAACATTGCCTCGGTCGCCGGAATCGCATCGCGCGCGACACCATGCGCGCCGGCCGGCGCGTCAATCGCCGTCGCGACGGTGGCGTCCTCCGGCAGAAGAAACTTTCCACTGCCGCGGGCGACCAGATCCTTGGCCATGTCGATGCGATCGGGTTCGACGAGTGACTTTCCCGTCTCGATGCCCATCGCCTTGAAGAACGTGCAGGCCATCGCGCCGCCGATGATCAGGCGATCGACTTTGGGAAGCAGCTGTTCGATGACGTCGATCTTCCCAGAGATCTTCGCGCCCCCGAGCACGGCCACGAACGGACGCTGCGGGTTGTCGAGGGCGCCGCCGAGGTAGTCGAGCTCTTTCTGCATGAGTAAACCGGCAACGGCCGGCTTGAGAAAATGCGCAACGCCTTCGGTGGACGCGTGCGCTCGGTGTGCCGAGCCGAACGCATCGTTCACGTAGAAATCGCCGAGTTGCGCGAGTCCGCGCGACAACCGTTCATCGTTTGTTTCTTCGCCGCCCAGGAACCGCGTGTTCTCGAGCAGCACCACGTGCGCGTTCGGATCGTGTGTGGCCTTCACGGCTTCGTCGGTGTCGGTGCTTTCGACGAACACGACCTTCTCGTGCGGAAGCAGTTCGCCCAAGTGTCTGGCAACCGGGTCGAGCGAATACTTGGCCTCGGGTTTTCCCTTTGGCCGTCCGAGGTGCGAGAGAAGAACGACGCGCGCGCCGCGATCGAGCAGCGCGCGAATCGTGGGGAGCGCGGCGCGAATGCGCGTGTCGTCGGTAATGCGGCCGCCGTCGAGCGGAACGTTGAAGTCCACGCGCACCAGGGCGCGACGTCCGCGCACTTCATCGTCGCGCAGGTCTGTGATGGTTTTTTTATTCATGTATTAATAAAAGCAGATCCTTCGCGTCGCTCGGGATGGACAGCCAACGCAGATCCTTCGCGTCGCTCGGGATGGACAGCCTACGCAGATCCTTCGCGCCGCTCGGGATGACGGCCATCAAGATGCCAGACGTGCCCCGACGTACCGCAGCAAATCCACACAACGGCACGAATAGCCCCATTCGTTGTCGTACCATCCGGACACCTTGATCAACATCCCGTCCACCACGTTGGTGCTCTTGGCGTCGATGATGCACGAGTGCGGGTTGCCGATGTAATCCGACGAGACGAGCTCCTCCTCGGTGTATTGGAGGATGCCGTTCATCGGTCCATCAGCGGCTGCCTTGAACGCGGCGTTGATCTGCGCGGCGGTCACCGGCTTGTCCACGACGACGGCGAGATCGGTAAACGACACATCCGGCGTGGGGACGCGAAGCGAGATGCCGTCGATCTTGCCCTTGAGCTCGGGAATCACCAGCGACGTTGCTTTCGCCGCGCCGGTGGTCGTCGGGATGATCGACAGCGCCGCCGCGCGCGCGCGGCGCAGGTCCTTGTGCGGCAGATCGAGAATATTCTGATCGTTGGTGTAGCTGTGCACCGTGACCATCGACCCGCGGACGAAACCGAAGTTGTCGCGGATGACCTTCACCATGGGCACCAGACAATTCGTGGTGCACGACGCGTTCGACACGATCGTGTGCGCGGTCTCGTCGTACTTCGATTCATTCACGCCAAGGACGATCGTGAGATCCTCTCCCTTGGCCGGAGCGGAGATGATCACCTTCCTCGCGCCGGCGTCGATGTGCTTGCGCGCCGCGGTCGCGTCCGTAAACCGACCGGTGGACTCGAGCACGATGTCCACCCCGAGCTCCTTCCACGGCAGGCTCGCCGGATCCTTCTCGGCGAATACTTTGATCTCGTCGCCGTCGACCATGATCGAGCCCGTGCCGGCCTGAACCTCGCCCTGATAGGTGCGATGCACGGAATCGTATTTGAACAAATGGGCGAGCGTCTTGGTGTCCGTGAGGTCATTGACCGCCACGAACTCGATGTCCGCCACACCCTGCTGCTTGGCGGCCCGAAGCACCTGTCGTCCGATCCGTCCAAAGCCGTTGATACCGACGCGAATAGCCATCCCCATCTCTCCTGTTGGATTACCACCGGTCGCCAAGTGCCGGCGCCCGGCCGAAGGTCACAAAACTCACGATGCGTGCACCACCACCGCACAGCGCGGCAGCGCACGCATTCAGGGTCGCGGCAGTCGTCACGACATCGTCAACCACGACGACGTGTGCGCCGCGTAACGCATTCCGCGCCGAAGGACTGGCGCTAAATGCGCCCGAAACGTTGCGGAGACGGTCCCCTGGTGTCAACTGCGTCTGGGTCTCCGTATGGCGCGTGCGCGTGAGCACATCCGCCCACATGGGAACGCCCCAGAAACGCGAAAGCTCTACCGCAATACGCTCGCTCTGATTGTAGCCGCGCTGGCGCAATCGTTTCGTGGAAAGGGGTACGGGAATCACCGCACGTCGTTCCTCGACCACATCCACCGGCCAATCGAGCCGCGCCATTCGCGCCGCCATTCCGACCGCGACGCGGTGCCACCCACGGTATTTCAGCGCGTGCACCACGCCGAGTCCGATCTCTCCGGTCGCCCAGCAAACGCTGCGTGCGGCGCGCACGTAGGGTGGCAACAGCGGACACCAGCGACAGGTTTGCCCGTGATGCGTGGGGTGCGTTGGATGGCCGCAGCGATCGCACATTGGAGCGGGCAGCATGGGCGCGCGGGCCCAACAACGCCCGCACACCATGTCTCGCTCATCCCGGTCGAGCAACCGCTCACAAACGGCGCACGCCCGCGGAAGCAGGAGGTCCGCCAGCGCACTGACGGCGCCGACTACCGACGCACGAGCGCCTCCCACATAGCTGCGCGATCGGGCGTCATGCCAAACCATGTCTCGAACGCGAGCGCGCCCTGCTCCACCAGCATGCCAAGCCCATCGGCGGCAACGACACCTCGCCCGCGCAGGGCGCGAACGAAGTGTGTTTCGCCGGGCCGATAGACGAGATCGATGACGGCGCTGTCCGCCGGAACCAGGGCGGGATCGAGCGGCATCGCGCCGTCGCGAAGTCCGATTGAGGTCGCATTGACGATAAGCTGCGCTCCCGCGATCACGCCGATGTCATCAACCGGTTGCGCCACGGTGCTGAAACGCTCACAGAGCAATCGCGCGCGCTCCGGCGTGCGATTGAACACGTGTGCATGGCACCGTGGCCACGTTTCGACCGCCGCGAGCACCGCAGCCGCGGCGCCTCCTGCTCCGATCACGCCGACCGTTAGATCGCCTGGTTCGCGCCTCAGCAGGGTCGCCACAGCACGGTGAACCCCGCCCACGTCGCTGTTGTCGCCAACGAGGTCGCCTTGCGGGTCGGTCCAGAACACGTTCACCGCGCCAACGCGCCTGGCGAGGTTCGTGACCGTGTGACACGCGGCGTACATGCGTTCCTTATGCGGCACGGTGACGTTGCCGGCGGCGCGCTGGCCCCGCAACTCCACGAGTGTTCGCTCGAACGCTGACGGCTCTACGTCGAGCGCTTCGTAGCGCAGGTCGATGCCCGCCGCTTGGAGCGCCGCGTTGTGCATCGTCGGAGAGAGCGAATGGCCGACCGGATGTCCGAGCAACACCAATCGCCCGGGAATTTCCATCAAGCTGCTCCGGAGCCTCGCTCGGCGGCGATGCGATCGAGCACCCGCCTGATGTCCAGCTCCAACTCATCGGCAGTCGCGCGATACACATCGAGCTCGGCGCCCACCGGATCGCTGATCGCTCGGAACGTCGTGCCGTGCGATGCAAAATCGGACAGCAAAAACGAACGCCCAGCACCGCCGAGCGCCTCGATGCGTTCAAGATGGTGCGGTCCCATGGCCAGGATCAGATCGGCCTCACGCACCAACTCGCGCGACAGCGTCTGCGCCTGGTGCCCGCCGAGGTCCATGTTGCGCTCGAGTCCAACGAGCAACGCGCCGTCGCTCGCCGGCGCTCCGTCGTGCGCGCTCGTGCCGGCGCTGTTTGCCTCCACATCCTGAAGACCGCGCTCGATGGCGACCTTTCGCGCGATCGCTTCGGACATCGGACTTCGGCACGTGTTACCGGTGCAGACGAATAGAATCCTCATGCGCTCAGGCGTCTCCGATCAAATTGGGAACGCTCTCACGAAGCGTGCTCGCCGAGATTGCGCCCGGCCGGATGACGCGCGGCCGGCGGCCGGTGCAGTCGAGAACGGTGGAGGGTGGCGACGGAAGCAACGTGCCGCCGTCCAGCACGCGCAGCTTTCCGCGCGCCACGGCGTCCCCCCACTGCGAAAGAATCTCAGCGGCGGACGTCGCCGGCGGAACCCCCGGCCGATTCGCGCTCGTAGACGTGATCGCGTCACCGTGCGCGCGGACCAATCGCGCCATGCCGGGATGGCTCGTCCACCGAACCGCGACGCCGCCCTCCGGTCCGCGAAGACGTTCGGAGACGCGATGCTCCCCGCCCGCGAGAACGAGCGTCAGCGGACCCGGCCAATGTCGAGCAATGAGATTCGCCGCGTAGCTCGGCAGGCTGAGGTCGAGGTTGTCGAGCATGTCGGCGCCCGCGATGAGCAGCAAGAATGGTTTGGCGGGCGGCCGCTCCTTCATAGCGACCAGCGCGTCAACAGAATCGCGATCAATGCCGCCGCCGAAGCCATATACCGTCTCGGTGGGATACGCGAGCACGCGGCGCGCTTCGATGTGGGCGAGCGTGCCACGCAACGCCGACTCGACCTCCTCGGCGGACCAAAACGGAGTTGAAAGGGTGTCCGTTCTCATTCCGGAAGCGTAAAGAGTGCCTCCGCGCGTGCAAAGTCCGACTCGTTGGTAATCTTCATGGCTCGTTCACTTCCGCGGACCACGCATACCGGAATTCCGAGCCGTTCGCAAAGCGCGGCGTCGTCGGTGGCGCTGAGGTGTTGGGCCCTGGCATCGCGATGTGCCCGGACGATGACCTGGCGCGGAAACCCCTGCGGCGTCTGGGCGCGCCAGAGGCGTTCACGCTCGATTGTGCGCACGATGCGACCGTCGTCGCCGACTTCCTTGAGCGTATCCATCACGGGCAGCGCGGCAATCGTCGCCGTCCCCGATCGCACGGACGCCACGACCCGGTCAATCGTGTCCTCGCCGACGAGTGGACGCGCGGCGTCGTGAATGAGGACGATGGAGGCTTCGTCGGGCAGGTCCTCGAGGCCGTTGGCCACCGACTCGGTTCGTGTGCGCCCGCCGGTCGAGAGCATCAGCCGGTCAACGTCGCACTGGAAAACCCACGGCGGCGGATCGCCCGCGTATTCACGCGGCAGAACACAGACCACCGAAACGACATCTCGTCGTGACATGAACGTCTGCAAGCTGTGCAGAAGCGCCGGCTTTCCAGCGACCCAACGAAACTGCTTCAACTCGGTTCCACCGGCGCGCGTGCCGCTTCCGCCGGCTACGATCACTACGCCAACGTCGCGGATTGGTTGCCCAACGTTCGCTCGGGGCGCGCTCACGCAAACACTCCACGCAACATGTCCTGAATTGTGCGGACGCCGACCAACTCCACGTCGCGGCTCACAGTCCTCGGCGTTCCGCGCTCGGCGAGGTACACGCGGCGCATTCCCATGTTTGCTGCTTCCGCGATGCGACGCTCTACCTGCGAGACGGCGCGCACCTCACCGCCGAGTCCGACTTCGCCCACGAAGATCGAGTCCGCCGGCAGCGGACGATCGTACACGCTCGACGCCAATGCCGCAGCAACGGCGAGATCGCCGCCGGGTTCGTGCAACTGCATTCCACCGACGACATTCAGGAAGACGTCGAGCTGCGCGAAGGAAAGTCCGGCGCGTTTATCGAGCACGGCTAACAGCAACGCGAGACGTCGGCCGTCGAATCCGGTGGCCACGCGTTGCGGAGTGCCGAATCCCGCCTTGGCGGCGAGCGCCTGCACTTCGACCAGCACGGGCCGCGTGCCTTCGAGCAGCGCGGTGATCGCGCTCCCCGACGCGTGGCTGGCGCGATCGCCCATGAACAACGCCGACGGATTGGCGACGCGTTCGAGCCCAGTGCCCGACATGCGAAACACACCGATCTCGTCGACACTGCCGAATCGATTTTTGGTCGCGCGCAAAATGCGATGATCGAGCGTGCTCTCGCCCTCGAAGTACAGCACCGTGTCGACGATGTGCTCCAGCGTCTTCGGACCGGCAATGCCCCCGCCCTTGGTGACGTGCCCGACGACGAACACCGTGGTGCCGCTCTCCTTTGCGTAGCGCATCAAGCGCGCGGCGCATTCGCGGACCTGACCCACGTTGCCCGGCGCACCTTCGAGATCGCCCGTGTACACCGTCTGAATGGAATCGACGATGAGCACCGCGGGCGCGGCGGCGGCGGACGTGGCGAGAATGGTTTCGAGATTCGTCTCGCTCAACAACGACACGGCGGCCGCGGTGTCGGCAAGTCGATCCGATCGAAGCTTGATCTGAAGCGGCGACTCTTCGCCGGACGAATACAACGTCGCGTGTCCGCCGCGCTCGAGACGCGCGGCCACCTGCAACAACAACGTCGACTTTCCGATGCCCGGCTCGCCGCCAATGAGAATCATCGACCCGGGAACGATGCCGCCGCCGAGGACGAAGTCGAACTCATCGAGGCCGGTCTTCCAGCGTGTCGCGTCCGAGCCTTCAACGTCCCGCAGCTTCGGTGTGAGCGCGACGTTGCCGCCTTCAGCGAGCGTGCGAGTACCCCCGATGCGGCGCGCCGCGCCGCCGCCGACCGCCACTTTGGGCGCGACCACTTCTTCGACGAGCGTGTTCCACTCGCCGCACGTGTCGCAGCGTCCCTGCCACTTGGAGTGGTCGGCGCCGCACTCGGTGCAGCGGTAGGTGGTTTTGCCTTTCACAGCTCAAAGGTAATTGCGGGGGCTGGCAATGCTGTGCCCGAATCGTGCGCGACCAGACGAAAAGACTCGAGGTCACAGGTCGCAGGTCTGAGGGGGTAGGAGTGAACAACCCAGCCGGCAGCTCTTGAGCGGTTGGCTAGATGCCCGTAGCTGGGTTGTTCCTAAAATCCTCCGACCGATCGCCTGCAGCCCGCCTATGGCCGCTGCGCGAAGTTCTCGAAGCGCGTGAACTGCTTTTGAAAGAACAGGTTCACGATGCCCGTGGGGCCGTTGCGCTGCTTGCCGATGATGACCTCGGCCTTTCCCTCGAGGGAGTTGCCGTCCTTGTCGACCGGGCCGTCGTAAAACTCCTGACGGTACAGGAACATGATCAAGTCGGCATCCTGTTCGATGGCGCCCGATTCACGAAGGTCGGACAGCTGCGGGCGTTTGTTGTCGCCGGTGCGCTGCTCCGGTGCACGCGACAGCTGTGAGAGCGCGATCACCGGCACGCTCAGCTCCTTCGCCAGGGCCTTCAGTCCGCGCGAGATCTGACTGACTTCCTGCTGTCGGTTCTCGGAGCTCGCGGGACCGGACATGAGCTGCAGGTAGTCCACCACCACGAGGCCCACACCGGAATCGGTTTTCAATCGCCGGGCCTTGGACCGCATCTCGAGCAGCGTCATGCCCGGCGTATCGTCGATCCAGACCGGCGCCGAGCTGAGGATGCCGGCGGCGCGGGCCAGACGCGGGAAGTCGTCGTCGCGGAGCATGCCCTTTCGGAGCCGCTGCGCATCGATGCGCGCTTCGGACGTGAGCATTCTTTGAACGAGCGACTCCTTGCTCATTTCCAGCGAGAAGAACGCCACCGGCACATTGTGTTCGATGGCGGCGTGCTGGGCGACATTCAGCGTGAACGCCGTTTTTCCCATCGACGGACGCGCGGCGACGATGATCAAGTCCGCCGGTTGGAAACCGGAGGTGAGCTCGTCGAGATCATTGAATCCGCTCGCTACGCCCGTGACGGTCTTGCCGCCGCGCTGCAGCGCCTCGATGCGCTCCATCGTCGGCCAGAGCAGCTCCTTGATGCGCGTGAACCCATCGCGCGTCTGCTGCTGGCTGACGGCAAAGATTTTCGATTCGGCTTCATCGAGCAGCTCATTCGCCGTGCTCTTTCCTTCGAACGCTTCGGCGACGATCGTGGTCGACACCTCGATGAGGCGGCGCAGAATCGCCTTCTCGCGAACGATCTTCGCGTGGTACTCCACGTTGGCCGACGTGGGCACTGCGTCAACGAGAAAGCCGATGTAGTCCTTGCCGCCGGCGCCATCGAGCTCGCCGCGGCGGCTGAGCTCTTCCGACAGCGTCAGCGGATCGACGACGCTTCCGCGCTCGGTGATCGTGACCATCGCGCGGAAAATGCGGCGATGGCGCTCAGCGTAGAACATCGTGTCGTCGACGTGTTCGATTGCCCGGAGCACCGCGTCCTGGTCGATCAACATCGCCGACAGCACCGCCTGCTCGGCGTCTTCCGAATACGGAGGACGCCGTTCGCTGTACGGATCACGCCCCTGATCTGGAGCCATCTAGTATTCTGCGGGCAAGCTGGACGTCTTCCCAGGTGGGTCGCTTCCACGACGGATTGCGGAGGAGCGCGGCGGGGTGGTACGTGACGATCAGCGGCACTCCATAGTACCGGTGAATCTGGCTTCGCAACTTACCAAGAGACAACTGCGAGTTGAGAAGCGTCTGAGCGGCGAACGTACCGAACGCGACGATCACCTTGGGCTTGACCAACTCGATCTGTCGGAGGAGGTATTGACTGCACGCCGTTACCTCTTCGGGCAGCGGATTCCGGTTACCCGGCGGACGATGCTTTAGCACGTTGCAAATGAACACCTGCTCGCGCGGCAGGTCGATCGCCGCAAGGATTTTCGTGAGCAGCTGTCCCGCGGCCCCAACGAACGGCCTTCCTGTTTGGTCCTCAGTCGCGCCAGGGGCCTCGCCAACGCACATCAGGTCCGCCTGGGGATTCCCCTCTCCCGGCACTGGCATCGTGGCTGTGGAGTACAACGGGCAGCGCGTGCATGCTGCTACATGTTCGGCGATCGCCTCGAGCGATTCGAGCGACGCCATGGATCCGAGGAGCTCGCCGCCGGCAGTGCCGACCGAGAGACCCGCGGGAATGTCCGAAAGCGGAGACGCCGCTGTCGACGCGCCCGGAGGAGCACCAGCGATCGGCGCGGCTGCCGGTGGCGGCGATGAGACGACGTGCGGCGCGTCCGGCGGGTCGGCTGCTTTCAGGTTACCCGGCTCGCTCACTTTTTTCTTCGAGAGCTCCGTCGGTGACGCGCCCGCGGCGCGAAGCGCATCGCGCCAATCGCCGCCGTCGCCTATCGACTCTGGACTCGCGCTTGGCGCGCTGACGTCCGGCACGCTTCGACGCGCCTCTGGCGATGGCGACGAGACGCTTGGCGCCGCGGTCCGAGTCGAGCTGGATCCGCCTCCCGCTGCGCCTCCCGCTGCGCCGAGCAAGCGCAATGCTTCGTCGACGCCGAGCGTGTCGAGCACCAGCTCGGTCTCTCCCATTTCGCGCCGCTGTTCGAGGTAGCGGCGCAACTGTTCTCTAGCGTCCACCGATCAACGTCTCCACTCGGTCGAGGATCGCGTCCGCGACCGCGGACTTGGGCATGAGCGGCAACTGCTCTTCCGCACCGCCGCGAAGTAACAGGGTCACGCGATTCGTGTCCACGCCGAAACCAGCGCCCGTTTCGGTCGCATCGTTCACGACGATCATGTCGAGCTCCTTGGACACCAGCTTTTTTCGGCCGTTCGCCAGCGCGTCGTCCGTCTCCAGCGCGAATCCAACGATCACCGCGCCGTTGCGGCGAACGCCCGTTGTCGACTGGAGGATATCGGGTGTGGACTCGAGCACCAACGGCGGCGGAGCGTTTGTCTTCTTGATTTTCGATGACGCCGTGGTCGCGGGACGGAAATCGGCCGGGGCCGCGGCCATCACGAGCACATCGGATTGCGGCAGAAGCCTTCCGACGGCCGCGGCCATGTCTTCCGTGGAGCTCACGTCGTGAACGGTAACGCCCGGCGGCGGTGCGACGTTCAGCGGTCCGGCAATCAAATCCACCTGAGCACCGCGGCGCCACGCGGCCGCGGCAAGCGCGACGCCCATCTTTCCACTGCTGTGGTTGGAGATGAAGCGCACCGGGTCGATCGACTCCCGCGTGGGGCCGGCCGTCACGAGGACGCGCTTGCCGCTCAGCGCCGCGGTGGGTTCCAGGAGACGTCCGACATGAGCAAAGATGGTTTCAGGTTCTGGCATGCGTCCCGGGCCGTGACCCTCGCCGGCGGCCAAGGCCCCTTCATCCGGAGCGAGCACGCTGTACCCGAGCTCTTTCAAGTGCGCCACGTTCCGCTGCGTTTGCGGATGCGCCCACATGTGGTCGTTCATCGCCGGAACCAACAACACGGGACAGGTCGCGGCGAGAAGACACGCGGACAACAGGTCGTCGGCCTGACCGGAGGCGGCGCGGGCGAGGAAATCAGCCGTGGCCGGCGCGACGACGATCGCGGTCGCGCTACGCGCCAATTTGATGTGGTCGAGAGCGCGTCCGGCGTCAAACAGTCCGGTATGCACCGGGCGCCCCGTGAGCGCCTCGAACGTGATCGCTCCAACGAACTCGGTCGCCGCCGGTGTCATCACGACGTCGACCGATGCGCCAGCCTTGCTGAGCAACCGCGCGAGCCAAGCCGATTTGTAACTGGCAATCCCTCCCGTGACGCCGAGGAGGACGCCAGCGCCCGAATACGGCCGGACGGCGGTCAACTCACTCCGAGCGACGGCGGGGTACGACGTGATAGACGATATCGCCCTTGGCCAGCTCTTCGAGCGAACGCGTCGTCAACTTCTTCTCGCGCGACGAGGAGCGGTCACGCGGAAACTCGTTGAGCACGCGGGCGTACTTGGCCGCCACGAGCACTCCGAGGTATTTGTTCGCGGCGTGGTTGGCGATCTCGCCGGGCGTAAAGACTCGCATTTATGAACTCGTCACGTTGAATGGTGGTCGATCTCGACTTCCAGCCGGTTGATCAACGTCTCGACCTGGTCTCGCAACCCGGACACCCGCCTCCGGCTCACGACTTCCGCATCGAGAATTGAACCGACGACAAAAACCGCGTCATCGAGGTCGTCGTTAATCACGACGTACTCGTACTCCTCCACGGCTCGCAGTTCCGTTAATGCTGAATTTAACCTCGAGACGAGCTGTTGTGGGGATTCCGTTTTTCGATCCCGCAACCGCTCCAACAGGACCTCCCCGGACGGCGGAAGCACAAATACGGTCACGGCGTACGGAAACGCGTGCCGGATCTGGCGAGCGCCCTGAACGTCGATGTCCATGATCACGTGTCGGCCCGTCCCCAGCACCCGCGCTATTTCGGTCGTCAGCGTGCCATACTGATTGCCGTGCACCTCGGCCCATTCGGCGAACTCACCGCCGCCGCGCCGGGCGGCGAACTCGTCGCGGCTCAGGAAATAGTAGTCCTTCCCGTCCACTTCGCCCGTGCGCGGCTCGCGAGTCGTGCACGACACCGAGTAGCCCAGATCGTCGCGCTCGACGAGCAGCCGGCGGGCAATCGTCGTTTTTCCGCCGCCCGAGGGCGCCGACAAAATGATCGGAAAGGAGTTCACTCCAGGTTCTCCACCTGCTCGCGAATTCGCTCCAGCTCTTCCTTGATCACGATCACGTCTTGAAGCATCGCCGCGTCGTTCGCCTTGCTGCCCGTGGTGTTCGCCTCACGCAGCAATTCCTGTAGAAGGAAACCGAGGCGCTTCCCGACGCCGTCGGCGGCGGGCGATGCAAGCGTCGCACGAAACGCAGCGAAATGCGAATGAAACCGACTCACCTCTTCCGCCACGTCGAGGCGGTCGGCGAGAATCGCGACTTCTTGCGCGAGACGTTGATCATCGAGAGCGACGCCGTCGGCAAGCTCACGGATCGACGCGCGAAGCCGATCGCGCTGCTCCACGAGTCGCTGCGGCGCGCGGGCGTCGATTCGCGCCACCGCCTGTTCGATCACGGACAACCGTTCGCTCAGATACTGCGCGAGTCGCGCGCCCTCGGCCGTGCGCATGAGGTCGAGCGCCACGACGCCGCGATCGACGATTGCCATGAGCTCGGCGGCAGTTCCGCTCGCCTCCTCCTCCGGCGCCTCGTCATGCGACGAGATGACGTTCGGGAGGCGAAGCACGGCGCCAACGTCCACTGTCGGCCCGAGCGAGAGCCGGTCGTGCAGCCGCCGGATCTGCGCGACGTACGCCTCGAACTGCACCTCGTCAATGCGCGCGCCTTCGGTTTCGCGGCGCTCCACGCGAGCGAACAGCGTAACGTGTCCGCGTGCGACGCCTTTGCGAAGCGCTTCGCGAACGTCGCCCTCCCACTTCCCCAGCTCGCTGGGAAGCTTGATCGAGGGGTTGAAGAATCGGTGGTTCACAGACCGAATCTCCACCGAGACTCGCAGTCCGCCCACCTCTCCTTCGGCAGACCCGAAGCCGGTCATGCTTTTTATCATATCGAGTCGCCTAACCTAAGAAGCGACAAGGATATTTGTCAATTCAGGAACTCCCATCTCACGCCGTAGTAGTTGGTCTGCCGCGGATTCACGAAGAAGGGGATCTGCGAGTATCGCTCGCCCAAAACATTTCGGAACTGCCAGGAAATGGTCGCGCTGAGAATCCGAATTTCCAGCAGAGTCGAAATCGTTCGATAGCCGGGCACCGAGACCACGCCGGTCTTTCCGATCGGAAAACGCACGCTGGAGCGATACTCGTGAACGGCCGACGCCATGATCCCGAGATCCCCGCTGGGGAATTTGTCCAGCAAGCTCGTTTTCACGAACAGCTCACTGCGTGTCTGATAGCGCGGACGATAGAACCCAAGCGAATCGTCCCAACGCACGCCCGAGAGATCGAGGTTGATCAGCCGCCACAGTTGTCCGCGCACTCCCGCGGTCACGCCCGTCGCCTTGGGCTCCTGACGCGCCGTGAACAACGTATCGAATTCAACCGGCGCCGATAAGCGAATGCTGTCGCGCCGCACGATTCCGCCGAGCAGCCACAGATTGTGCAGACGCACGCCGGCCTGCGCTCGAACATAGTTCGCCGTGAAGCTGCTGTCGGTGATTCGGCTGTCGGTGACTCGCCCGCCGCCGGCCAGGAACGTGATGAACGATAGGGGCGTGAGTTGCGCCGTGACGTCGGCGCGTGCGATGGAATCGGCGCTCTTCCCTTCGAAAAAGGCGGACACGGAAAGACGGTCTGTGGCAAAGCTGCCGCGAACCGACGGCACGGATATGCTGTGTCCACCCGCAACGAAGACGCGTTCCGTGGCGCTCAGGCGCAGGGGTCCGCGCGTGGTGCCCGCGCTCGCGATGTGCTGCGTTTGATACACACTCGAATCGAGCGATGCGCCCGCGAGCACCGATTCGAGAATCTGCAAGCCGAACGAGGGCGCGGTGCGAACACCGGTGTACTTGTAGTTCGACGCGACCGACATCACCTGCGCCCACACGCCACTCGTATCAGGGTCGCCGTAGCCGGCGCGGACATACGCATTCGATTGCGACGACTCGACCTTGGGGATCGTGTCCACACCCAGGTCGCCGAAAATGTCTCCCCGATGTCGGCTGATTCGTGTGACGTACCCGTCGATGCTCCAATTCTTTTTTGCCCACCCCACGCGCCCGATCAATCCGAGTTGGTCGCTGCTCGTACCAAAGATCGACGGTGGCGTGGTGCCGTATTGCTGGGCGCCGAATTGGAGCGCCGTGCCGTTGTCGAACCGTTGACCGTAGTAGCCGCGATACAGATTCGTTTGCTGGTCGCCGGTGCTGATGTCGGTCCGCGTCACGGGCGTCGTGTTGCGGACACGCCAACTCCGGAGATAGACGCGCACTTCTTCGGGCGCCTGCTCGATCACCGCGTCTTCGATCGACCACAGATTGATCTGCGTCAGATCCAATGCGCCGCGCGAGCGCGGGTCGAGCGAGGGGATCTCCGCGCCGTCGTAAAACACTCGTATTCGGTGGACGTCACCGAGGTAGGCGCCCACCGCCGGCGCGGCGATCCATCCGGCGCGTAACGTCGTCATACCTTGGACACGCTCGAGCAGATCGGCCAGCGTGATCGCTCCGGTCGAAAACAGCGAGTCGCGATTCCAATGCAGCCGTCGCCCGATATCGAGATCGTTCGGCAACTCGGAATGGGCGAGCGGCGCTTTGACGGTATCGCGTTTGATGTTCTTGAGCGAATCGACTTTCGCCAAGCTGTCGTGCTTGGCGATGCTGTCGCGGAGCGTCGAGTCGGCGCCCGGTCGCGCTGGAATCACCAGCGTCGTATCCCGCTTCTTGGGGATGGTATCGCGGACTTGCGCGCCGAGCGGACGGTGCAAAACGGCCCCGGCCACCAGGCCGAGGCCGACCAGCAACAACGCGTGTCGCACGGTCGCGTTCAGCGCGCTCGCCCTCGAACGAACTCCACGAACATTCCCACCGGCACTCCGGTTGGGCCTCGCGGCACTGTTCCGAGATCCGACTCTGTGTATGCGGTTCCGGCGATGTCGAGGTGAACCCATGGATATCCTTCGGCGAACTCCTTCAAGAAGAGCGCGGCGGTGATGGTTCCCGCCGGGCGGCCGCCGGAGTTCTTGATGTCGGCGACGTCCGACTTGATGAGCTCTTTGTAATCGTCCCACAACGGCAGTGGCCACCCTGGCTCTCCCGATCGCTTACCCGCGTCCAGCACTTCCTGCACCAAAGCGTCATCGTTGCCCATCACGCCGGTGGCCGTGTGCCCCAGCGCGATCACGCACGCACCGGTCAGCGTCGCCGCGTCGATGACGGCGGCCGGCGAGTAGCGTTTGGCAAACACCAAGACGTCGGCCAACACGAGCCGGCCCTCCGCGTCGGTGTTGATGATCTCGATGAACTTTCCATTCGATGCTTGCACGACGTCGCCCGGTTTCACGGCTTCGCCCGAGGGCATGTTCGTCGTCGAGCCAATGAGACCCACGACGTTGATGGGAAGTTCCAAGCGACCGATCGTTTCCATGGCGCCGAGCACCCCGGCCGCGCCGCACATGTCGAACTTCATCCATTCCATGCCCTGGGCGGGCTTGATCGAAATGCCGCCGCTGTCGAAGCAGAGACCCTTGCCAACGAGCACGACCGGCTTGGCATCCTTGGGCCCGCCGCGATACACGAGCGCGATGAGCTTCGGCTCCTGCGTGGTTCCCTGTGCCACACACAGGAACGACCCCATCTTCTCCGCTTCCATCTCTGCGCGTCCGAGCACCGTGACTTCCATCCCGAAACGCTTCGCGATGTCGCGCGCCGTGTCGGCGAGATAGTCGGGCGTGCAAACGTTCCCCGGAAGCATGCCGAGCCGGCGCGCGAGCGAATGCCCTTCCCCCATCGCGCGCGCCACATGAATGCCGGCGTCGCGCGCGGCGGCGTCGGCGGCGAGTATCGTGGCTTCCTCCAGTGGCGTACGTTGCTCGTCGGCGGGAGCCGGTGTTTTCATTTCTTTAAAGTCCCACGCGCCGGCGACCAGGCCGAGTCCGGCCGCCTCGACTTCCGTGGCGGTGAGCGGACCGGCGAAAAACGCGAGACGCCCCACGCCGAGCTTATTCGCTTGTCGCCCGGCGATCGCACCAGCGCGCCGAAGTCCGGAGGCACGATCGGCCGCCGCGCCCATGCCCACAAGAAGCACACGTTGAATGCCCCGCTCGCCTCCGCCTAGATGAAGCAGCTCGTCGCGACCTCCTCGAAAATCGCGGCGCGCCAGCGCCCGACCGAGGGCGCCTCCCGTGGCCTGATCCACCGATTGGAGCTCGGCGGTCATTGCCGGCGACGCTGCCAGCACGATCACGAGGAGCGGTGTTTCGAGCGCGCCCAGCTCCGGGGCGGCGGCGTTCAGCGACAGGGTCATGTATGCACGGGTGCGGTCGCGGTCAGGCGACGGTCAGGCGTTCAGGCCGCGGTCATTCCACGGATCATTTCGTCGCCGAATGCGGAGGTCGATACTTCGGTGGCTCCCTTCATCTGCCGCGCCAGGTCGTAGGTGACCCGGCGGGTCTTGATCGCCTGTTCCAGTCCGCGGACGATGAGCGCCCCGGCTTCGGTCCAGCCCATGTAGTCGAACATCATGACGCCCGACAGGATCACGCTGCCTGGGTTGATCTTGTCGAGGTTCGCGTACTTGGGGGCCGTGCCGTGCGTCGCTTCGAACACGGCGACGCCGTCGCCCACGTTGCCGCCCGGGGCGATCCCCAATCCGCCCACCTGCGCCGCCGCCGCGTCGGACACGTAGTCGCCGTTCAGGTTCGGGGTCGCAATGACAGAATACTCATCAGGACGCAGCAGCAGCTGCTGAAACATGGAG
Source organism: bacterium (assembly GCA_040002475.1). Classification (GTDB taxonomy): domain Bacteria; phylum Gemmatimonadota; class Gemmatimonadetes; order Gemmatimonadales; family Gemmatimonadaceae; genus JAQBQB01. The sequence goes on along the minus strand of JBDUEJ010000022.1, from coordinate 53,013 downwards.
TCCGCGATGCGGTCCTTGAGGATGACGCCGTCGGCGCGCGCGCCGGCCCCGCCCTTGTTCAAGTCTGCCTCGGGAATCACCGAGTCGCCAAACTTGTCGCGCGCGAGCTCGTACCCCCAGTCGCGGAACGCGCCCTCGGTGAACTTCATGATGTTGCCTTTGTGCATCAGCGTCACCGACGGCAGGCACTGCTTGAGCGCGTGCCGGATCGCCATCTCGATGAGGCGTTTGGAGCCGAACTCCGACATCGGCTTGATGCCGATGGCCGAGTGTTCGCGAATGTCCTTGCCCAACTCCACCTTGATGTAGTTGCGCAGCTTCTCTGCTTCCGGCGACCCGGCCTTCCATTCAATGCCGGCGTACACATCCTCGGTATTCTCGCGGAACACGATGATGTTCACCTTCTCCGGCTCCTTCATGGGACTGCCGACGCCCTCGAAGTAGCGTACGGGGCGGATGCAGGCGTAGAGGTCGAGCACCTGGCGGAGCGTGACGTTCAGCGACCGAATGCCACCGCCCACAGGCGTGGTGAGCGGGCCCTTGATCGACACACGAAACTCGGCCATGGCGTCGACGGTCTCTTGCGGGAGCCAGTCGTTGTGGAGCTTGAACGGCTTTTCGCCGGCCAGCACTTCCATCCACGACACGCGACGCTCGCCGCCGTACGCTTTCTCGACCGCGGCGTCGAACACGCGCACCGCGGCACGCCAAATGTCCGGTCCGGTCCCGTCGCCTTCGACGAAGGGAATGATCGGATTGTGCGGGACCTTGAGAACGCCTTTCTCGTATGTGATTCGCTCGCCGGTGGCTGGCACCTTGGCGAACTTGTACGTGGCCATTGTCTCACGCAGTGAAAAGAAGCACGAAGCAGCATGAAGCAGCGCGGGCGCCGAAAGGTATCGGCGCCCGGAAACACCATCAAGCTAACGGTTCGAGGAGCGACCAGCTACGCGGGTGCTGGTTGGACGCGGGTATGGCAACGTCAACCGCTCTCGAGAGCGAGGGTGTTCGGCAGTGCCCGGGGCGAGACTCGAACTCGCAAGACCCTAAGGTCGGAGGATTTTGAGTCCTCTGCGTCTACCAATTCCACCACCCGGGCGGGCAGTGGGAATGTAGCCGATGAGTGCCGTGCGCTCAACGCTCCAGCGGCGGCAATCCACGTCGACCGCCGGCGCGGCCACCGACCCCTGTTCCCGGCTGCGCCAGCTGCTGCACGCGCGCCGTCACCCGCTCCCTGAGCGACAGGTACTGCGCGCGCTGCATGGGTGTGAGAAAACTCGAAAGTTCCTTCTGCTCGGCGGCCAGCAGGTCGGCGCGCTGATGCTGCACCTGCGTCAACTGATCGATGTACTGCGAGATCCTGGGCTGGTCCGGCCCCGCCGAGTCGGTCATGGCGGCCTTGAGATTCTGGCGCGTGGCGCGTTCGTCGCGAAGCAGCGTGCGGCGCTGCACGTCGAACTTTTGGCCGACGCGCTTGAGCGACTCCATCTGCGGGTCGTTCAGATTCAACTGCCGGCGAACCGCTTTTGCCACCGCTTGGTTCACGGCGCGCTCCAAGGCGGGTCGATTCGCGGCGCCTTGTTGCTGCCCCTCTTGCCCCTGTGCGATGCCGGCGCGCACGACCTGACGGCGACCGGCTCCCGCAGGCGGCCGCACCAACGAGTCGCGAACCTGCGCCTGTCCAATACCGGTGAGCGTGAGGCACGCGACGGCGGCGAACGCGAAGACCGGCGCGCTCACGCCGCGACGCATGAGGCGATTCACGAGCGGGCTCACCTGCCCCTCCCCGGACCCGGCAGCGGCGTTCTCGGTTCCACCTTGATGGTCACCGGCTCCGGTTCGGTGATCGGCACGGCCTCCATGTGATCGATGTCGTCGAGCAGTGCTTGCAGTTGGCGATCGTCGAGATCGCCGAGATGTCCCGACACGCCAAGCCCCTCGCCCGAGGCGACAACCGTTTCGGTCGGCGCGGCGGGATGCGACTGAGCCGTCGAAGCGTTCTGCCTCGAGGTGGACTCGGCGCGCGTCGCAAGGCGCGCGGCGCTATCACGCGTCGTCGTATCTGCTGCCACGGGACCGGTGACCGGCGCAACGCGCGGAGCGGAAGCGTTCACGATCGGCGGGGCATCTCCGGACCCGCGCAACAGCGCCACCGAGGTTCCGCCCGCGACGAGGAAGACAACGGCAGCGGCAACGCGCCAATTCGCCCACGTGCGTTGGCGCGCTGCCGGACGCGCGAGACGGTGCTCGGGTTTGGGAAGCGCGGCGACGATGGACTGTACGTTCACGCGCGGCGTCCGCGATGCGAGCGCCGCATGGACGCCCCGCAACACCGCGAGCTCCGCGCGGCAGTCGGCGCAGCCGTCGATGTGCATCATCACGGCGACACGCGCCCCCGCGTCGAGGCGATTGTGCACCAGGTCCGGCAGTTGGTCGCGGATTTCCGCGTTCGGGCAGTCATTCATCGAGAAACTCCTTCACAGCGCGCATGGCGTTGTGATAGTGCACGCGAGCGGCACCCTCTGTTGTTCCAGCCACGTCGGCGATCTCCTTGTACGAGAGGCCTTCGGCCACGCGTAGCGTAAACACTTCCTTCTGCGTGGGTGACAACCGACTGATGGCATCGTGCAACCGCTGCTGCGTTTCATCTGCGACGACCGAATCCAACGCATCGTACTCGGTGATCGCGTCGCCTTCTTGAATCTCCGCCTTGTCCCGGCGGCGCTTTTCGGTCCGGCGGCGATCGAGCAACAAGCGCCGCTCTATCGTGAACAACCAAGTCCGGAACGAGCTCTCACCGCGAAAGCCGTCGATCGAGTTGAAGGCGCGCACGAACGTGTCCTGAACCAGCTCGTCCACTTCATTTCGCTCGCCGGAGCTGACGGCAAAACGCGCCAAAGCCCCGGCATGCCGCTCGACCAACTCGGTTGCCGCACGCTCCTCCCCGGCCTTCCACCGTTCGATGAGCTCCAAATCCCGTCGCTCATCGCCCCCCCGTGCGGCTTCGCTCATTCGGTCCAACAGGTAGACGTCATGGGCGTCGCGACGTTAAGGTCAAGCGCCCGGCGACTGCCGGCACCCGGGACGAGGCGGGATGGTCCTCTTTCGGCGAAAATATACCATCCTGACGGACGTCGGGAGGCACGCCATGGAACGCATTGCGCACCGTGGAGCCAAGCTGGAGTTCCCCGAGAACACGCTGCCGGGCTTTCTTCGCGCGTTTGAACGCAATGCCGACGCGGTGGAGCTCGACGTACACGCTACGGCCGACGGGGTGGTCGTCGTCCACCACGACCCAACGCTCGGAGGCTATGCCGGCGCCCGCCGTGGAGCACAGATCGCAAAGCTGCGGTATGACGAACTGAGCAACATTCGCCTCGCCCCAGGAATCGGAATTCCGCTGCTCGCCGCCGTGCTCGATGCCGCGCCGGCGTCGGCCGCGGTGTACGTCGAGATCAAAGGCGAAGGAATCGAGGAGCGTGTCGCGGCGGTGATCGGTGCGTCGAGCGCACAGTGTGCCGTGCATTCGTTCAATCACGGCGCCATAGCGAAAATGCGGCAGATCGCGCCCGACATCCCGCGCGGGATTCTATTCGACCGACGCCCCGACGACCCTGAAGAAACCATGCGGGTGACCGGCGCGCGGTACGTGTGGCCAAACTGGAAGCTGATCGACGAACCGCTGGTCGATCGTGTCCATGCCGCAGGAGGTCGCGTGATCGCCTGGACCGTGAACACGCGCGCGAACGCGGCGACGCTCATCGCCTGCGGCGTGGACGGCCTGTGCGGCGACGACGTGCGTCTATTCGACGGACTCTAACGTTCCACCATCGACAAGCTGCTACCGCTATCCGGGGGATCCGTTGCCGGTCGGGCGTGATTGCTCGCCCGGCGAATCGGTGCCAGCCGGTTTGTCGCGATCCGCAGTCTCCTGGGGCGGCGAATCTTTCCGGTGCTGCGCCACCTCGGCAATGAGCGTCTCAATGCGCGTGACCTCGGCCTCGGCCGCCGAGAGGTTGTTGATGTGGGCGAGTGTTTCTTCGGCGGACAGTTCTGCGCCGCCATTCTTGGCGCGGTACACGGCGTAGCCGTAGCGCTGAGCGAAGCGGTCTACCGATTGCCGCGCACGATAGAGGTCGAGGCGCAGTCGCCCTTCGTCGAACGCGCGCTGCGCTTGGCGTCCAGCGCGATCCAACTCTAGACGCAACCGATCAAGTAGTACCATGGCGGACGCTCCGGCTCTGTGTTTCCGGGAAGACTGCTCGTGCTCGTTGTCCAGTTGCACGTGGCGTTCCGCTGCGGCTGGAGCGCCCGGACAGTTACCCGTACGAGCGGACGTCGCAATCGATTCAACAAGAAAGGCCTCCGGTGAGGGAGGCCTTTGATCTCGAGCGATGAAGCGACCCGCGCTAGACGGTAGCGGTGGCGTTCACGCTGCCGACCTGGGGATAGACGCTGATCTTGTAGCGCGCCTTGCTCTTGTGCTCGAACTTCACGACACCGTCGATCAGCGCGTAGATCGTGTAGTCCGTGCCGAGGCCGACGTTGCGGCCCGGGTGCCACTTGGTGCCGCACTGGCGAACGATGATGTTGCCGGCGACGACGCGTTCGCCGCCGTACTTTTTCACGCCGCGGTATTTCGGATTCGAATCGCGGCCGTTGCGCGAGGAACCGACGCCCTTTTTATGTGCCATAGGATACCTCGCTCAGCCGAGGGAAATGTCGTGGATTCGGACTTCGGTGAAGCCTTGGCGATGTCCGCGTTTGCGCGCGTAGTTCTTCCGGCGCTTCTGCTTGAAGATGATGATCTTGTCACCGCGTCCGTGGCGGACGATCTCGCCGGTGACCTTGGCGCCGCTCAACGAGGGAACGCCGGTTTTGATGTTGCTACCGTCGTTTCCGAGGAGGACTTCGTTGAACTCGATCTTGCCCCCTTCATCGCCGACGAGCGAGGGGATTTTGTAGGTGCGGCCCGCTTCAACGCGGAACTGTTTGCCGCCGGTCTTGATGATTGCGTAGGGCATGGAAAGGGCTCTGATTCGTAAGGCAATGAGCCTATAAAGCTAGGTAATACCGATGGTTGTGTCAACCGACACTCTAGGTCGCAGGTCGCAGGGCTGAGGAGACGGGAACACCCTTCGCATTGGACGCCGCGACTCTGGTGCCGAGGGCGAACAACATGCGGGCGATTTCGTCGGCGGCTGCGGCCAGAACGACGTGCGTTTCCGATTTGCCAAAACCCCGCCGCTGACTCGCGAGGAGCAGGGTTTCCAGTTCGCGCAGCGAACCACGGGCAACGGACAGGTGATACAGAAACTGCCCCGGGCCTGTTCGTCCGTGGCCTTCGGCGATGTTCGCGACCATCGACACCGCTGACCTACGAATCTGATCACTGAGCCCAAACAGCTCAGTCGCTGGAAACGCCTTGGTCACCGCGTAGCACGCACTGACTAAATCCATATCCTTTTGCCACACAATCAAATCCCTGTACGACCTGATCCCTGCTGCCATCTGATGCCTGGCCCATCGAGGTGTCGACTATCCTCAGACTGAGACCAGCGACCTCGTCATCCAACCGTTGCAGGGCTCGCCATTGATCCGCGCGCAGCCCTGGGTTCAAGCGACAGCGTACTGTTGCGTCACGTCACGCCCCGCCGACTTCACAACCAGCTTGAACTCGTCCGGCCTAAGCAGAGGATCGTCACGTAATTCGAGCCCGAAGCCTACGGCCTTTTCGAGCTTCTTGATCAGGTCTTTCTCGTTCTCTAACACATACATCGCCACATCAGGATGCAGGCGAACCACGATCGGGTCCTTCTTCCCCTCGAGACCCACTCGGCGAACTGAGCGCTCGACGCGCCGCGCGATCGTCTCGGCGGTAAAGACGCGTCCGGTGCCGTTACAGGTCGGGCACGCTTCGGTCATGTTCTGCAAATGGCTTTGGCGAACGCGCTGGCGAGTCATCTCAATGAGACCGAGCTCGCTGACCGCGAAGGCCTTCGTGCGTGCACGATCGCGACCGAGATGGGTGCGCAGCTCCTGCAGCACCTTGTCGCGATTCGCCTTGGTCTCCATGTCGATGAAGTCGCAGACGATGATGCCGCCCAAGTCGCGCAGGCGCGCTTGACGCGCCACTTCGCGCGCCGCCTCGAAGTTCGTTTTGAAGATCGTCTTTTCGGGATCCTTCTTGCCCGTGTAGCGACCGGAGTTGACGTCCACCGACACCAGCGCTTCGGTTGGCTCGATGATCAGGTAACCACCCGAGGGCAAGTCGCACCGGCGCTTGAACAGATCGCGCAGCTCCTGCTCGATGTTGGCCTGGTCGAACAGCGGCGTGACTTCCTCATAGAGCTTGATGCGGTCGATCAGTTCAGGGGCAATGCCCTTCAGATACTCGAGGATCTCGTTATAGACCTGCTTCGAGTCCACGGTGACCTGCTCCACCTTGGTGCTGAAGACGTCGCGCATCAGGCCGCGCGTGAGGCTCGTCTCGCGATGGATGAGATTCGGTGCGCGCACGAAATGCGTCTTCCGCTTGATGCGCTTCCACTGGCCGATGAGCGTCGTGAGCTCGCGCTCGAGCGTTTCCTGGGTCACGTCTTCGCCGACGGTGCGGACGATCACGCCGCCCGCGTCCTTTGGCAGAACCTCTTCGACTTGAGCGCGAAGACGCTTTCGCGCCTCGCGGTCCCCGATCTTGCGGCTCACGCCAACGCGCTCGGCGAACGGCATATAGACGAGAAAGCGGCCGGCCATGGAGACCTGCGCGGTGACGCGCGGTCCCTTGGTGGAAATCGGCTCCTTGGAGACCTGAACGATCAGGTCTTGGCCGCGTTTGAGAACGTCTTGAATAGCCGGCGCCTTGGCGCGGCGGCGTCGACCACCGCCGCCTCCACCGCCGTTTTCGCTCTCATCATCGTCGTCGTCGTCATCGTCGTCGTCCGCGGGTTCGTCTTCGGGATAGACGAGATCCGAGGCGTGGAGGAAGGCGCTTTTTTCAGTGCCGATGTCGACGAACGCGGCCTGGATGCCGGGGAGCACCGCTTCGACGCGTCCGAGGTAGATGTCGCCGACCATGCGGCGGGCCTCGGGACGGTCGACCAGAAGTTCAACGAGCTGGTCGTCCTCGATGATGGCGACCCGCGTTTCGCGCGGGTTCGCGTTGATCAGAATTTCGCGTTTCATCGTTGTCCGGCACGATCCACAATCCCGGCGACTCGACGGAAAGGGCGTGGCGGAAATGGGAAGGAGGGTTGGTGGGCCGTGTCGAATGCACGTAGTTCACGGCAGCCCGCGAGAAGAGTGTCCGAAGCGACCGTGTGATCGACCACGTCGGCCCCGGCTGGGAAGCGCAAACGCGCGCCGGCGGGGACCCTGTGGTCCACGCCGATTCCAGCGTTGTACGGAGCGACGTGCGATCGGCCCGTCGAGACAGGCCGTGCACCGGAAGCAGGACGAGCGCACGAAACACGGCCAAGACTGCGTCGACCGTGAGAGCGCTCAACGCGCTCCAATCCCGCCTCGAGTCGCCGAGTGGGAACGGAGCGGAGGGAAACACAAGAGTAGTCACTAGATACTAATTAACCGGCGAACTGGCGTTTTGGCAATGAGTTAGCTCGGTCGCCGCTCAGTCCGTACTCGGGCGTCTTCACAGGCCCGACTTAGTCGGCGAGGTCCTTCAGCAGCTGGCGCGCGATGACGATGCGCTGAATTTCAGACGTTCCTTCGCCGATTTCGCAAATTTTTGCGTCGCGCATGTAACGCTCGACCGGATAGTCCTTGGTGTAGCCGTAGCCGCCGTGGAGCTGCACCGCCGCGATGGTCGCGCGCATCGCGAGCTCGGAGCAAAACAGCTTGGCCATTGCCGCTTCTTTCGTGAACGGCTTTCCGTGCTGCGCGAGCCACGCTGCGTGAAACATCAGGTGCTTCCCCGCCTCGATCTCCGTGGCCATGTCGGAAAGCTGGAACTGCACGCCCTGGAACTGCGCGATCGCCTGTCCGAACTGCTTTCGCACGCTCGTGTACGCCAGGGCCTGTTCGAAGGCGCCCTCCGCGATTCCCAGCGATAGCGCCGCGATGCCCACACGACCGTTGTCGAGCGTTCGCATGAAGTTCGAGAACCCTGCGCCTTCGGCGCCGAGCAGGTTCTCCGCCGGGACTTCGACGTCCTCCATGATCAATTCGCACGTGTCCGACGAACGCCATCCGAGCTTGTCTTCTTTTTTCCCGGCTCGAAATCCCTTCATCGCCGGCAGCGACGGATCGTGTCCGACCCCCACTTTCGCCGCGGCTTCCAGGTCGCTCGTTGGCTTGGTCAAAATGAACGAGCTGATTCCTTTCGTGCCTTTGCCCGGCTCGGTCACGGCGGTCACCACAAAAATCTCGCCGACGCCGCCGTGCGTGATGAAGCGCTTCACGCCATTGAGGACGTAGCAATTGCCGCGTCGGACAGCGGTGGTCTTCGTGCCGGCGGCGTCGCTGCCGGCGTCGGGCTCCGTCAATCCGAATCCGCCCATCACTCGGCCGCTGGCCAGCAGCGGAACGAAACGCTGCTTCTGTTCCTCCGTGCCGAACTTCACGATCGGCGACGTGCCGAGGGTGGTGTGCGCCGAGATGGTGAGGCCGTGCGAGGCGTCGACTTTCGCGAGCTCCTGGATCACGATCATGAAGCTGATCAGATCCAGACCGGCGCCGCCCAGCTCTTCCGGCCACGGCACGCCGAGGAGGCCGAGGTCGGCCATTTTCCGAATGTTCTCCCACGGAAACGTCGCGTCGGCGTCATGTCGTTTTGCGACCGGTGCGACTTCATCGCGCGCGAACTGCCGAACCATTTCGCGGGTTGCGAGGTGCTGCTCGGAGAAATAAAGGGCGTCATCCATGGTCGGTGGCGGTATTGAGGCGGCGCGGTGAAGTGAGGCGGCTCGGGTGAGCCGCAAAATCAGATGCGTTGCTGAGCGGCGTTGGCGGACTTGTGAAAAAGCAAAGTCAGGCAGCTTCGGTTTCGTCGGCGGAGCGTACGACGTCGAGAAATTTCTCGCCGTACTTTTCGAGCTTCACTGGTCCCACTCCGCGAATCTCGCCGAGGGCGTTTTGGTTCGTCGGTCGGCGAACCGCCATTTCGGCGAGAGTACGATCGGGAAATACTACGTAAGCGGGCACCTGCTCTTCCCGCGAAATCGTCCGTCTCAGGTCACGTAACCGGGCCAAGAGCGCTTCGTCGGCACCAGTGAGCGTCGGAGCCTCGTCGGCGGGCAACGCGCGTTCCGCGTTACCGCCTTGACCTCGCCGGCGAGGCTTGGATCGCGACGCAGGACCACGCAACGACGGCGCCCCGCCCGCTTCAACATCGACGCGTGTGCCGAGGCAATTGTCGCAGCCCTTGCACGATGTTCGGGCCGCTGGATCTCCAAAATAACGGAGGACGAACCCTCGGCGGCAGCCCTTGGTGTATGCATACTGCTGCATCGAATCGAGCTTCTGGAGATCCGCCTTCCGTCGGCGGTCGATAACCGCCCAATCGATTCGGAACGCGCTCAGCGGCTTTTTGGGCGCCGTCAGCGCGGCTCCCGAGCTCGGACGCCGCCATTCCAGGAATTGACGCGACTGCAGCGCGTCGAGCAGCGGAATGGCGCCCATCGTGCCGCCGAATCCGGGCGGAAGTCCGTCGACGTCGATGGCGACCCCATCGTTGAGCGCGGAACCGGCCACCCGCCACATGGCGCGAAGAATGCCAAGCTCGAGCGAATCCCCCGCTCCACCCAACTCCCGTTTGATGCGCTCGGGCGCAGCCAGCAACCGCACGATCACGCGACCTCCACCTTCCTGCGCAACCGTGAACGCGCCGGCTTGCAGCAAAATCCGCTGCGCGGATTCCACGTCGCGCGCGCCGGCCTTGGTCTTGAGGCGCGACGCGATTCCGTCGGGTGATAGCTCGAGCGCGCCAGTGCGGTCGGCGCTCCGCTGCAGCACGCCGTACACCTCTTCGACGAGCGCTTGCTCCGGATACGCGCCCTTGATGAAAAACTCATGGGTGAAGCGATCGGGAAACGCGTGCAACAGATAGCACGCCGCCTGCAGCCCGTCGCGTCCCGCGCGACCCGCTTCCTGATAGTACGCCTCCAGCGTGCCCGGCATGGCGTAGTGAATCACCAAGCGGACGTTCGGCTTATCGATGCCCATGCCGAACGCGTTCGTCGCCACGATCGCGCGGACGTCCTCGTTCATGAAGGCGTCCTGCACGAAGCGGCGCCGTTCGTCGTCCAGGCCGGCGTGGTACGCGGCGGCGGAAATCCGGGCGCGGTCCAGCAGAGCGGCGATGCGTTCGACCGCCTTCCGCGTCGACGCGTAGATCACCGCGAGTCCATCGGTCTCGCGCAGGAGGTGAATGAGCGCGTCGTCCTTGTCCGTCTCGGTCTTGGTGGGCAGCACGTGGTACGACAGATTTGTCCGGTCGAACCCCGTGATGATCGTAGTCGGCGACTCGAGCCTGAGCTGCGCGACAATGTCCGTTCGAACGTGCGGCGTCGCCGTGGCCGTGAGCGCGACGGTCGGCGGCCAGCCCAGTTTTTCGCGCAGCTGATTGATGCGCAGATAGCTGGGCCGAAAGTCGTGGCCCCATTCGCTGATGCAGTGCGCCTCGTCCACCGCGAGCAACGACACGCCGGCGTCGCGCAACCGCTCGGCCGTCTTGCCGAAGTCGAACCGCTCCGGCGCGACGTAGAGCAGCTTGACATCACCGCGCACGGCGCGCGCGAGGCGATCAGAGATCTGTGATGACGACAGCGTGCTGTTGACGAACGTCGCCGGCAGCCCGCGCGCGACCAGCGCGTCCACCTGGTCCTTCATCAGCGAGATGAGGGGCGAGATGACGACGGTGAGCTTCGGCAGCATCAGCGCCGGCACCTGGAAGCAGAGCGACTTGCCGCCGCCCGTTGGCAGCACCACGAGCGTGTCGCGACCGGCGAGGACCGACTCGACGGCCGCCTCCTGCCCCGCTCGAAATGCCGCATACCCAAAATGCTCGCGCAGCGCAGCGCGAGCGTCGTCGAGCGTGTACTGGCTGGTCATGACGCTACGCTGCCGCGAATGGCCGGACGCGCCGGCATCGAGGCACTGCGCGGCGGTGCATTAGACCGCGCGCGCGAAGTGTCCGCGCGTGTACTCGCCGCCGAGGACGCCGCGCACGGCTTCGACGTCGGGACGGTCGCCGGCCGTGAGCGCGTCGAGCGCATTTCGATAGCCGCGCACGATTCCGCGCACGTCGTCGCCGGCGACGTTGAAGATCATTTGATATCCGCGAATTCCAGCGCGCCACAATTTGGGCAGGAATTCGGAGCCGTCCACCGGACGCGAATGCAGTAGGCGATTGCGGCACGCCGAGTCCGTCGCGACGGGAAACGTGTAGCCGGCCGGATCGGTGAGCGCCACATTAGGATGCTTCTGCACACACAGATCGCGACACGTGGTCACGACGCGATCGAACGCCGCAGACAGCACACAGTGTTCGATCGTCATGCCCTCGGGACGGCCGTAGAGGAACACATCAAATCCCCTGCCCTCCCACGGAGCGGAAAGCTGGGACAGCTCGTCAGTTGTCAGCTCGACGGATGCGACGATGCGCCGCGCGCCAAGGGCGAACACCTCAGCAGCCGTGTGCGCGTTGAACACGTTGATCGCGTAGTCGGCCGCCACATCCCGTCCGCCCCGCGCCAACTCGGCGACGAGGCCGAGATGTCCACTCAGCATGGGCAGTCCGAGGTCGAGCCATTTCTGCACGCTCGTGCGCTCCTCCGGCCGAACGATCGTCGGCGTTCGCAAGCGCAGCGTGACGCCTCGCGCAGCCAGACGCTCCTGCAACGCGCGCACGCGCGAGACGGGCGGCGCCGGATGCCGCAAGAATGGATCGAAGCAGATTTCGGTCGCGCCGCTCTCGGCGGCCGCGTCGGCGTCGTCGATCTGGTAGACTTGCGCCGTCAATGAGAACCCGAGAGCGGCTGCTCCGGCGAGCGGTACTGGTGATTCGACGCGCACGCCACCGACCGCGAGCTCAATCTGCGCGCGACGCTCGGCGAGTTTTGCGTCTTTCGCCCAATCACGGCGAAGCATCAACTGCTCGACTGCCTGCTGTCGCAGATGATTCTGTTCGCTCATCGGAAGAAAGAGGTCCGTCGCCAGCGCGGTGATGTCCACCGAGCCGAGAACGAACGGCGTGTCGCCGAGGCGGCTGAGCTGATCGCGCAGCGACGCGGCGTCGAGCGATCGTTTACTCGCCAATGAGAGCGTGATCTCGCTGCGAACCGTGACTGTTTCGCCGTCGCTGGTGAACACGGCCTTGAGCGGCGTACCTGCCGCGCCGAACAGACGCACGTCGAGCCGCGTCTTCTTCGCGCGGATGTCCGGCGACAGCGACGCATAGCTGGCGCGAGCGCGGTCGAGCAATTGTCCGTCCGACGTGCGAAGCACGCGCCAGCCCGACGCCACGCGCACGCGAGACTCGATCGCCTGCCGCGTCGTGCCGCGCGATGAGATAGTCCGAACGGCCGTAACGCTGAAGCCAGTTGTTGGACCGCCCGCTTGATCGAGTGCCTCGAAGCCGAGTCCGTCGCCGATCTGTACCGGCGACGTCACATCGACGAGTAGCTCACCGCGCTCATAGCCAACGACTGTGCCGAGTACCGTCCCGCGATTGTCGGGCTGTGTGCGCGTGACGTAGTCGCGTCCCGCGCGACCTCCGTACATCCCGCCCGTAAATCCGCGGCTGTAGATCTGCACGAGCGATTGCACTTCGACGTCGGACGGAGGCGTGGCGTCGCCCTGCTCCACGCGATCGAGAAAGTCGCGGTATGACTTCGTGACGGTCGCCACGTATTCCGGGCGCTTCTTGCGCCCCTCGACCTTGAGACAGCCAATGCCCGCGTCGGCGATCTCGGCGATGTGATCGAAAGCGCCGAGGTCTTTCGCCGAGATGAGATAGCCGCGGTCGAGCTCTTCATGCGATTCGGCGTCGGCGAGGACGTAATCCTTACGGCATGATTGCGCACACGAACCGCGATTGGCGCTCCGCTCGGAAATCATGCCGGACATGTAGCACTGGCCGGAGTACGAGATGCACAGCGCGCCGTGCACGAACGACTCGAGTCCGAGCGACGGCACCGCGGCGCGAATGGCGCGGATGTCGTCGAGTGTGTTCTCGCGCGCGAGCACCACACGGTCGACGCCCAAGTCGCGCATGACGGCCGCGCCCGATTCGTCGTGCACCGTGGTCTGCGTCGATCCGTGAATCTCGAGATCGGGATACAGCTGTTGGATCAGCCGAATGAGGCCGATGTCCTGAACGATGACGGCGTCGATCCCAAGGTCGATCGCGTCGCCGAGCAACAGCAGCGCGTCCACCAACTCGCCCGGCTTGATGAGAATGTTGAGCGTGAGGTAGATGCGCCGGCCGCGCTCGTGCGCGATGCGACAGGCCTCGCCGAGCTCTTCGAGCGTGAGCTGGGCGCCTTCGTCGCGTGCGTTGAAGCGCGAGGCGCCCATGTAGACGGCGTCGGCGCCGTTGGCGACGGCGGCGCGCACGGCCTCGAGCGAGCCGGCCGGTGCGAGAAGCTCGGGGATGGTGCGGTGTGCCATAAGCATTGAAACATAACAGCTTACGGCGTTCGGTGCCGAATGTTATGACGCGGTCGAGTCGGTTGAATCGCTCGAGTCGGTGTCGCGCTTCCGAAAGAATCGAAGCAGGGTGGCGAGGGCAAAACATCCAATGCCGACGTATTGAAACGTCTGGCTGTTGGATCGCTGCCCGTAAGCCCAGACGACGAGCCCGATGACGACGAGCGCGAGTTGCGCCTGCGTCCGCCGAGTCATTTGACCGGCGACAGCTGGAGCGCCGTTGCCTCGGCGTCAGGCACGTCGATCACCAGCCGAAGCATGGCGGTGGAAAAGACCTTTCCCTGAGCGTCGGTTTTGAGCGACAGCGTTCCGCCGCCGTCGAGCGCGCCGTGCAACAGGAAGTTCAGCGCGTTGAGATTAGGAAGCTCATATCGCTCCACCGATCCCGTGATGACGCCCGTGAAATGATCACGAACGCGATCGAGCGTGACGAACCTCTGGAGCAGCGGAAACCATTCGGGTTTGAGCGCGATCAAACCGACGTTGGCCGTATCGCCCTTGTCGCCGGAGCGGGCGTGCGCGATGTCGAGCAGCCGAACCTTCATGAGAGCACCTCGACTTTCGTTTGCACGACCGTTTTGTCGACCAGCGCCGGCCAATAGGCGACGATCTCTTCCACCTTCGGGCGACCACCGGCAAATCCCGTCACGCTCGGCGGACCATTCAGCACCAGCGGCGCGATCTCGCGTGTGAAGCGTTCGATGTCGGCCTTGTTCTCGCCGCGAACGCCAAAGCGAAGTTGTACTTCAGGCGGGTCGTGCGGCTCACCGGCCAGCGGTCCATGCGTGGCCGAGACGCCAACGAACTCGCACAGAATGTGTTCGAACTTGAGGCCGAGTCGATCGAGGCGTTCGCGCAGGACGCGTTCGGCGAGTTGCGCTTTGGGATAGGCGTCGGGCCAGGAATACACGAGCGTGCCGACGGCCTTGAAGCCGGCGCGGTAGGCGATCGAGACCTTGAGCTTGTCGGTGGGCGGTCGGCCCTTGATGCCGAACAACCGCACGCGGTTCTCGCCTGCCGGCTCGACGTGAATCGAGGTGAAGTCGGCGATCACGTCCGGCGTAATGTACGAATTGGGATCGCCCATCTCGTAGACCAGCTGCTCCGTCACGGATGGCACCGAAATTCGCCCGCCCGTGTTCGGATGCTTGTAGATGACGAACGTTCCGTCGGCGTGACCTTCGACGATTGGGTAGCCGACGTTTGCGAGATCGGGGATGTTCTGCCAATCGTAGAGGCAATTGCCACCCGAGCACTGTGCACCGCACTCGATCGTGTGCCCGGCGATGATTCCGGCGGCGAGCTTGTCCCAGTCGTCGTCGGCCCACCCGAATTCGAAGCGCAGCGGCGCCATGGTGAGCGCGGTATCGGTCGACCGACCCGTGATGACGATGTTCGCTCCGCGAGACAGCGCTTCGACGATTGGCGTCGACCCGATATACGCGTTCGCCGACAGCACGCGGTCGCGGACCGTGGACAGCGCCTCGCCCGTTTCCATGTTGGCCAACGGATGTCCGCCGTCGATCAACTCGTCGATGCGCGGGAGCAAGTCGTCGCCCGTGACGACGCCGATCTTGATCACGTCGGACACACCGTGTTTTTGCGCGACGGTCCGAATGGCCGCGGCACACGCCGGTGGGTTGACGCCGCCGGCGTTGGCGATGACGCGGACGCCGCGATTGGCGACGGCGGGCAACACGCTCTCAATGGCGCCGACGAAGTCACGCGCGTAGCCCATATTGGGATCGCGCTCTTTCTGCTTTTGCAGAATGCTCATTGTGACTTCGGCGAGGTAGTCGAGCATCAGGTAGTCGACGTCGCCGCCCTCGACCTGCCGTCGGGGCGCCTCGAGCCAATCGCCCCAGAACCCTTGTCCCGAGGCGACGCGTACGATGTGCTCGCCACTTTGTTTTGCAGTCATACGTCGTCAATGTGTGCGGGGAGAACGAACGCGCCGAGGTGCGGTCCAGGATTCTGCAGCGACGCGCGAAGAGCGAGTGCGAGGACGTCGCGCGTGTCCTCGGGATAGACAATGGCGTCGATGAACCCGCGCGCACCGGCGTAGCGCGCGTCGAGTTGATGCTCGTAGTCCGCGCGCATTTCCGCCATGGACTCGGCCACGGCCGGCGCGGGTTGCTGCTTCTTTGCCTTCGCGGCTTCGATGGCCGGCCCATGCACGGCCTGCACCGCCGCCTCGCCTTCCATGACCGCCATGCGTCCGGTGGGCCAACTGAAAATGAAATCGGGATCGAAACCCTGTCCGGCCATGGCATAGTAGCCGGCGCCGGACGCGTGGTTGACGGTGAGCACGATCTTCGGGACGCGCGCCGTGGCCATGGCTTCGACGAATCGCGCACCGGCTCTGATGATGCCTTCGTGCTCCGCTTCCGGTCCAACCATGAAGCCGGAGACATCCTGCACGAACAACAACGGAATGCGTTCGCGATCGCAACGGTCGATGAAGAACGCCACTTTGTCCGCGCTCTCGGCATAGACGATCCCGCCGAAGCGCGGTTTCTCGCCCGGGCGCCCCTTGATCAATCCACGCTGGTTCGCGATCACACCCACGGGAATACCTTCGATGCGCGCGTCGCCGCAGATCATTTCTCGCGCGAGGTCGCCCTGGAATTCATCCAGCTTTCCGTCGTCGAGGATGGCGCGCAACACGGCGTGCATGTCGTACGACATGCGATGGTCGGCGGGGAGCAGATCGTACAACGCCTCGGCCGCGACGGTGCCGTTGGCGCCGCCTGCTCCGGTGGCCGTACGGTCCGCCCCAACGCCGGTTCGGGGCCGCAGCATCGACACCAGGTCGCGCAGCTTGGCGAGGCAGGCGTCGTCGTTGTCGGCCGAATAGTGCGCGACGCCGCTGATCTCGGTGTGCGTGGCGGCGCCGCCGAGCGTTTCGCCGTCGATGGTCTGACCGGTGGCGCCCTTGACGAGATTGGGACCGCCGAGGCCCATGAACGACGTCCCCTTGACCATGACGATCAAGTCCGAGAGCGCCGGAAGGTACGCGCCGCCGGCGATACACGGGCCCATCACCGCGGCGAGCTGCGGAATGCGTAAGTATTTACGCATGATGGAATTGTAATAAAACAAACGGCTCGCGCCGTACTGCCCCGGAAACACCCCGCCTTGGTACGGGAGATTCACTCCCGACGAATCGACCAGATAGATGATGGGAATGCGGCAGCGCATCGCGATCTCCTGCGCGCGGAGCATCTTCTTGATCGTCTCGGGCCACCACGAACCGGCTTTGACCGTCGCGTCGTTGGCGACGATGACGACGTGACGGTCAGAGACCGTGCCAATGCCGGTCACGACGCCCGCGCCCGGCGCCTGCTCGTCATACTCGTCGTATGCGACCAGCAGCCCGATCTCGAGGAAGCGCGTCCCGACATCGCACAGCCGCTCGATTCGCTCGCGCGCCGTGAGCTTTCCCTGCGTGTGCTGTCGCGCGATCTTGTCCGCCCCGCCGCCTTCCCTGAGCCGCGCTTCGAGCTCCTTGATCTCCGCGCTCAGCTTGCGAAGCCGTGTGCTCACGCTTCCTGCCGCTCTCGCTCTTGGAACCACTCGCGAATGTAGTCGATCAGGTCCGAGGTTCGCGTGCCGGGTCCGAACAGACGGCCGATGCCCTGCGCCTGCAGCGCGTCCATGTCTTCCTTCGGGATGATGCCGCCGCCGGTGATCAAAATGTCCTCGCGGCCCTGTTCCTTGAGGAGCTCGTAGACTCGCGGAAAGAGCGTCATGTGCGCGCCGCTCAAGATAGACAGACCCACGACGTCCGCGTCCTCCTGGACGGCGGCGGTGGCAATCATCTCGGGCGTTTGATGCAGGCCGGTGTAGATGACCTCCATGCCGGCGTCACGGAGCGCCGCGGCGACAACCTTGGCGCCACGGTCGTGTCCGTCGAGCCCGGGTTTGGCAACCAGCACGCGAATGGGACGCATTACGTCGGGGTAAAGGGTCTCTGGGCGGGAGTCTTGTCACTGTGGTGCCGACACCAACGCCCAGCCGCCCACAAAGCTAGCGGTTGCGGCGAACGCGAGGCAACGGACGGCCGCCGCTCGATTTGCGCGCGACAAGCAACATTTCACTGGAGCGACGATTCAGAGGCTTGTCCGAAAAGCCGTCGAACGCTTGCTCCACGATCAGACCCACGTCGGCACACAACTCGGCCAGCCTCGTGGGCGTGTACAGCCGGATCTTGTGCTCACGCTTGCCCTGCCCCGATGGGCCCGACCACACCGAGTGCACGGTCAGCAAGCCCGAAAGCCCGTCGAAGGTCCGTTCGTGCGCGATCAACGTGCCGTCCTCTGTCTGCCACCAGTCCCGGTGGAGGAAGCGCGCCATGACACCGTCGCGATTGCCGCCGTGCCAGATGAGCGCTCCACCGGGTGCAAGCACCCGAGCGAATTCGGCCATGACGCGCCGATCGTCTGCCGGCTCCGCGAAAAAACCGAACGATGTGAAGAGATTCAGGACCGCGCTGAATCGACCGGACCACCGGGCCGGCAGCGTTCGCATATCGCCTCGCGTGTAGCGCAGTCGCGTGCCGGCTCCGCGACGCCGAGCGCGCGCGAGCAAGTCGCGCGAGTAGTCCACGCCGTCGACGTCGAACCCGGCCTCGGCGAGCAAATGCGCGTGTCGTCCCTGTCCGCACGGGACGTCGAGAATTCGCGCGCCCGATGGGAGTCCGAGGACGTCCACCAGCCGGGTGACTTCGCGTCGGTCGCGCTCGAGCGTGAACAGCGGCTCGTATTCGAGAAGATACTGGGCGTCAAAGTAGCTTTGCCACCACTCGGCGGGTTGCGAACGTTTGGGCATCGGATGAAGATAAACGTCGGGCCCACCCAACCCTTCACGCGCGGAGCAGGCATGTCTGGCGATCGTTCGATATCACGGCGGGACGCCGTCAAACTCGGAGTCGGTGCGGGCGTCGCGCTGACGCTCGCTCAGTCGTCGGCGTTCGCGCTGAGCGGCCTGACGTCATGGACATCGCAGACCACAGGACTCATTGAGCGTGCGATTCCGTCGTCGGGCGAAAAGCTGCCCGTGGTCGGCATTGGCACCGCCATCAATTACCAGACCGCGTCGACGCCCGAGGAGATTGCGCCGCTCAAGGACGTGCTCAAACAGTTTCCGCAGCTCGGGGGGAAACTGATCGACTCCGCGCCGTCGTATGGCAACGCGGAGGTCGTGGTTGGCACCGCGTTGGCGGAGCTCAAGAACCGCGAGAAGTATTTCATCGCCACGAAGGTCTCCGTGCGCGGTGGCGGCGATCGCGCGGCCGCGACGGCCCAGATGGAAGCATCGCTTCGGCGGCTGCAGACGGATCACATCGATCTGATGCAGATCTGGAACGTATCCAACCCCGAGCTGCTCGCGCCGCTGCTGGACGAATGGAAAGCGGCGAAGCGCATTCGCTACACCGGAATCACCAGCAGCTCCAAGGGACAGTATCCGCAGCTCGAAGCGACCATGCGCGCGCACAAATATGACTTCGTGCAAATCGATCTGGCGATCGACAACCGCAGCTCGCAGGAGCGCATCCTTCCGCTCGCCGCTGAACGTGGCATGGGTGTGTTGATCAATCTGCCGTTCGGCCGCACGAGCGTGTTCAAGAAAGTTGCGGGCAAGTCGCTGCCCGATTGGGCAAAGGACATCGACGCGACGAGCTTCGCGCAAATCTTTCTCAAGTACATCGTGTCGAATCCCGCGGTAACGGCGGTGATTCCCGGCACGGCGACGCTTCCGTTTCTCACCGACAACATGGGCGCCGCGCATGGGCGGCTGCCCGATGCGGTGCTCCGGAAGCGGATTGAAGGATGGTTTGACGCGTTGTAAGAGGCACTGTGCGATGTACGGCGGTGGCTTTCGCGTGTCAGACGACCGCGCTGACGATCGAAATACGCCGCGGCGACGGTAACGCGTCGGTACGGCCGGCAAAATACCGTCGGTAGGCTTCATCGGGACTCAGGAAACTCACATTAGAGAACCCAAACACTCGCAGCTTCGCTTCGAGTGCCGGGACCTCGAAATAGCTGAGCCACGGCTCGCCCACTTCGGCGGCGAGCTCCGCCAGCGACGGCCCCTCCATCTCCCCCGCGCCGACGCGCGAGCCGCTCGATCCCGGCTGCGAGAATGTGAAGACGATCTCACTTCCCGCGGCGAACGTCGCCACGGTCTGCAACACGGCGTCGACGGCCGCTTCCGTCAAATACATCGTGACGCCGAGCCACGAAAGAAACACCGGAGCCGCGAGATCGACGCCGTTTTCCACGAGCGCGTCGCGAAGCGCGACCGTTTCGAAGTCGACCGGCGCGAAGGCCACGTTCGACGGCGGCGCGATGCCGACCGCCGCCATCCGTTCACGCTTCGCGGCCTGCGTCGCCGGCTGATCGACTTCGACGATTCGAAGCGGATGTGCCCATTCGGGCTGCCGGTAGCCAAACGTGTCGAGTCCCGCGCCGAGAATGACGTACTGTTGAACGCCGCGCTGCACTGCCTCCGCGAGCCGGTCCTCGGCGAACCGACTCCGCGTAACGACGTGCGAGCGAAGCGCCAACGAGCCACGGGTCCGAAACTCCTGCTCGCGAAAACGAAAGTGCTCGGCGGCGCCGGGCCCGATCAATTGGAGAATGGGCGCATCGACAAGGATTTTCGGATCGGCGTCCAACACCTGGTGCACGGCGCGCAATGCCGCGACGCCGAGGGCCGTTTTGCTGGACCCGCGCGTCAGAAAAAAACAGGCTCCCGGTAGGCGCCGAACACGTCTTCCAGCGCCGCGCGAATCTCATACAGCGTGCAATACCGGCGCGCGCACTCGAGAATGTGCGGGAATACGTTCTCGGTTGTGCGTGCAGCATTGCGCAACCGGTCGATCGCCTCGGTGCACGATGCCTGATTCCGTCGGGCGCGCATCGCGGCCATCCGCTCGCGCTGCGATCGCTCCGCCTCGGCACCAACCTTCAACGTGGGAATCGTCAGCTCGGGTTCGTTCGTGACGAACTCGTTCACGCCGACAATGACACGACGATGCTGCTCGATCTCCCACTGCTGGCGCGCTGCAGACTCGGCGATCTTGCGCTGGAACCAACCCGCCTCGAGTCCGGCAACGACACCACCGATCCCGTCGATCTCCTCGAACAGGGTTTCGGCTTCACGCTCGAGTTGGTCGGTGAGCGCCTCGATGTAGTACGAGCCGCCAAGCGGATCAATGACATTCGGCACACCGGTCTCGTAGGCGAGAATCTGCTGCGAGCGGAGCGCCACCTGCACCGCTTCTTCCGTCGGCAATGCGAGCGTCTCATCCATTGAGTTCGTGTGCAGCGATTGTGTTCCGCCGAGCACCGCGGCGAGCGCCTGATAGGCAACGCGGACGATGTTGTTCATCGGCTGCTGCGCGGTCAGCGTCACGCCCGCCGTTTGCGAGTGAAAGCGCATGATCCACGAGCGCGGCGATTTGGCGCCGTAGCGTTCCTTCATGTGGCGCGCCCAGATGCGGCGCGCCGCGCGAAGCTTGGCGATCTCCTCGAAGAAATCGTTGTGGATGTCCCAGAAGAACGAAAGCCGCGGCGCGAAGTCGTCGATGTCGAGGCCGCGCGCGACGCCGCGTTCGATATAGGTGAAGCCGTCGGCGAGCGTGAACGCAAGCTCCTGCGCGGCGGTGGACCCGGCCTCGCGAATGTGGTAGCCCGAGATGGAAACGGTGTTCCACAGCGGCGCGTGCGTGGCCCCCCACTCGAAACAATCGACGATCAATCGCAGCGCCGGCTCGATTGGAAAGCACCACGCATGCTGCGCCATGTACTCCTTCAGAATGTCGTTCTGAATCGTACCGCGCAGCTTGTCCGACGACACGCCCTGGCGCTCGGCCGCGGCGATGTAGAACGCCCACAGAATGATCGCCGGACCGTTGATCGTCATCGACGTCGAGACCTTGTCGAGTGGAATGCCGGCGAACAGCACTTCCATGTCGTCGAGGCTGGAGATGGCGACGCCCGTCTTGCCGACTTCGCCCAACGACCGCGGGTGATCCGAGTCGTAGCCCATCAGCGTGGGGAAATCGAACGCCGTGGAGAGTCCGGTCTGGCCCTGCTCGAGCAAGAACTTGAATCGCGCGTTGGTGTCGCTGGCGCTGCCGAAGCCCGCGAATTGGCGCATTGTCCAGAGCTTGCCGCGATACCCCGTCTGGTGCACGCCGCGCGTGAACGGATACGTGCCAGGCACACCGAGGGTCTCGGCCGATTGTTGTTCGACATCGAGCGCCGTGAACAGCGGTGCAATCTCGCCGCCGGAGTTCGAGAAGGCGATGTCGCGCAGCTCACCTTTTTCGTAGCGGCGCCTCCAGTCGGCGACTTCGGCGCGGAGTCGTTCGAGCTCAGCGCGCTGGTCGGCTTCGGTCTCGGAAAAATCTCGCGTCGAGGTCATGGCGTCGAAGTCATCGGTTTGCCGTCATCGATTTGGATGATCGATTTGAAATCATCGGTCGGTCCGCGTCAGCTGGTCCCCGCTTTGGGCCAGCAGCGCATCAGCAATGTCGAACGGGTTGGTCGTTCCCGCCTCCAGCGCGCCCAGCTGGCCGTCCAGCCAGCGGTTCGTGCCATCGTCTTTCCACAGCCGGCCCCGCACCTTCCCTTCAACGACGTCTACCACGCGTTCCCGCAACCGTGCGCGCCGACGCGTGCCGAGCGTGCCGCTGGATTCAAGATAACCGAAGTGACGGTCGAGGGCCGCGGCGACCTCGGCGATCCCTTCGCCCTTGGCGGCGACGGTCCGCAGCACGGGCGGCGTCCATTCGTCAGCCTGCTGGGCCTTTGCCGCCGCGCGCGCGGCGCGTCCGGGGTTCATGGCCATCCGTTCGTCCATCGTCATCACGCGGCCGAGGTCCACGCCGTGGTGCGCGGGCATGTTCTTCAGCGCATGTCCCGCGCGAAGGCCCAGCATCAGCTCCAGGTCGTTGCGCAATCGGTCGGAGCCGGGGCGGTCCGCTTTGTTGACGGCGAAGATGTCGGCGATCTCCATGAGCCCGGCCTTGAGCGTTTGAATGGAATCGCCCGATTCAGGAACGAGAACGACAAGACTCGAATCGGCCGTCCGCGCGATGTCGAGCTCACTCTGCCCGACGCCGACCGTTTCGATGATGATGCGTTCGATGCCGAATGCGTCGAGCACGTCGGCGACTTCGCGCGTTGCCGCGGCGAGACCGCCCAGCGACCCGCGCGTGGCCATGGATCGAATGAAGACGCCTGGGTCCAGCGCGACCGATTCCATACGAATGCGGTCGCCGAGCAGCGCGCCGCCGGTGAACGGCGACGTGGGATCGACCGCGACAATGCCGACGGTGAGACCGGCCTCGCGATACACGCGCGCGAGCTCCGTCGTCAAGGTGCTCTTGCCCGCGCCCGGCGGACCGGTGATTCCAATGCGGCGTGCGCGGCCGATGTGTGCCTGCATCCGCGCGAGCAGCTTGTCGAATCCCGTTCGATGATTTTCGACGATGCTCACCGCGCGCGCCAACGCCGCTTTTTGGCCGGCGTCGAAGTCGGCGAGCAAACGGGCGTGGCGATCCAGCGTCGAGGTGGCGGGCGCTGTGGATGGAGCGGGAGTCGCCGTCATTTCGTCACGGTGCGCGGCACATCGGGTTCATCATGTTCGTCACGAATGTCGCCGACGAGCTCTTCCAGCAGATCCTCGAGTGTCACGAGACCGACCGTATGGCTTTTGTCGTCGCGTACGATCGCGAGATGAAGGCGGTCGCGAAGCATTCGGAACAGTAGCTCGGTGCACGGTGCCTCGGGAGCGGACGACGCCACGGGCCGAAGCGATGAGGGGATCTCCCCATGCGCCTTGATGACGTCGAACGCGTGGACCATTCCCACGATCGAGTCGAGCGTCCCGTTATAGATGGGAACGCGGCTGTATCCCGATTGCGCGATCTGCTTTGCCAGCGTGTGCGGATCGACACCATCCGGAAGCGCGAAGATGTCCGATCTCGGCGTCATGACCTCCCGGACCACCTTTTCACTGAAATCCACGACGCCGCTGATGATCTTGATCTCCTCTCGATCGCCGACGCCCTCGAGCTCTCCTTCACGTAAGAGATCTTGAATCGCGTCGCGATCGGCGAGCGGCGGCTTCTCCGGCCGCTCGCGCACGACGACCCGCGCCAACGCGCGCCCGGTGGTCATGATCGGGTAGGTCAAGATCTCGGCCAGGCGGAGAATGGGCAGTACGAACGGCGCCACGGCCGCCGGCCACCGCCGCGCAATGGCGCGAGGGATGAGTTGCCCCGCCACGACCACAATGCCGGCAAACGCCAACGCTTCGAGCAGAACACTCACGCCATTTGTGGAAATACCCAACGCCATGCCGGCAATCAGAAGCGTCAACGCGACGCCCGCGCTTGCCGCCGTCAGCAATCGGTGTGGGCGCTCCAGGTAGGTGACCGCCGCGCCGGCGCCGCGCAACCGTCGTTCGACCCAATGGCGCAGCCAGATACGGCTCACTGATCGGACGGCCATGCCCCCGGCGGTCAGCCAGGCGACGACGAACAGCGCAATCGTGAGCGGAAGACTCAGCCAGGTCATTCGTCCTCCGGCGACGAGACCGCTGAGAGGCGCTCGAAGTAGACGCGCTCGATCCGCCGGCGCTGGACTCGCTCGACGACGATTCGAAATCCGGCGCGAACAATCGACTCCCCGGATTTGGGAACTCGGCCGAACAGGGCGTACACCAGCCCCCCGACGGTCGACACGTCGTCCACGGCGAAGTCCGCGTCGAGGCGGTCGGCAAGCTCGTCGATCGTCACGCGACCGGAGACCCAAAAGCGCGCGCCGCCCTCTTGCTGGATATCCTGCTCTTCAACGTCGTACTCGTCGCGGATCTCGCCGACGATCTCCTCGAGAATGTCTTCGATCGTCACGAGGCCGGCGGTTCCGCCGTACTCGTCGCTGACGATTGCGATGTGGGCGCGCGACGACTGAAACTCGCGGAGCTGCGAATCGATGCGCTTCGAGATGGGAATGAATGCGGCGGTGCGAATCAACGAAGCCCAACCGGCGTCCGGTTCCTCGTCGGCGATGATCGCCGGGAGAACGTCCTTCGCGTAGAGGATGCCGACAACATCGTCGAGCGTTTCGCGATAGACCGGAAACCGCGCATGTTCGGAGCTGCGAATGCGGTCCAACGCCTCCGACCAGGGCGTGGACGCGTCGATCCCGACAATGTCGACGCGCGGGACCATGATTTCCTGCACCTCCGTCTCGCCGAGCGAGAACACGCCGTGGATCAACTCCTCCTCGGCCGACGACACGTCCGCCTCCGCGGCGATCACCTCGCGAAACTGCTCGGTCGATGTTTCGCGTTCGCTTTCATTGGACGGGGTCGGCGGAATGACCGCGTGCAACGTGCGATCAATCGCCGAGCCGAGCGCCACGGCGGGACTCAACACCGCGGCGACGAGGCGTGCGATCGGCGTGAGGCGGGCGTGCGTTGCCGCGGCATTCGCGTAGCCGATGGCGCGGCCCACTCCCTCGGTGAGCACGCAAACGACCGCCGCCGCGACGGCGGTGACCAGCACGCGCATCGCGAACGGCATCCGCTCGAGGTGCAACGCCTGCGCGAGTGAAACGCCGGCGGCGATATAGGCGACGACCCGTCCCATTGACAGCGCACGGTGCAACCGCTCGCGTTCGACGAACGACGAATCCAAGATGTCCGACGCTTCGGACGCGTGAAACGCGAGCAACGCGCTGTCCGCCGTCGACAGCAGCGTCGCGATCAAAACCGCCGCGAGGACGATTCCCCAAGTCCAGAGCTCAAACGTCATGGTCAGCGGCCGGCGATTCGCTCGAGCAGGTGTTCCTGGCGCAGCCACATCGCGGACTGCTCGCGATCGCCGCCATTGGGATGGTCGTGCCCCAGCACGTGCAGCACGCCATGCACGACGAGCCGCGACAGCTCTTCCCGAATGGGAACCCCGCGCGCCTGGGCGTTGAGTCGACCGACGGCGGGACAGAGATACACGTCGCCGACCACCGGGTCGCGCGGTGTCGCGCGGGTGAAACCGAACGAGATGACATCCGTGGGCCCCGCATGCCCCAGGTGCGTCTTGTTGAGCCGCGCCATGTCGCGCGGCGCGAGCAGCGTCACCGACACCAGCGCGGACGGCACGCGCTCGGCGCGCAGGACCGTGCGAGCGATATCCGCGATTCGCTCGCGACCAAGCGGTGCGCGTACACCGTTCGACGCGACCGAAATGCTGAGGCTCATTTTGCCGCGATCTTGGATGTCACGACGCCGATCCCCGACGGATACTCGACGCGGTTGTGATACATCCCCATGAGCACCCGCGCGAACACCGTCTGGATGGTCTCGATCTGACGCAGCGTGAGCGGCGCATCGGTGAGCTGTCCTTGCTCGATCCGCTGATGAACGATGTGCTCGACGACGACGCGAATTCGCTCGGGCGTGGGCTCGCGCAGCACTCGCGCTGACGCTTCGACGGCGTCGGCCAACATCACGACCGCCGTCTCCGCACTCTGCGGGATCGGGCCCGGATAGGTGTATTCCGCGGCGTCAGGTCCCTGCCCTGCGCGCTGC
Source organism: bacterium (assembly GCA_040002475.1). Lineage (GTDB taxonomy): Bacteria > Gemmatimonadota > Gemmatimonadetes > Gemmatimonadales > Gemmatimonadaceae > JAQBQB01. The sequence continues at coordinate 26,739 of JBDUEJ010000022.1, read as the reverse complement.
GCCTTGTCGAGGAAATAACTGATCGTGTTGGTGCCGTGATGCTCGGTGATGAACGCGCGCAATGCGCGCGGGAGCTGATGTTCATCGGCGAGATCGAGGCCGGCGCGCACGTGATCGCGGATGATCTGTGCGCTTGCCAACGGCGCGAGGGCGTCGTGCGGATTGCGGCCCTTCGGCTGATTCTCGACGAAGTATTGTGGTTTGGCGATCTTCCCGATGTCGTGATAGTACGCGCCGACGCGGGCGAGCAGCCCGTTCGCACCGATCGCGCGGCATGCTGCTTCGGCCAGGTTGGCGATCGAGATGGTATGCGCGTAGGTCCCCGGCGCTTCGACGCTCAGACGCTGCATGAGCGGCCGGTTCAGATCCGACCACTCGAGCAGCGTGAGGTCGGTCTCGATGCCGGTGAACGACTCCGCAACCGGCAACAGCAGGAGCGCGACCACGACGCAAGCGAGCGCGTTGAGCACGCCAAGTCCGGCGGAGACGAGAATGTCGTGCGGCGGCAAGTCGAGCGTCAAACCGATCGCCACCGCCGTCGCGACGTATGCCGTCCCGATCGTGAGAATCCACTGATACGACTGATTCCGGCGCCGCATCTTTCCAACTGTGATCGCGGCGACTGCGCCGCCCATCAGGTTCACGAACAGCGCGTTGGTCCCGCGGTACACGCTCTGGCCGGCGAGCAGCGTCGCGAGCACCATCGTGGCGATCACGCTGATGCGCCGGTCGAACAGCGCGCTGATGATGATGGCGGCAAGGGCGATCGGAACGAGCTCGGGCCGAACCGGATGGAGGAACGCTACGGCGGCGGCGCCGATCAGCACGGACGTCAGGGCGATCGCAACCATCCACAGCCAGCGGATGTTCAGGTACATCGACGGCCGAAATGCCCCGAGTGCCAATCCGAGTAGCGCGATCAGCAGAAAGTCGAAGGCGATTGATCCGATGATGCGCTTGGCTCCGCGCTCCACTCCGCCGAAGTTGTCCACGACGTCATGCAGCGCGCGCAATTTGTCGTGTTGGTCTCGCCCGACGACTTCGTTTGCTCCGATGATCTTTTCACCGGCCAGCACTTCGAACTTGGTGAGGGGGATGGCCTGGAGCATCTCGCGCCGGCGAAGCTCGGTCGCGGTGCGGTCGCGGACGATCGTCGGGTGAAAAAACGTCGCCAGCAGCCGCGTGTACAACGAGTCGCCGATGGACGAGCCCGGATCCGGATGCATGAGGCGCGCGCGACCGACGAGGCTGGCGAAGGTGGGCACGCTGTCGGTCGGAATTCGGCGCTCCTCCGTTCGAAAGCGGACAATGACCATGCCCCGAGCCGAGTCCAACGCACCGGCAGTCGCGACGCCGGTCGGCAGCCAGCGATCGAACACCTGCTTCAACGCGTTGAGCAGCGCGCTCCGTCGAACCGGGTCGGCAAGGTACGCGGCTTGGCCGGCCGTGAGCGGAACTCCGGCGCGCGCCGCGCCACGGTGCACGTCGTATACGGCCGAATCGGGGTTCGCGCTGGCCGGCGGCGTGATCGCGGATCCAAAGACGAACAGCGCAATTCGCGCGCTGTCCAATGCGGCGGGCACATAGTTGTAGACCGTCTCGAGGCGTCGAGCGACGTCCTCACTGTCGGCCTGCATTTCCGCCGGCGTTTTGAAAATACGAAACGCGAATGGCGCGATCGCGTTTGCACTGGCCACGGAGCCGACTTCGTAGATCGGTACGCTGACGGCGGGGGACGCCGGAAAGAGCAGATACGTCAACACGGCAAGGCCGAGCGCCATGCCAAGACGTGACGCATGGAGCGCCAGCGACGGCCCTCGCTCACGAGGCCCCGCCGATTCCGCGTCAGTAAACCAGCCCCCCGCGTTCACCGCTCGTTACTCCCCGGATTCTGCGGCATAGGCGCGCACGATGTCGCGCACCAGCCTGTGGCGTACCACGTCGGTTTCGTTGAAGTAATGGAATGCAATCCCGTCGATCCCCGGCAAGATCCGCTCGACTTGCGTCAACCCAGAGTCTTCGCGTTTCGGCAGGTCGATCTGCGTCTTGTCGCCCGTGATGACCATGCGCGAGTTCACACCAAGCCGCGTGAGCAGCATTTTCATTTGCATTGCCGTCGCGTTCTGCGCTTCGTCGACGATGACGAATGCATCTCCGAGCGTGCGCCCGCGCATGAACGCCAAGGGCGCCACCTCGATGACACGCTGCTCGAGCGCGCGCTGAATGCGGTCGAACGGCATCATGTCGTCGAGCGCGTCGTAGAGCGGACGGAGATACGGGTCGATCTTCGCCTGCAAATCGCCTGGAAGGAAGCCCAGGTTCTCGCCGGCCTCCACCGCCGGGCGAGCGAGCACGATGCGCCGGACTCGCTTGCGCGTGAGCGCATCGACCGCCGCGGCCACGGCGAGATATGTCTTTCCCGTTCCCGCTGGCCCGATGCCGACGACGATGTCGTTGTCGTGCATCTTCTGCAGGTATTCAGCCTGCCCAGGCGTTTTGGGCTGAATGACCTTGCGAACCCCGGGGAGCGCGATGCGCTGCGACGAGCCCGCACCGCTTCCGTTCGCCGAGCTCGCGTCATCGTCGTCACCGCTGCCGCCAGCCTCGCCGCGATCGACGATGTCGCCCATGCGAAGCACGTCGTCCGGCGTGAGGTCACGACGTTGGCGTGCCGCCTCGATCATTCGATTCGCAATGGAAACGGCGCGTCCGACGAAATCCGGCGGGCCGGAGATGGTCATCGTGTCGCCGCGAAGCGCGACCTTCACGCCGCCGAGGCGCGAGAGCTCGACGAGGTTTCCGTCGTTCACGCCGGCGAGCGTCAATGGATCGGCGCCCTCGGCGGACAACTTCTGCGTCACCGATTCGTCGCTCACGCGCGTTCACCTAAAATGCTGAGGTGAAGGTCGCTCAGATCGGAATCTGGCACCGGCGCCGGCGCGCCCTCGAAGAGCGCGCGTGCGGCGGTCGTCTTGGGGAACGCGATCACATCACGCAGCGATCCCGCCCCGGCGAGTTGCATGGCGATGCGATCGAGCCCGAATGCGATGCCGCCGTGCGGCGGCGCGCCCGCTCGAAGTCCTTCGAGCAGGAACCCGAACCGCGCCTGCGCCGTTTCCTCGTCGATGCCGAGCAGCCCGAAGATGCGCGCTTGCAATCGCGGATCATTGATGCGGATGCTGCCGCCGCCCAATTCCGTTCCGTTGAAGGTCAGGTCATACGCTTGCGCCCGCGCGTTCTCGGGCGCCGTCTCGAGCAGATGAACGTCTTCGGCGAGCGGCGCCGTGAACGGATGATGCACCGCGCTGAGCGCGCCGGTGTGTGCGTCGCGCTCGAACATCGGAAAGTCGGTGACCCACAGGAAGCGCGCGTCTTTTTCCGGAATGAGCTTCATGCGGCGCGCCACGTCTTGCCGGACGCGATCGAGTGCCGCGCTCGACATGCGATCCGGGCCGGCGACGAACAGCGCCAACTCGCCCTCGCGCAGACCAAGGGCGGCGGCCGACTCGTCGGACAGAAACTTCGCCGCGGGGCCCTCGAGCGCGCCGGCGACGAACTTGAGCCGCAACAGACCCATCGCGCCGGCCTTCTTGGCCTCGGCCTCGATCTCGTCGACTTGTTTGCGCGACAGCGTCGCGCCGGTTGGAATGCGGATTCCACGCACGCGGCCGCCCTGTTCAAGCGCCGAACGCGTGATGCCGAAGTCCGCGCCGCGGAACGCGTCGCTCGCGTCGAAGATCTCGAGCGCGTAGCGCATGTCGGGACGATCGGAGCCGAACCGCTCCATTGCCGCGGCGTACGTGATCCGGGGAAAGTCGGTCGGCACGCGCTCGCCCGCCTCGCTCCAGATGGCGGCAATCATGCCTTCGCTGAGCGCCATGATGTCGTTCGGGGCGATGAACGACGCCTCGATATCGATCTGCGTGAACTCCGGCTGTCGGTCCTGCCGGAGATCCTCGTCGCGAAAGCAGCGCGCGATCTGAAAGTAGCGGTCGAATCCGGAGACCATGAGCAATTGCTTATAGAGCTGCGGCGATTGCGGCAATGCGTAGAACTCGCCCGCGTGAACGCGGCTCGGCACCAGATAGTCGCGCGCCCCTTCGGGCGTTGGCTTGGTCAGAATCGGCGTCTCGATCTCGAAGTAGCCGCGCTCACTCAAGTGTTGCCGCGTCACCTGCATGAGACGGTGGCGTAGAATGATGTTCTGCTGCAGCTCGGGCCGGCGCAAGTCGAGGAACCGATACCGGAGTCGCAGCTCTTCCGCCGCGAGGTTCTCATTCCGCGCCCGGGCAACCGGAATCGCCGGCGGCGTTGCCGGGCCGACGACCGAGAGCGCCGTGGCGCGCACCTCGATGCCGCCCGTCGCGAGCTCGGGGTTCCGCATCGCGTCGGGGCGTGCGACAACGTTGCCCTCGATCAGGACGACGGTTTCCAGGCCCACTGCGGCGGCTGCCGAGCACAATTCCGGCGAACAATTCTGCGGATCGAACGACACCTGAACGAGACCCGCGCGATCGCGCAGGTCGACGAACGTGAGCCCTCCGAGATCGCGACTCCGGTGGACCCAGCCGCCAAGCCGAACGTGCTGCCCGACGTGCGTGGTGCGAAGGTCGCCGCAAAGATGTGTCCGATGGGTTGTCGCGAGGTGGTCGGTCGTCATCGAGGATGGAGTCGAGGCGGCTCAGCAAATCGGCAAGCGCGAAGAATTCCAGCGCGCGCGAGAGCTAAGCCAATGGGCCGTCAGCGGGTCACGTCGAGGTGACGGACCGCGGGCCAAGTATCCGGCAGATGCCGGGTTGGAAGCAGCTTCTGCTTCAAAAGAAGGTTCATTCCAGTCTCCCAATGTACCGTGGCCCGGCTTGAGACGGTAGTGATTCGCTTGACCCAGATCGCGCAGGTTGGTAACCTACAAGTATATGTCCCGCTTCATCTTCGCCGCGCTGGCGTCGTTCGTTCCCGCCGCCGTCGCCGCGGCGCAGCATGTCCCAGGGCGGGACCTGCTCGAATTTCCGCTCGGCCTCACGGCGGAAGCGGCGCCGCTCAGCTCGCAGATGACAGGCGGACTCTGGAACCCAGCCAGCATCGCAATTCGCTCGCCCACCCGCGGTGAAATTGGCTTTGCGGGACTCACCACGCCGCAGGAACAGGGCGTGAAGCTCGAAGCGGTCGCTGCCGCCTACAGATTTCGCCCGAACCTGACCGCGAGCTTGTCCTACGCCCAGGCCTCGGTCAGCGACATTTTCAGGACCGACACCGATCCAAATTCCATCGGTGACGAGATCCCGTACGAGACCATGCTGATTTCCGCCGCCGCCGCATATACGCGCGGCAATCTCACGCTCGGCACGGCGCTGCGATATCGATACGGAACGGTTATCTCAGACCACGGATCCGCCGTCGGGCTCGATGGCGGCGCCATTTTGGATCGAGTGGCGCGAACACCCCTTCGCATTGCGGTTTCGACCTTTCTTCTCACGCCTTCGCGAACGGCCAACGAAGCGACGTACCTCGCCGCGGCCGACATCCCGGTGTTTCAGCGCGATTCGTCGTTTGTCGTCCGAGGAGGATATTCTATCAGTCACACCGAGGGACGCGGCCGCGAGGATTACGTCTTCGGCACGTCGTCCTATCGCCAGCTCGACATCAGCGGCGGCGTGTCGACAATGACGCTCTTCGGCAATATGAGCCGCCGAACGCGCCTCGGATTCGGTCTCCGATTCGCCGGCTACATGGTTGGGGTCGGGCGCGAGGACGGCGCCGCCGGCATTTCAGCGAGCTATCAATTTCTTGTGAAGCGGACGTTTCGATGAGCACGACGAACACCACAACCTCCAAGGCCGCGCCGAGCGCGACGATGGTCAAAACGAACCTGCTCGATTTTGCGCCGGCGCAGGCTCTCGAGCGGCTTGCGGCGTTTTTCGCCAGAGCGGGACTGCCGGCATACCGCGCGAACCAGGTCTTCCGGCGCTTGTGGATGAATCCGGCGCCCAACTTCGAGGCGATGACGGAGTTGCCCAAGGCTCTCCGCGAAGCGCTCGCCGCCGAGTTCGACCTTCCCCGCCTCGAGATCGCCGCACACCAGCGCTCCACCGACGGCACGCAGAAATTCCTCTTTCGTCTTCATGACGGGGAGGCGATCGAAACAGTCGCCATCCCCGACGGCGATCGAATGACGATCTGCATTTCGTCGCAGGCCGGATGCGCGCTGCAATGCGCGTTCTGTGCGACGGGCGCGATGGGATTCAGCCGCAACCTCACGACGTTCGAAATCGCCGGACAGATTCGCGAGATGCGGTTGCTCGATCCACCGCTCAACGTCACGAACGTCGTGTTCATGGGGATGGGCGAGCCGATGATGAATTGGAAGGCCGTCGATCCTGCACTCACCATCCTGAACGATCCACAGGGCCTTGGCATCGGCGCACGGCACATCACCATCTCCACCGTCGGTGTGCTGCCGGGCATCGTCGCGCTCGGGCAACGTCCCGAGCAGTTCCGTCTCGCCATCTCGATCCATGCGCCAAGCGATGGACTGCGGCGCGAGTTGATGCCGATCAACACCAAGTTTCCGCTCGCCGACGTGATCGAGGCCGCAAAGGTGTTCGACCGGCGCGTGACGTTCGAATATGTCATGCTCGGCGGCGTGAACGATGCCGAGGAGCACGCGATTCAGCTGGCGCAGTTGGCAACGGAATGCCGGGCGTTCATCAACCTGATTCCGCTGCATCCGGGCGGCGCGCGCGGTTTTACACCCACGCCGGCCGAACGTATTCGCGTATTCTCAAAACAGCTGCGCGGTCACGGCGTCGAGGTTGCGGTGCGGAAGAGTCGCGGCGTCGACATCGCCGCGGCGTGCGGACAGCTACGGGTTGAGCGGAGCGGCGGGCGGTCGCCAGGTCGACCCAAGCACGACGGCGATGTCCAGGTAGCGTGAGCTGTCGCGGCGTGTCTCGATCCGTGCCACGCCGAGTGCCGTCGCGACGCGTTTCGCCCATTCCGGGTGGCCAGAGAGATCGAGCACGAGTGTGGTGTCGCGCGTCGCTTTGATCGTTCCCGTTTCCACGACGTCGAAGCCGCGATCTCTGAGCAGCATGGTGGCGCGGCGTGCGAGACCGCGCGTGGTCGTCGAATTGAGAACCTGAACGCGGATCCGCGTGTCTTGCGGTTGACGCGAGACCGCGACTGCGCCGCTGGACGTCACCGGGCGGCGGCGATGCGCGGCCGCCGCCACACCAGCGCCCAGTGCGATCAGTCCAATCAGCACGGCCGAGAGGATTCGCACCCGATTCATCGAACGGCGTTCCAGAGCGCGACGGTTTCGGGAAAGAGCGAGTAGCCTTCGTGAAGCGACCACTCGAGTCTCGCTCGAACGACTTGGCGAAAGACGCCGTCGAAATCGTGTGGCACCTGCGCGGCGAGAAATGCGCGATCGTGCTGCGAGAACTTCCGCCCAGGTTCCAGGAAGTCGGCCATGTAGAGCGCGCGGCCCGTGCGATCCCAGTCGAGGTAGCCGACGGTGTGGTAGCGCACCGCATTGAGCACGGTACGCCGCGTTTCCCCGTCGCGCTCGAGGCGCGCGGCGGCGGCCGGGCCGTGCAGCATCTGCGGTTCGTACGCCACGTCGCCGACGAGCGCGTGCAGTTCCGCGTCGGGCGCGTCCTTGAGCGCGTCGTGAAAGCGACCCGCGTCGATCCACGCAACACGTTCGTCCGCGGGAACCTTCATCGTTACCGCCCACGCGGCGAGCATCGACGTGACGCGCACGATGTGGCCGCGCCGTTTATCGACCACCTGCGCCCACGCCGGAAGGTCGAACGTCAACGTGTTCGAAGTCGCGAGTGTCATGGCGTGCCCCGCAATTGCGCCAACTCGCGCTGCCAGAAATCGCGATTCGGCAGCTCGAGATGCGGGACGTGCAGATCCGGCTCGTCCAGTGTTTGCCATTCATAAAACACAATGTCGAGATCGAGCGTGCGCGGGCCCCATCGAACGTCGCGCGTCCGCCCCTCGCGGGCTTCGATCTCGAGCAGATGCGCCAGCAATTCTCGCGGCGCCAGCAACGTTTCCATCGCGACTATTTGATTGAGATACTTCTCTTGCGCCACGTCGCCGAGGGGTTCCGTCTCTTCAATCGACGACTCGGCGAGCATGACGGTCAGTGGAAGATCGGCCAGCGCTTGGCGCCCGCGGGTCAGATACGCTTCGCGATCGCCCATGTTTGAACCCAGTGCGACGTACGCGATATCAATCATGATCAATCATCGGCGTTTCGCACCACGACCACTTCGGCGTACGCAAGCGGGCCCGGGAGCGAGACGTGCGGCTTGCGCACCGCGACGCGCGCTGATCGGATTCGTGTGCTGTGCGCGAGCGCCCCAACCGCGATCCCCTCGCCGATCTCTTCGAGATAGTCCGTAGGCCCCGGACAGGCGACGCGAGCGGCGATTGCGTAGAGCACCCGGTAGTCGATGATGCCGGCGCCCTCGGCAACATGGACGTTGAGATCGACTTCGATCGGCTGCACGACCGTGCGCTCGTGCGGCAGGATGCCGACCAGCGTATGAAAGCGCATGGCGTGAAGCCGGATTTCCTTCATCGCCGCCGACCGCTCAGACGGCGTCGATCGCGGCGCGGAGCGACGCCGTGAGCGTCAGTGCCGCCGCGACACTCTCCCCGGCTGCCTTGACGATCGCGCTCCCGACCACAACGCCGTCGGCGATTCGTGCGACCGCCGCTGCCTGTTCCGGCCCCGACACGCCAAAGCCCACACACACCGGAAGGGTTGCCTCTTCGCGAAGCATCTTCACCGTGGCGGGCAGGTCGGCCGAGATTGTATCGCGCATGCCGGTGACGCCGAGGCTGCTGATGAGATAGACGAATCCGCTCCCGTGCGCGGCGATTTCCGCCATGCGTTCGCGCGGCGTTGTCGGCGCGACAAGACGAATGAACGCCAGCGGGCTCTCTCCAACCCACGCTTCGCGTTCCGGGTCGGCACCGACGGGCAGGTCGATGAGCAGCAGGCCACTGAATCCGGCGCTCGCAGCGCGCGTGAGTGCGTCCGGTCCCGCGGCGAGGATGGGATTCAAGTACGTCATCATCACGAGCGGAACGCTCGGGCGTGCGCGCGCAACCAGCTCGAGGAGCCGGTCAAAGTTCATTCCAAGCTCCAACGCGCGTTGCGAGCTCGCTTGGATCACGGCTCCATCGGCGAGCGGGTCCGAGAACGGAAGTCCCAGCTCGATGACGTCGGCGCCGGCCTCCTGGAGACCCTGGATCAACGCCACCGTGCGCTCGGCGTCGGGATGGCCCGCTGTGACGTAGGGAACGAGCGCCCGCCGCTTCGCGGTCTTGAGCTGGGTGAATCGAGCTGCAATTGCGCTACTTCCCTGTGACGAGCGCACCGCGCCGTCAGACAAAGTAGTCGCCAATCCGGATGCCATATCGGTCAGGGTTTTCAGTCTTGATGATTGTGCGAAGGAACACGCCCTCCGCGTTTCGTTCGGCGAGGTCGGCCAGGTTTCCGGGATGCACCACGTTGCCCGATGGATCGGAGACGACGCGGATCAACGGGCGGGAGAGCATGTCCGGTATGGGATTGACCGCATGGACGATGCCCAGCTCGAACGTGTCGAGCACGACGAGCGTGCCCACGGGATAAATGCCGGTGAGGTTGATGAACGCCTTCACGATGACGGGGTCCATGCCGCGGCGCGGGTTGTCGCGCATCTCGAGCATGACCTGCGCCGGCGTGAATGGCACTGTCTGGTACGCGCGTCGCGACGTGGCAGCGTCGAACGCGTCGGCGACCGCGACGATCTTGCTGAACATGCTGATCTGCCGCTCGCGAATGGGACGCGGGTAGCCGGTGAGATCGCTCTTCATATGATGCTCGTGCGCCACGATCATCGAGCGATACGGCAGTTCCTGAACGCCTCGCACCTGGAACAGCGCGAGCACGCCGAGCCACGGGTGGGACGCGATGAGGCGCCATTCATCGTCGGTGAGGCCGCCCGATTTGTTCAGAATGGCCTGCGGCACGCGCGACTTGCCGATGTCGTGAAAGAGCGCGGCCATGCCGAGGTCGTACAGATGGATTTTTCCCAAGCCAAGCCGTTTGCCGAGCGCGACGGAGAAAATACAGACGTTGACGCTATGAGTAAACGTGTATTCGTCATAGTCGCGGATGGTCGTCAGTCCGATCAGCGACGTCTCTTCGTTGAGAATCTGATCGACGATTCCCTGCACCACGCGCTTGATCTTTTTGATGTTGGGGCTGCCGCCCATGCGCACCGACGCCATGAGCTCGCGCGTCGCGGCGACCGATTGCGTGTACGTCCGCTTGGCACGCTCCTTCGCCTTCTCGACGCTTCCATCGCCGGGCTCGGTCGGTGGCGCGAGCGTGAACGTCCTGACCCCGGCGGCCTCGAGCTTCGCGGTGAGCTCGGTGAGCCGCTCGGCGGGATCATCAGTCGCCGGCGCCTGCAGCAACGACAGAAAGATGAGCCAGTCCTTGGGCGCGACGTCGGCGGTGATCGTGACGCTGCCGACGCCTGCCGCGCGAAATAGTGCCAAGAGGTGACTAAAACTGGCAAAATTGTCGAGGTCCAGACGCAGCCGCGTTTGATTGATGAAGATGAACTCGCCCGACATCTTGAGCTCGAGCTCTCCCTCGGTCCCGATCAGCTCCTTGCTGTGGAGCGTGACCTCGGCCAACGCTTTTTGTACCGCTGAGTTTTCGACCGGGTACAGCTTTACGGCGCGGAGTGCGCCATACGCCGTGAAGATCAACTGCTTCCCGGCGCGGCGAATCTGTGCGTCCGTCGACCCGTCGCCGGGCACCGCGCCCGCGTGCCGCGGCGGCGTTTGCCCAGCCGCTCGCGGCGGAGTGAGCACGGCCGGCTTACCGGGCGTGACCGGCGCGGGCGGGTCTTTCGGTCCCGTCATGGCATTCCCGGCGCGCTGCCGCGGAGTGCGCGACTGACCGCGTTGCGAACGACGATGTCCTTTTCCACCGACGCCTTGCGAAGCGCCTGAATGGCCTTGGGCGTGCTCACGCGTCCGAGCGCCATGGCGGCGCAGGCACGAATTTCTGCGTCCTCGCGGCGGCCCAGAAATCCCTTGCCGTTCAAGATTGCGTCCAGCTGATTCACCCCGGTGTCACCGCACAGCGCGCCATAGCCTTCGAAGAACGCCATTTTTTCTGTGCGGTCGGCGTCACGAATCGCTTTCCCTTTGACGATCGCTTCGAGCCGCGCGAGGGCCGGACGATGCATACGGAGCGTGAGTCCCCGCACGGCGGTCACGCGCACATCACGGTCGCTGTCTTCAATCGCCTTCTCGAGCAACTGCAGCGCGCCGGGCGATCCGATCTCCATGAGCGCCTGCACCGATAGCAATCGCCGCTCGACATCCGGCTCGAACAGAATTCTGCTCAAGGCGAGCACGGCGGCCTGCGCCTTCAGTGCGCCCGCTCGGCGAATGGCCTCGGACGAGACGTCGCGATCCGCCACCTGAACGAGGCGAACGAGCTCCGCCGTGTTGGCACCCGCGAGTCGGCCCGCCGCGTTCTCCAGGATGGGACGCAGGCGTTCCGTCTGAATCCTGGGCAGCCACTGAAATACCGTTGCCAACGCCGTCGGTTGGAGTTGGTCGAACAGCTCGGCCAACTCCTCGTTGGGCGGTAGCGACGGCGTTTCATCCAGCGCCTGCAGCAGCTGTGACAGCGCGTCCGGTCCGCTCAGGGTTTCGGGGAGCTCGATGAGTTTCTTGCGCTGTTCCGGTGTGACGTCGGGCGCGCGTTGCAGTGCCGCCTGCGACTCGCGAAGCAAGGTGGCGACGCCGCGAAAATGTCCAGCCGTGAGCAGGTGGACCATCAGAGAATGCAAATCCTCGATGATCTCCGCTCGCAGATCCGGGTCGGGCTGTGCTTCGAAGATGTCGAGGAGCACGGCGACCAGGTTGACCCGAAGGTCCTGCTGGTATTCGCGTTTGATCTCGAGCTGCAGGTAGTCGATTTCGCGCTCGTCGAGAAAATAGAGCGTCGAATCGAACTCGGACATGTTCACGATGCTGGAGGCGCGTGATTCCTCGACGGCCTTTCGCGCTCCCCGCTCCACGTCTCCAGGCGCAGCCGGTTTTACTATGGTGCCGTCGGCCAACTCGCCGCCGCCGCCGTCCTGAAGCAGGTCGACGTACTTGTACTTCATGTACACCAGGTCCGCTTCCCACAGCATGGCCACGAGGTCGTCTTCGGTGGCTCCTCCCTTCCGGGTGCGCTGGATGATATCGAGCAGAACAACGACTTCAATCTCCTCGAATCCCTTTGAAAAGCTGATCTCGCGGACCCCGTCCTTGTAGAACAACCACGCCAGGTTGTCCGACGCCTTTTGCGCCGCGGCATCGCCGGCCACGACGGTGTCGTACCAGCGGATCTCTCCCTCGGCGATGGTCAGCGTGACCTCGTCCGTCTCCTCCCAGATCGGCTTGAACGCCGCGCGAAGCGCGTCGATCGCGCCGCGATAGACTGGGTTGTTCGGGAGGTACATCTGGTGTGCCCGGGCCGCCTTCCCGATCGATCGAAGCAGCTCTTCGATCGGCGCTGGCGAGAACGGAGGCTCCTGAGCCTCCGGTGCGTTCGTCGGCTCGCGTGCGATCGGCGGCGGAGAGGTCACGTGCCCAAGATATTCATTTCACTTACTTGCGCCACATCCTTGTCACCTCGGCCGCTCACACAGAGCAACACCGGATCACGGTGCGTCCAGCGACCTTTTTGGGCCGCGATCCAGCTCACAGCATGAGCAGTTTCCAACGCGGGGATGATCCCTTCCATCCGGCTCAGCAACTGAAACCCTGCGAGCGCATCGCGATCGGACACGGCGACATACTCTGCTCGCCCCGTATCCTTGAGATATGAATGCTCGGGTCCAACGCCCGGGTAATCGAGTCCGGCCGATATCGAGTGAGCCGGGTGGACCTGGCCATGGTCATCCTGTAAGAGATAACTCAACGAGCCGTGGAGGACGCCGGGACGCCCGCGAGACAGCGACGCGGAGTGGAGCCCGCTGTCCAGCCCCTCGCCGGCGGCTTCGACACCGACCAGCTCAACGTCTCTGTCATCGACGAACGCGTGGAACACTCCCATGGCGTTCGACCCGCCGCCGACGCAGGCGACGACCGTCTTGGGGAGGCGCCCGATACGCTCGAGGAGCTGCGCGCGCGCTTCGCGGCCAATGATCGCCTGGAAATCGCGGACCATTCGAGGATACGGTGCCGGGCCGACGACGGAGCCAATGATGTAGTACGTGTCGTTGACGTTCGTCACCCAGTCACGAATGGCTTCCGTGGTCGCGTCCTTGAGTGTTTTGGTTCCGCTCGAGACGCCGACGACCTTGGCTCCCATCAACCGCATCCGGAAGACGTTGAGCGACTGCCGCCGCATATCCTCCTCGCCCATGTACACCACGCACTCGAGACCGAAGCGCGCGCAAACCGTTGCCGTGGCAACGCCGTGCTGCCCGGCACCCGTCTCCGCGATAATGCGCTTCTTTCCCATGCGCCGAGCGAGCAGCACCTGGCCGACCGTGTTGTTGATCTTGTGCGCTCCCGTGTGGTTGAGATCTTCACGCTTGAGCCAAACCTCGGCGCCGACGTGCTCGGAGAAGCGAGGCGCGCTGCTCAATGCCGACGGTCGGCCCACGTAGTTCGTCAACATTTCCTCGAGCTCGGCCACGAACCCGGCGTCAAGGCACGCTTCGTCGTAGGCCCGCTCGAGCTCGTCGATCGCCGGAATGAGGGTCTCGGGCACATATCGCCCGCCAAAAGCTCCGAAACGGTCTGCGTGCAACGTTGTCATCGCGATGGGGAGCGTGATGTGGAACGTGAGGTCGAAATGGAGGCGTGAGTGACCGCGTCGCGAAACGCGCGCATGCGGTCGTGATCCTTGATCCCTGGCGAACGCTCGACGCCGGACGAGACGTCGACGACGTCGGGTTCGAGGTCGCCGATTGCTTGGGCGACATTGTCAGCCGAGAGTCCGCCGGCAAGAATAATGGGAGTTTCTCCGCGCCGCCGGGTCAATTCGGCGGAGAGCATCCGCCAGGGCAGGCGTACGCCTGTCCCCCCCAATGCATTGGGAGAATACGCGTCGAGGAGGACGCCGTCAGCAACGTCGGCCAGCTCCGGGAATTCGGGCGTAAGCTCGCCGTCGACCACGCGAAGCACCGGCCAGATATGACCTGAAAACTCGCGCCCCACCTCGGCGATTCGCTCGATGCCGGCCGTCCCGTGCAATTGAACAACGGCGAGGCCCAACCGCTCAGCGACGCGTGCGATCTCAGTTGCAGTCTGATCGGCGAAGACGCCCACGCGCCGAACAGTTTCGGGCACGCCGGCAAGTACGTCGCGCGCCCGATCGACGGTGAGCATTCGTGGTCCGCCGGCGAAGATCACGCCGACGTAGGACGCTCCGAGCGAAACCGCGTGGTTCGCGTCCTCGGATCGCGTGAGTCCGCAGAACTTGATCTCAACGCGCACGGGCTGCTCGTTCCACGCCGGACAGTTCGCGCACCGCGGCCGCCGGATTCGCGGCGGCGGAGATGACGGAGCCGACCAAAACAGCATCGGCGCCACAGAGCGCGACGCGCTCCACGTCTTCGCGACGACTCACGCCGCTTTCCGCAATCGCCACGAGCGAGCTTGGGATGAGACGAAGCAGGCGTTCCGACGTCGCGGGGTCGATCGCGAGGGTCTCGAGGTTGCGGTTGTTGATGCCGATGATTCTCGCTCCGACGTCGAGCGCGCGGCCGAGCTCTTCCTCATCGCGAACTTCGAGCACGACTTCGAGCTCCAAATCGCTGGCCGTGTTCGTCATCAAGCGGAGCGCCGCGGGCGAGAGCGCCCGCACGATGAGCAGTGCCGCGGACGCCCCGAGCGCCCGCGCTTCGATCAACTGAACGGGCTCGATGTGAAAGTCCTTTTTCAGCACCGGCACGCCGACGGCCTTTCTCACCGCGACCAGATCGGCGGTTGACCCGCCGAAGTGCACGGGCTCCGTCAGCACCGAAATGGCCGCGGCACCGCCGGATTCATACTCACGGGCGTGCTCGACGGCGGAGATCGCCGCGCGGATCCAACCCTTGGATGGCGATCGGCGCTTGACCTCGGCGATGACACTGACCGTCGGGCCTTTGAGCGCGGCAGCAAATGAGGGCGCGCGCGGCGTCTCACTCGCTGCGCGCGCGAGCTCGGCTTCCCTGGTCTTTAGCGCCGCGGCGCGTTCGCCAGCCTCAGCGACGATGCCGCCCAGGGTGCCCGTAGGTGGGGTCCAGGCAGAAAAAGCTTGCACTTCGGTCCTTCTTCGGATATCGTAGGATTCGGGGCTTATTCGGGAAGCTGCCCCGCCGCTACCACCATAAGCTGAACCGGGTGTCAGCCAATGCCGCTCACGAAGCGCCAACGCGAAATACTAAACTACCTCACGGCGTACTCCGAACAAAACGGCTTTGCGCCGAGCTTCGAGGAGATCGCGGAGAATTTCAGCTACAACTCGCTGGCGACGGTGCACGAGCACCTCACCAACCTCGAGCGCAAAGGCTACATCAAGCGCAACTACAATGAGAGTCGCGCGATCGAGATTCTTCCAAGCGAGGCGAGCCCGCGTGCTATGGAGCTTCCGCTGCTCGGAACGGTTGCGGCGGGACTTCCGATCGAGGCACTCGAGCACAACGAGACCTTCTGCGTTCCCGAGGCGCTCGTTGGACGCGGCGGAAGCCACTACGTGCTTCGCGTCCGCGGAAATTCCATGGTTGACGAGCAGATTCGCGACGGTGACTTCGTCGTTGTCAACGAGCGGCAGCGTGCCGACAACGGCGAGATGGTCATCGCCCTCGTGAACGGCACCTCGGCCACGGTGAAGAAGTACTACCGCGAGCGCGACGGCCGAATTCGCCTTCAGCCGGCCAATGAGACGATGCAGCCCATCTATGTGCACGAGGACGACATCAAGATTCAGGGCATCGTCGTCGGAGTGCTGCGGCGGTATTAGTCCTCCGCGTGGACGGGCGGAACGAAGAAGACAAGCAACGCGGGTTGTTGCGGAAAGGCGCGGGTGATTGCAGGAAGTCCTTCTCGAAGGGACGGACTTTCGCCCGACCACACCGATCACAATTCCAATCACCGAATCGCCGGCAAAATCGCGAGCTACGTCGGAGCGAACGCCTGTCGAAGCCGCTCGAGCGCAACGAGCCCGGCGCCCGATTTGACGGCATCAATCGCCGCGTCAACGCCTTCGTCGAACGTTGACGTCATTCCACCCACGTAGAACGCCGCGGCGGCGTTGAGCGTGACGGCGGCCCGCGACGGCTCATTTCCCTCACCGCGAAGCACGCGAACCACGCTCTCGGCGTTGAACGCCGGCGGCCCGCCGACGATGTCTTCCGGCGACCCGCCGCCAAACCCGTGGCGCTTCGGATCGATCGTCCATTCAGCGATTCGATTGTCTCGAATTTCCACCACGTGTGTTTCGCCGAACGGAGAGATTTCGTCCATGCCCGATCCGTGCACGACCAGCGCGTGCACCGCGTCGAGCTCCCGCAGCGCGCCGGCGATGAGCGCGACCCGGCGCGCGTCGGACACGCCAACCACTTGCCGTCCGGCGTGTGCAGGATTCGCGAGCGGTCCCACCAAGTTCATCACCGTTTGTACACCGAGCTCGCGACGAACCGGTCCGACATGCCGCATGGCCGGATGCATCAACGGCGCGAACATGAACACGATTCCCGCGTCGCGAAGCGCGGCGGCCATTACGTTCACCGGCCGATCGATGGACACGCCCAGCGCTTCCAACACGTCGGCGCTGCCGCACTGTGTGGTGAATGATCGGTTGCCGTGCTTGGCGACGCGCACTCCGGCGCCCGCAACAAGCAACGCGGCGGCGGTGGAAATATTGAAGGTGTTGATCGTTCCGCCGCCCGTGCCGCAGGTATCGACCAGCTCCTCGGGGCGCTCCGCCGGAAGCACGACCATCGCCTTGCGAAACGCTCGCACTACCGCCGCCAGCTCGCTTGGCGTCTCGCCCTTCACCCGCAGACCGATGAGAAGCGCCGACACCTGAACCGGCGTGGCGTCGCCGGCGAGGATGACGTTGAAGGCCTCGGTCAGCTCGTCTGTGTCCGGTGGATCTCCCGCGGTAAGGCGTCGGATCGTTCCCAGCAACGCATTGGTCGGACTAGCGGACACTGAGCGCTTCGTCCAGGCGTTCGGGGAGTCGCGCATGCGATGCGACGAGCGCGATCACGAGGCCGAGGAGTCGAACTCGATCCACGTCTTCCTCGCCGAAGATGCCGTGGTGGGCGCGGTTTGCCAGGTTGACGACGCCAACCAGCTGATCGCGATACACGAGCGGGAAACTGATGAACGATCCCGTCGTGAAATATTGGTCGCGCAGCAGCGGATGGGTCTTGGCATCCGAAACGTCGCGAACGAGCAGCGGCTCCCGGCTCGTGGCCACGCGCCCTGCGACACCCTGCCCCATCGACACGCGTGAGCCTTGCGTGATTCCAGGCGCGAGTCCGCGCACCGCCGCGATGTAGAGCGATTCGCCGCCTGGCGTGCGGAGCATCAGTGAACAGCGATGTGCGTGCATGTCGTCGCCGACGAGTGCCAGCAGTCCATCCGCGAGCTGGCGAGGATCGTCCATCGCCGCATCGAGCGTTAGAACGCGATCGATGAGGTAGATGGTCCGCGTCTTCTGGCGCAGCGACTCACTGCGGCGGTGGAGCTCGACGTGTACTTTTTCCAACTGCTCCACCGCGGAGCTCACGGTCGCCTCCACGGCCTCGGCGCGGCGCAGCGCGCGACGCGCGTCTTCCGACGCCTGCGCGAGCTCCCGCTCCAGCGTGACGATGCGCGCGGAGTCCACGGGCGACGGCGAACCCGCGTCGAGCAGTCTGGTTTCCAGCTCGGCGAGTCGGCGCTCGTATTCGCCATGCACCTGCTGTGTGACTTCCTCGAGCGTACGGACGGCTTCCTCGCGCGCCTCGCGCTCGAGAAACCGAAAGTAGGCCAGTTCGAACAGGGCAATCGCGGGCAAGAATCGTTCGGCGGTTCGCGCGCCAAACAGCTTTCGCGTTTCGTACAGAACGAGGATGGCGCCCAGCTGTCCGTCGTTCCGAAGTCCTCGGGCGCTCAACCAACCCTGTTCGCCAAGATCGGGCATTCTGAACAGGCGCGCGAACTCGTCGCCCGAATCGCCGAAGTCCACGAACTGGCCGCCTGCCGAAATTGCCGTGCGCTCGCGGCTCGGCAGATGATCGATCGTCGTCTCGAGGACCACCGACTCGCCGAACGAGCTGTTGACGAGGATGCGCTCGCGAAGCATGCCGCGGCGTTCGTCGAACCGAACGAGCGCCAATTGGGCGAAGCGATCGACCTCGGCGAGGGCCTCGCCGAGCGCCTGCAGTGCCGCGGCCTGCGTGGCCGAGACGGTGAGCGCGTGTGCGAGAGAAGCGAGCGTGCGCGGCGGCATTGATGAGGCAGCGGGGCGCACGCCACTGGCGCGCGATTCTTGAGGAGGGTTACAACGAGAAATGTGATTGAAGCGCGCCGCGAATGTCAATCGCGTACGTCACACGACTCCGACTGCACAATTGCTTGACACACCCCACCGCTCTGGTAGTTTTCCCGCAATGGCCGAGCGCACTGTGCAGCTAGTTATGCACTACGACGGGGCCGGTTTTAGCGGATGGCAGCGCCAGCCGGAGCAACGCACCGTTCAAGGAGTCTTGGAAGACGCGCTCGAGCGGTTGTGTACCACACCCATTGCCGCGCTAGGTTCGGGTCGGACCGACGCCGGCGTTCATGCGCGCGGACAGTCGGTCGGTGTGCGCGTGCCCGAGCGATGGAGCGTGGACAAACTGCGTCGCGCTCTGAACGCGGTCCTGCCTTCCGACACGTGGATTGTGACGGCAACCGAGATGCGGGACGAATTCCACGCGCGGTACAGTGCCGTGAGTCGTCGATACAGCTATTACGTCGGCACGGATGACGAGGCGGCCTCCCCTTTTCGCATCCGGTATGAGCACGCATTGGGGCAGCCCCTGGAGCGGGCGGCCCTGGACGCGGCCGCCGCACAGCTCGACGGAGACCTCTGCTTTCGCGGGTTCGCGGTGCTCGGGACCGCGCCGGCGCATGACGACCATCGCTGCCGAGTGATCAGTGCCCGGTGGCGCGAACGGCCCGGCGGGCTGGTTTTCGAAATCGAAGCCAACCGTTTTTTGCACCACATGGTGAGATTTCTCGTCGGCACGATGCTCGACATCGCGACGGGTCGCCGCCCATTGGGCGATCTTTCACGACTGCTGGAAGCGTCCGACAACCGTGAGGTGTCGGCGCCTGCGCCGCCGCACGCGCTCTTTCTCGATCGCGTTACTTATCCGCCGGAGCTCTACGCGGAGGTTATATGATCTTGTTCACGAATACTTCTGATTCCTCCGAGGCATCTCGGATCATGTTGGCTCCGTTCGCTCCGTTCACTCGTCGTGCGTCGCGCCTCATCGCACTGGCCGCCCTTATCGGCTGCTCGCGCACTCGGGACACGTCGTCGTCGCGGTCGTCCGCCGACGGGTCGGTTCAAACCTCGGCGCTTTCCGTCTCGAGCAGCGCACAAGTCTCGCAGAGCCGCCAGAACGCAATCACCGCGGCGGTGGCCAAGGTTGCTCCGTCGGTCGTGACTGTGCAGACCGAAGTCGTGGAACAGGCCTCGAGCGATCCGTTCGAGATGTTCTTCGGCCGCGCGCAGCCGCGCACCCAATCTGGACTCGGTACGGGATTCGTCGTTCGGGGCGAAGGCGTGATCGTGACCAATGCCCACGTCGTTGCCGGCGCGAACAAAGTCTCCGTTATGATGCGCGACGGAACCGTGTATCCGGCCAAGGTACTCGGCGCGGACGAGACCAACGATATTGCCGTAGTGAAAATTACCGCCAAGAACTTGCCCGAGGTGAAGCTCGGCAACTCCAACAACCTCGTCATCGGCGAGTGGGCGATCGCGATTGGAAATCCGTACGGATTCTACCTGGGCAATAGCGAGCCGAGCGTGAGCGTCGGCGTCGTGAGCGCGACGCAGCGCAATCTCGTCGCGCCGGGTGAAGGCCAAGCGTCGTACTTCGACATGATTCAGACGGACGCCGCGATCAATCCCGGAAATTCCGGCGGACCGCTCGTGGATGCCGACGGCGAAGTGATTGGCGTGAACAGCAATATTTTCTCGCCGAGCGGAGGGTCCATCGGCTTGGGGTTCGCCATCCCGATCAATCGGGTGGCGCGCGTCGTTGACGATCTCATGACACACGGGTCCATACGCAGTCCGTGGATCGGCGTGCGGCTTCGTCAGGCGCAGTCGAACAACCCGCGTGACGTGTTGAGTCAGGGCGCCGTGGTTGCCACGGTGACTCAAGGATCGCCGGCGGCGTCGGCCGATCTCCAACCGGGCGACGTCATTCTCCGTGAGGGGAATCGCGCGGTTCGCAACTCGTTCGATTGGCAGGCGGCGCTGCTCGATTTGCGCGTCGGCGCGCCGGCGCACCTGCATGTCAAACGCGGCACGCGCGAGTTCGACGTCACGGTCAACGTCACTGATCTTCCGGAAGTCAGCGCGCCAAAGGTGCAGGTGCTTCGTGAGCTGCAACTCGTGACGGTGACACCGGCGATCGCGGCCGAGCGCCGCCTTCGGCGGCAGACGGGGGCGCTGGTGTACAACGTCAGCGCCCTCATCGCCGACCAAACCGGCTTGCAGCAGGGGGATGTCATCGTCGCCATCAACAACACGCCGATCCGATCCGCCGAGGACGCAGCGCGCGCCATCGATTCGCTCGGCGGCCGAACCTACCTCCGTCTCGTCGTCGAAAGACAGGGCCAACTGTACATGACCGAGTTCGCTGTCCGATGACGTCACACACCCACTACTCGTCGCCGCTGGCCGAGCGGTACGCCTCGAAAGCGATGCTCGAGCTCTGGTCTCCCGCGCAGCGACACGGGTGGTGGCGCCGGCTGTGGTTGGCACTCGCCGAGTCGGAAAAGGAATTGGGTGTTCCGATTCCCGACGAGGCGATCACTCAAATGCGCGCTCACCTCGACAACATCGACTTCGATGTGGTTGCAGCATATGAGCGCCGGTTTCGCCACGACGTGATGGCACACATTCACGCGTTCGGCGATGTGGCTCCTGCTGCCAAGGGATTCATTCACTACGGTGCGACAAGCGCGTACGTCACCGACAACGCCGATCTGATTCTCATGCGGCGCGGTCTGCAACTGCTGCGCGGCAAAATCCTTCACGCGCTTCGCTCGTTGTCGGTTTTCGCGCGCGAGTGGCGGGCCGAGCCAACGCTTGGCTCAACGCATTTACAGCCTGCGCAGCCCACGACGGTTGGCAAACGCGCGACTCTGTGGATGCAGGATCTGGTGCTCGATCTCGCCGACGTCGACCACCGCATTGCGACGCTTCCCTGTCGCGGCGTGAAAGGCACCACCGGCACGCAAGCGAGCTTTCTCGAGATTTTCGGCGGCGATCATGCCAAGGTGCGCGAGCTCGACGCGCGCGTCACGGCGAAGATTGGGTTCTCGGCGTCGATTCCCGTGTCGGGCCAGACCTACTCTCGCAAGCTCGACGCGCAGATACTCGGCGTCGTCGCGGGAATTGCATCGAGCGCGATGAAGTTCAGCGGGGACCTTCGGATGTTGCAATCGGTTGGCGAGATCGAGGAGCCGTTCGAGGCTGAGCAGATTGGCTCGTCGGCCATGGCGTACAAGCGAAACCCCATGCGCTGCGAACGCATCGCGTCGCTTGCGCGCTTCGTGATCACGCTCGAGCCAAACGCGAATCTGACGCACGGCGTGCAATTCTTCGAGCGCACGCTCGACGACAGCGCGAATCGGCGTCTCGTCATCCCTGAGAGTTTTCTTGCCGCTGACGCAATTCTCGTTTTGCTGGACAACATCGTCAGCGGACTCGAAGTGCATCCGGCCCGTATCCGCCGGCGGCTCGAGGAAGAACTGCCGTTCATGGCGACGGAAGAATTGATCGTGCGAGCGGTGCGTGCCGGCGGCGATCGTCAGGTGGCGCACGAACGAATTCGCCAGCACAGCATCGAGGCCGCACGCGCGCTGAAGGACGGCGCGGAGCGCAACGACATGCTCGATCGGCTCTCGGCTGATCCCGCATTTGGTGTGTCGATTGCGGATCTGGAGTCAGCGCTCGAGCCGACGCGTTTTGTTGGGCGCGCGCCGGAACAGGTCGACGAGTTTCTCGATCAGATCGTAGCGCCGCTGCTGTCCGAACATTCCCGCGCCGACATCGTGCGCGAGGAGGTTCGGGTATGACGATCGCTCAGCTCGAGCCGCTGCCGCTCCAGCATCTTCGTCGCGGAAAGGTGCGAGAGGTCTACATCGTCGACGACGACCGGTTGCTGCTCGTCGCGACCGACCGCGTGAGCGCATTCGACGTCGTGATGGCCGAGGCTATTCCATACAAGGGCGCAGTGCTCACGCAGATCACCGCGTGGTGGCTTCGTCACCTCGAGAATCACCTGCATCATCACATGCTGGCGTCAAACGTCGATGAGATCATCGCTGCTGTGCCCGCGCTCGGTGCACATCGTGCGGCACTCGCGGGACGAGCCATGTTGTGCCGGCGGACGGAGGTGTTTCCGATCGAATGTGTGATCCGCGGATACCTGTCCGGATCAGCGTGGAAGGAGTACAGCGGGTCGGGCACGCTGGCGGGCGAGGTTCTGCCCGTCGGTCTTCTGGAAAGCGATCGCCTGGATCCCCCGCTCTTTAGTCCGGCGACCAAAGCCGAGTCCGGGCACGACGAAAACATTACGGTGGCGCACGTCGTTGCCGCGCTTGGGGCGGATGTCGCGAGCGAACTGGAGCGGTTGAGTCGGCTGGTGTACGGTCGCGGGCGCGCGATCGCCGCCGAACGCGGCATCATCATCGCCGATACGAAATTCGAATTCGGACGCGACCGAGCGGGACATATTACGTTGATCGACGAGGTGCTCACGCCGGACAGCTCGCGATTCTGGCCCGCCGAGCGCTATCAACCGGGTCGCTCTCAGCCGAGCTTCGACAAGCAGCCATTGCGCGACTATCTCGACGCCGAGCGCCGGGCGGGCCGGTGGAACGGCGACGCGCCACCACCTCCGCTTCCTCCATCCGTCGTTGACGCGACGAGTGCGAGATACCTCGACGCGTTTCGCCGAGTCACCGGCGGCGAGCTCGATCTGACGGAGCTATCGTGAACTTTGCCCGCGAAGGTTTTGGCTTTATCGGACTATCGGCGCTGATCGCGGTCGTTGCGTACGCGGTCGCGCTCAATCGCCGGTCGTGGCCGTTGTGGCTGTTGGCGTTCGCCTTGACGCTTGTTGCCCTCTGGGTCGCATACTTCTTTCGCGATCCCGAACGGCCTGGTCCGCGCGGCGATCGCGTCGTCATCTCGCCGGCCGACGGCAAGGTCGTGATGATCACCGAAGTCGACGAACCCACGTTCATGAAGACCCGCGCCGTTCGCGTGTCGGTGTTCATGAACGTGTTCAACGTGCACGTCAATCGATATCCGGTCAGCGGTGTGATTGGTCTCGTGGAGCACAAGGCGGGACAGTTTCTCAACGCGGCGTCGGAGAAATCGAGTCTCGAGAACGAGCAAGCGTCGGTCGGACTGGAAACCGGGTCGACGCGTCTTCTCGTCCGACAAATCGCCGGTCTCATTGCGCGGCGTATCGTGACTGACGGCAAGCAAGGAGAGAAAGTGACGCAGGGCGATCGCATGGGACTGATTCGGTTTGGGTCGCGGGTAGACGTGTTCCTGCCACTGAATGCGTCGGTCCGCGTCAAGGTCGGCGACGTTGCGTCCGCCGGCGTCACGATCCTCGGCGAGCTCGCGCCGCGATGAATCCCGCCCATCGATCCCTGCAGCGCCGAAAAGGTGTTCGTCGAGCCGTGGTCCTCATGCCGAACGGATTGACGCTGTTCAATCTGTTCTGCGGTCTCTACGCGATCATTCTCGCCACTCGCAAGGACTTCGGCGCCGCGCCCGGCTACATCGTGCTCGGTGGAATCGCCGACACACTCGACGGGCGTGTTGCGCGCGCGACCGGCACCGGCAGTCGCTTCGGTGAAGAGCTCGACTCGCTGGTCGACGCGATCTCGTTTGGATTTGCGCCGGCGTTGATCGTCTATCTCGGCTTGCCGAACCCGGGAAACTGGGAATGGCTGCTCATCTTCTTTTTCACGGCGTGCGCCGTCATGCGGTTGGCGCGGTTCAACGTTGAGCAGGCCGGCCGCAAGAAGACGCATTTCCATGGTCTGCCAAGCCCGGCCGCCGGTCTCACGCTCGCGACCTACTATTGGTTTCGCGAGACGCCGCTCTACAGCCAGACCGTCATTCTGTTCACCGACAGCAAGACGCTGTCGGATCTGCCCTGGCAAGCAATCCTGCCAGGGTTGATGGCGATTCTCGCCGCGCTGATGATCAGCGACGTTCCCTACCCGAACATTCCGTCAATCGGATTTCGGACGGTCAAGAAAGTCCTGGGCAGCATCGTGGTGGCGGGAAGCCTCGTGTTGCTACTCGTGCGCCGCAAGGAATTCATCTTCCCTGCGCTGATTGCCTACGTACTGTTCGGGGCGGTCAAGTGGTTGACGCTTGGATTCGTGGGCCGGTCCACCACGCCGGGCGAGATCTTCTGGGATGAGCGCGCGGAACACCGAGAACGCGAAGCGCGACGACATCTCGCCGATGACGACGACGAGCCGGACACCGACGAAGAGGCGGATGCCGTCGTGCCGCATCATGAGGAACGTCCGCGCGACGAGCGCCCTCGCGAGGATCGTCCGCGCGACGAGCGCCCTCGCGACGAGCGCCCTCGCGAAGAACGTCAGCCTGAAGATGCCGCTGCTCAGGCTGCGCGCCGCAAGCGTCGCCGTCGCGGACGCGGTGGCAATCGGACTCCAGGCAGCACTCCACCAGGTCCACCACTTCCCGACTCACCGTCAGGTCCCACCGAATGAGCCGCTATCGGATTGCCGTTCATATTTCGCCACGCCGCGGAATCCTCGACCCGCAAGGTCGCACTGTCGCCGACGCATTGCATACTCTTGGTTTCGCGTCCGTGCATGACGTCCACGTTGGACGCCACATCGTCGTCGAGTTGGACGCGAGCGACAAGACGACTGCCGAGCGCTCGACGCGCGAGATGTGTGAGCGACTGCTGGCGAATCCCGTGACTGAAGACTTCGAGATCGCCAGCGTGGAGCCGACATGAAATTCGGTATCGTCACCTTCCCCGGTTCGAACTGCGACTACGACGCCTACCACGCCATCGTCGACGAGCTCGGCGAGCAGGCCGTGTATCTGTGGCACAAGGATCACGATCTCAAGCAGAGCGACGTGATCCTTCTGCCGGGCGGCTTTGCCTACGGGGACTACCTTCGCGCCGGCGCCATCGCACGGTTCAGTCCCGTGATGCAGGACGTGATCGCTCACGCAAAGCGCGGCGGTCCCGTTCTCGCGATTTGCAATGGATTCCAGATCGCCTGCGAGGCCGGCCTCCTTCCTGGAGCGCTGCTCCGGAACGCGGGCCTCAAATACATCTGTGAGTGGGTGAACGTTCGGGTCGAGACGACCGACACGATGTTCACCAACCGCTACGCCGTTGGCGACGTGCTCCGCATCCCAATCGCCCACGGCGAGGGGCGCTACACGGCCGATGACGCCACCCTCGACCAACTGGAAGGCGACGGACGCGTGGTTTTCCGCTACGCCGGCGGTCCCGCGGGCGCCGATGAGTATTGGAGTCCCAATGGGTCGATGCGTGCGATCGCCGGAATCGTCAATAGCACGGGGAACGTGCTTGGCATGATGCCCCACCCGGAGCGCGCCGTCGACACCCTGCTCAGTTCCGACGACGGACTGGCTCTTTTTGAGTCGGTGCTCGCCCGGGTCACAGTCTAGGAGACACTCATATGCGTAGACTCATGGGCGTTGCGTTCTTGGCGATGGCGCTTCCTCTCGGCGCGCAGACGACGCCAGCCATCGATCCGGGCATGACACGCGATCAGGTCGTCGCCAAACTTGGCCAGCCGCTCTCGGCGAAGTCGTACGAGAGCTTCACGTACCTGCTCTACAAGAACGGCTGCGAGAAGACCTGCGGCATGAATGATCTCGTCGTCCTCGACAGCGGGAAAGTCGTTGACGCCGTGTTCCGTTCCTCGGCACGCCACTACACAGGCACGAGCAGCTCTCCGAAAATGATCCCCGCCGCTGCTGCGGCGAAGGGGGGAACCGCCGCACCGGTCAAGGTGCCGCCGGCGCCTCCAAAGAAATCAGGAGCGTAATGCGATCAACGAACACCGTCGAAGCGCGGCCGGGCGATCCGGCGATCACCCCCGCGCTCATCGCCGAGCATGGACTCACCCCGGGCGAGTACGACAAACTCGTCGACATGCTCGGCCGCGAGCCGACGTTCACCGAGCTCGGAATCGTCAGTGCCCTGTGGAGCGAGCATTGTTCGTACAAGCATTCTCGACCGCTCCTTCGTACGCTTCCCACCACGGCGCCGTTCGTCCTTCAAGGACCAGGTGAAAACGCCGGAGTGATCTCGATTGGCGACGGCCTCGCGGTCGCATTCAAGATCGAGTCGCACAACCATCCGTCGGCGGTCGAGCCCTATCAGGGCGCGG
>JBDUEJ010000021.1:0-92865 GCA_040002475.1 bacterium | reverse complement strand
ATCTCAGTGTGTATGCGTTCGTCGGCATCATCTTGCTCGTGGGCCTCGTGAAGAAAAATGCGATCATGATGATCGACTTCGCGCTCGAGGCGGAGCGCAGCGAGGGACGCTCGCCGGCGGACGCGATCGTGCATTCGTGCTTGATTCGCTTTCGTCCGATCATGATGACGACGATGGCCGCGCTGATGGGTACGCTGCCGATCGCAATCTCGACGGGCGCCGGCTCCGAGGCTCGCCGGCCACTCGGCGTCGCGGTCGTTGGCGGCTTGGCGTTCTCGCAGCTCATCACGCTGTATGTGACGCCGGTGTTCTACACGTACATGGACACGTTCAGTCACAAGATGTCCGGGTGGCTGTCGCAGTTTGGCCCAAAGCGTGACAAAGCGCAGGTACCGGCGAGTGCAGGTGGAGTGACCGGCGACACACGCATCGTGGCGACGTCGAGCGGAGACGCGGCAGACTAGGGGATTGGTGGGCGCACTCGCCTTTTGGATCGCCGCGCGCTATATGTGACGGCGAAGCGAGAGATGCAGCGAGACGCCCTCCACCCACGCTGATCAACGTTCTGTGAACTCACGCCGACAGTTTCTCATCCGTGCGCCAATCGGGCTGCTCGGAGTTGCCGCTGCGTGCCGCGGCGAAGATCAGAAGCAGTCTGCGCCGCCGCCCACGTCAACGCCTGGCGCGCCTCCCACGTTTGGCGCGGCACCGGAAGTTGGCCCCGAAGTATCGGCCGCGACATTTGCCGAGGCCCAAAAGCTGATGCAGGTCGAGCTGACGGACGCCGAGCGCAAAATGGCGGCGACGACGTGGCGCCGTTCGATGTCCGCGATGCTCGAGCGCCGCACCGGTCCGCGAAAGGTGCCTCTCGACCCGGCCATCGCGCCTGCCACGCGATGGAATCCGGTGCTTTCCCCCGCGACCGCCGGTCCCGAACACGACCGATTTGTGCGCAGCAAAATCGATCCGGGTCCGCTGCCGGCGACCGACGACGAGATCGCATTTGCGCCGGTCACACGACTGTCCCGATGGATTGAAACACGAAAGCTGACCTCGGACCGGCTGACGCGCATCTACCTCGAGCGTCTCCAGCGATTCGATCCGAAATTGCATTGCGTGATCACGCTCACGCGCGATCTCGCGCTCGCGCAGGCCAAGAAAGCCGACATGGAGATTGCCGCGGGCAAATATCGCGGGCCGCTGCACGGAATTCCCTGGGGCACAAAGGATCTTCTCGACACCGCCGGCATCGCGACGACATATGGCGCCGAGCCGTTCAAGAATCGCGTTCCAGCGATGGACGCGGTCGTCGTGCAGCGTCTGACCGATGCCGGCGCGGTGCTGGTCGCGAAGCTGAGTCTGGGCGCGCTGGCGCTCAACGACATCTGGTTCGGCGGCCAGACCATGAATCCGTGGCTGCTCGAGGAAGGCGCATCGGGGTCGAGCGCCGGCCCGGGTGCCGCGACCGCAGCGGGTCTGGTTGGCTTCTCGATCGGCAGCGAGACAGGCGGCAGCATCGTGAGTCCGGCAATGCGCTGCGGCGTCACCGGACTTCGACCGACGTACGGACGCGTTCCGCGCACCGGCGCGATGACGCTCTGCTGGTCGCTCGACAAGCTCGGACCCATGACGCGCAGCGTCGAAGACGCGATGCTCGTGTTGCAGGCAATCTCCGGCCCGGACGCCGGAGATGTGTCGAGCGTGCCCAGCCGTCTTGAATTTGACTCTGGCGCGGACGTGAAAGGACTGCGTGTCGGCTATTTCCCGGCGTGGATGAAGGAAAATCCGGCGACCGATGTCGACCGCGCCGCACTCGATTCCATTCGCAAACTGGGAATGGTCCCGACCGAGGTCGCCATTCCCGATTGGCCGTACAGCTCGCTCAACCTGATTCTGTTTTCCGAGGGCGCCGCCGCATTCGAGGAGCTCACGCTCAGCGGCCAGGCGAATCAGCTCAAGGTGCAGGTGCCGGACGCATGGCCGAATCTGTTCCGCGAGGCGCGGTTCCTCTCGGCCGTGGACTTCGTGCAGGCCGACCGCCTTCGCCGTCGAGTGGCGATGGAGATGGCGCGCGTATTCTCGCAGGTCGATCTGCTGCTCGTGCCGTCGTTGCGCGACGAGATGTTAACGATCTCAAATTTCACGGGGCACCCGTCGGTCACGCTGCGTGCCGGCTTCGTGCAGGTGGCCGAGGCGCGAAGTGACTGGGCCCCGGACCCGGCGAACCCGTTGCCGAAGTTCAGCCCGCCGCGGCGTGTCCCGCACGGTGTGACGTTGATCGGGCGGTTGTTCGACGAAGGGACGATCGCGCGCGTCGGTCTCGCGCTGGAGCGGACATGGAATGTCGCCGGTGAGCACCCGCCGGGTTTCTGAGATTTGAATAAAAATGTTTTGAAGAGATTTTTCTAACGGTCTCAAGCGCAGCGATGCGCGCAACGGAACGGGTCGTGCTCCTGTAGGTTCCAAGACTACAGCCGTCAAACCGCGATCCGGCCCGGTGAAAGGTGCGCGCCCTTGTCCCACTCATCATCGCCCTCGCGAACGCCGCGCAACTCACGGCGCAACCCGGAATCCATCGGACGCGCAGTCTTCGCGACCTCGGGTTCGAACGCGGTCTCCTTCTCGACGGCCCTGTCGCACGACAAACAGTCGGCATTCGCCTGCCGTCGCCGGTGCCGCTGCTGAATGCCCGGCTCGACCTGCACATCCGCTTTTCTCCGGACGTCTCTCGACAATCAAACGTCGAGATCCTCGCAAACGACGTACGCCTCGCGATCGTGTCCCGTGGAGATAGCGGGGCGACCGCCGGCGTTGCGGTCCGCCTCGCGATCCCGCAGCCGCAACTGCACGGGGACGTGCTTCTGCTCACCTTCCGATCGTCCGTCGCGATCTCGGACGATGTCTGCCGGCTCGGCCGGGCCCGCATCGAGGTGTTGCCTGAGTCGTTTCTGGCATTCGATGTCGATCCGTCCAGTATCCGTGCCGTCCGCGATGCCTGGTCGGCGATGCCCGACACGATTCACGTCGCGCTGCCGTCGCGCACGCTCAGCGCCGACGAGTTTGCGTTAGCCAACCGCATCTCGCGCTTCGTTCAGCAGGCGTCGCGCGTCATTCGCTATGTCACGCTGCCGCAGCCGGGCGAGTTGGCTCTCGGACGTCGCGACGAGATTGCCGCGGCGACGTCGGTGACCACGCCCCCCTCGAGCGAGGGGCAACTCTCCCTGTATCGCTACGGCGGCCAAACCACGCCCCACGTTGGAATCGCGCTCGTCTCCGGCGTACCAAATGCGGCGATCAACCTATTGTCGGCCGAGTGGACGTCACTTGCCGGCGGAAGCACGCTCGACGTATCGCGCGCGCGAATGCATTGGCGCGACGCGAGCAACGATCCGACGTTCGCGGAGCTCGGGATCGGCGATCTCGAACGAACGGTCGTCGACGCGGCCGAATGGCGCATTCCGCTCGACCTTCGCGCCATGCCATCGGGACGAATGCCATCGTCCGTCGATCTCGATCTCGTCGCGCCACCGAACACGCGCGGTCACGAAACCGTCCTGTCCGCCCTTCTCAACGGAACGTTGGTGCGGACGGCCGACATGAGCGAGTCGGGCGAGACGCAAAGCGTCCACATCGCGCTTCCGTCAGACCTTCTGATCACGCGCAACGATCTTCGCATCGTGATCTCGCGCCAGCATGCGACGGCGGACACGGGACGGTGCTGGCAGGACATTCCGGCCATTCCGGCAAACATCCTCACCACGAGCGTGGTTCACACGGCACAGACCGACGCGCGTGTGGCGCTCTTCCTGTCGGTTGGTTCGGCGCTCGCTGACACGTTTCCGGTCTACCTGCCGGCGGCCGCGCTCGAGCGCGCGGCGTACTTCATCCCGCTCGTGCATTCGATGCATCAGGCACTGTGGGGGGACGCGCGCGAGCCGCAATTTGTGTTCTATAAAGACTCCGCGCTCGCCGAGCCGTCAGGAGCGTTCATTCTGGTCGGTAAACCGGCTCGGGTGGCACTCGAGCGCCCGATCGAGACCGATTCCGGCCGTCTCCAGATACGGCGTCGCGACACGCGCGAGATGATCGTGAACATGCGAGAAATCGGGCAGCTCACGGTCGCCCAAGTCGTGCGGTGGAACAACCATGTCGGAATTCAGTTCACGATCGCACCGTCGGTGGCGACTGTCCCGTCCGTTGCGGAGGCGTATGATCGTGCCGACGTCCTGATCGCGTTTGGCGACAGCACGGTGCATCGTCTGGACACTGGCCGGCCCGGTGAACAACTCACGGTGAACGCGGGCCCGAGCTTCCTCGCGCGCTTTGTCAACGATCGGTTGTGGTGGGGGTTGTTCGCGGTGGCGGTCATCGCCTCCCTTGTCACCTGGGGGATTGTGTTCGTTCGGAGCCGCACGCCGCGACGCGAGCTTCGAAGGCCGTTCACACGGTCGGCGCGCGAGGAACCGCCGCAATGACCGATCAGTCGCACAGTGAGATCCCGTTGATCTTGCTGATCGGAGACGACCCGGCGGCCGTCACTGAGTTTGTCCGCGCGCTCGGCCACAACGGCGCGTTCGAGGTCATGCACACGACGAGCGGGCCGGCGGCGGTCGAGCACTTGTCGCGACTCAGTCGCATCGAGTGCGTGGTCTGCGGGATCAACACGCATTCAAACCATGTGCTCGAGATGGTGCGCTTGACCAAAGTGCTCCGTCCAAGCATTCCGGTGTTGCTGATCGTTCCGCGCGGTGGGCGCCAGGTGAATGCCGGCCTGGCAGCCGCGCGCGACGATGTGCTGGTGCGACCGTTCACCCCGAGCGAACTTCGCTCCCGCGTCGCGCGAAACGTGAAGCGCGGCCGTCAAATGCGAGAAGTGGAAGCGCGAACGGTGTTGGTGGTCGGCGCACATCCGGATGACATGGAGATTGGAGTCGGCGGCACGCTGCTGGGTCACGTGGCCTCCGGTTCCCGAGTCGTGCAGCTCATGATGACGGACGGCGAGGCCGGTGGAAGCCGGTCCGTGCGCGTCGTCGAAGCGAAAGCCGCCGCAAAGATGCTGGGGTCCACGCTCGTGCGCGGAAAGGTCCGCGATGCGTCTGTCAGCAGCGATGCGCACATCGTCGAAACGATTGACAAAGTCGTCGATACCTTCCGTCCGTCAGTTGTCTACGTGCACTCGTCGCACGACACGCATCAGGATCATCGGGCGACGCACTGGGCCACGCTCAGCGCCGTGCGCGACATCGCGTCGGTGTACGGCTATCAGTCGCCGAGCACGACGGTCGATTTTCGTCCGTCGCGCTTCGTCGATATCGGCGACTATCTCGACGCGAAGATTGCTCTGATCGAGGTGTTTCGGTCGCAAGTGCGGACTCGGCTCTATCTGAACGAGGATCTGATCCGCGCGTCGGCTCGCTACTGGGGACGACACGCCGGTCACCGTTTGGTGGAACCGCTCGAGGTCATCCGGCAGCTCGCGCCGTGATTGACCGCGTCTTCGTCACCGGCGCAGGCGGTCCATCGGCCATCTCGTTCATGCGCGCCGTGGGCTCGCACACCGAGCTCTTCTCCGGCGACGTGGACCCGTATGCCGCGGGCCTTTATCTCGTCGAGGACTCACACCGCCGCATTCTGTTGCGCGGCGACGACCCAGACTTCGCCGACCATCTGCTCCACGTCTGTCGCGAACTGGATGTAAATGTGCTCGTGCCAACGGTGGACAACGAGCTACTGCCCGTTGCCCGCCGGCGCGATGAGTTCGAGCGCTCGGGAATTCGGGTCGTTCTCGCACATGTCGACACGCTCGAGCTGTGCCTCGACAAATGGAAGCTGATTGGCGCGTGTGAACGGGTCTGTCCAGTGCCGGCGACGTCGGTGCTCACGCGTGAACTGATCAACTCCGAGCCGGCGCTTCCGCTGCTCGTGAAACCGCGTCATGGCGCTGGAGGGCGGGGCGTGGTTGTCATTCGGAAGCAGGCGGAGCTCGAGCTTTGCTCCGACGCAGGCGATTTGATCGCGCAGGAGTTCTTGACCGGCCGCGAGTACTCGGTCGACGTACTGTACTCGCCCAGCCGTGAGCGGCTTGCCGTCGTTCCTCGCGCTCGGCTGAAGGTGGACTCCGGAATTTCGGTCACCGGGATCACCATCCGTTCCGAGCAGCTGCAATCGTATGCGACTGCCGTGGCCGAGCGTATTCGAGTCACATACGTCGCCAACATACAATTCCGCGACGACGCGTGCGGCAGACCCAAGCTTCTCGAAGTGAACGCGCGGTTCCCCGGCGGGATGCCGCTCACGGTTGCCGCCGGCGTCAACATGCCGCAGCTGGCGATTGATCTTGCGTGCGGCCGGCCGGTTTCGCGCGGAGTGGGCTCGTTCACCGCTATCGCCATGGTCCGAACGTGGCAGGAGCACTTTGTGGACGTGAGCGAGATCGCCGAACAAGAAGCGGCAGCGCACTCGCGGGATCATGGTTTGTTCGACACCCACGTTCTCGTTGGCAACCCGACATGACGCAGTGGCTCTTCAGCGGCATGGCCGTCGCAACAATCCTTCTCTGCTACGTCATTTTGTATCTGTGGCGCCGACGCGGAGAGGCTCATCGCGATTTGCTCACGGGCTTGGCCAATCGCGATTTCTACGAACGCTATCTGCAACATTGCGCCGCACGTGCCGCTCGACTCGGTCCTCGCTACGGGTTTGCCGTCGTGCTCATCGAACTCGACGGCTTCGAAGATCTACGCCGCGCGTTCGGGCGTCTCGCGGTGGATGAAATCATCGCTGATTTTGCAGAGCGCGTCTTTTGGTGTGTTCGCCCCAGCGACGTCATGGCGCGCCTCGGCGTCGATGCGTTCGGACTGGTGCTGGACGACATCGGTCATGTCGCGGACGCCGCGCGTGTCGCGATGCGCGTGCGAGCATCGCTGACCGAAGCCGCGATGCTGTCCGGGCGGGAGACGGCCGTGTCATTGTCCGTTGGCATCACGATGAGTCGCGTGGGAACGGTTCTCGATGCACCTGAGCTCATCGCCGACGCGCGGGCCGCGTTGGATGCCGCGCGCGGCGCCGGTCGCCCATATGTCGTGTTCGACGAAGGCCTGGACGTGGCCGCGCGCGAATGGTTGGCGCTCGAACAGGTGGTCTCGACCGGTCGAGTTGGCGAAGAGTTCGATATTCGCTTCGTTCCGATCGTTGATGGGCGCACGCTCGCCATTCGCGGGTTTGGCGTCACGTTCGAGCGGTCGGACCAGAGCGTAGCGACGATCGACCCGACCATGGTCGATCGTGTCATCGCGCACTCATATGTGGGCAAGCATTTGGTCGAGGCCGCGGTGGCTCAGGCGCTTGCACTGATCGACGCGTGGGCCCAATCCACCGAGTTCGAGCGCGTGCGATTTATTGAAATACGAATCGGGTCCTTCGCCGTCCGGCCCGAACCGATTCTCAAGATGATTCGCGACCAGATCGCGGCGCGTGGAACTCGACTTCCGCTTGGAGCATTACGATTGTCGCTTCCCGCGGAAGCGTTGGTGGTTGCCGGACCGGCCCTCATGAAAGCCGTGGCTGCCCTGCGCACGCTCGATGTTGGCGTTCATATCGAGATCGCGCAGGACCGTTCCGTTCCGCTTCAACTACTCGCCGAGATTCGACCGGCGGCCGTGCGCCTGTCGCTGGTGAACGAGCCGCGCGACGTCAGCAGTCCGGTCAGCCCAGGCGCTAATCCGGCACGACTCGCCGAGCGACACACCATTGACGAGAGGATCATCCGATCGCTGCTTGCGGATGGGACCGACGTCATCATTGGAGGCCTCGACACGGCGCAGGAGTTTGCGTGGGTCACGCGATTGAATCTCGACGTTCTCGCGCAGGGGCGATACGTGTCGGACACGGTGGACGCCGGTATGACCGCTCATCTGCTCGAAGCACAAGCAGCCTCGCTCGCATTCATGCCGTTGGCGGCGGCCGCGGTGCCGCTACCAGCGTCGAATCAGGGCCACGGCGACCGATGAGCGCGCAAAGGCACCTCGCCGTACCGCCACCTCGACGCGGCCGCCCATTCGCGACGTCACCAAATACTCAACCGACGCAACGCCCGTCGTGGCGCTCAGCAGCGGATCGCTGTCGCGCACGATGCCCGCGCGATACGTCGCGTTGTTCGTCGATCCCGTGGTCACCGAGTGGAAGGCGATGAGCTGCAATCGTGCTTCGGCGGGGCTCGGTGTCAGCGCTCGGACGATCTGCACCGACGTGGCGTTGCCGCTTGCCACCGAGAACTCGGCACCTGCACTCACGCGTGCTGCATGGAGCGTCCCGTCGAGCGGCCGGTATCCGAGCGTAGCGCTGAACGACGGCGCGACCGCGACGGCGCCGTCGACCCAGGCGAACGTTTCGTGTCGGCTTCCTGTCGTCCATTGCTCGAGTCGCGGCACGATGGTCACGCGGTTCAGCCGGGCCACCGCGCCAACGCCGATCACGTTCGCGCGGGTCGAGGAAGCACTCGTGCCGGTGCCGCCAATGTCGATTGCGCGAAGCACGTCGCCGGCGCCGATCGTCGCTGCCCGTGCCGTGATCGACAGCGGCTCAGCGACGGGCCAAAGCATTGTGCCGCCGAATTCCGTGGACGATCCGCCGGCGCCGATCGTCGCGTACCCCGACGACAGCTCGATCCGGCCGGGACGATCCCACTCGACGGCAGCGAGCAGGGTTTGCGCGTCACGTGATTCCGGCTCGACATCGAGCGCGTGCCGAAACCACCCGCGTGCCGCAGCCGGCTCCCGTTTGCCGCGCGCGACGACGCCGAGTCCAACGAGCGGCTCGACGGCGTCGGGCTGTTCGCGATGCAACGTGTCGAACGCGCGCTCTGCCGGCTGCCACTGTTCGCTCGTAGTTAACGCCCACGCCGCATGTACCCGCGAACCCCACGTGCTGTCCACACGCTCAGGATGTACACGCTCGATCGCCGGACGCGCGCGTTGCGCCATCGCGGTTGCGGCGAGAGCGGGTAGCGTCGGGCTCAAGAGGGCGATACCAAGTGCCAACAGCGTTGCGCGACGAAAAGTATGTTCGTTCAATTCGACGCCTCTCGTGAAATCTGCCCACGCACGCCACGATTCAACTTACATCGCCGGCTACGTCGGCGCTCTGTCGTCATGTCTCAATCGCTCGTCGATCGAGCTCAGCGTCGGCATCAACACCAAAATTCTCTCATCAGAGAGTGCTCGCCACCAGACGCAGTCACCATGACTATCCCGATCGCGAATCCGCCGTACGGTCCTCCAGCGCGCTCCGCGCCGACAACGAGCCGTCGCGAGGTCACAGCGCCGCGCGTCGCACGCTGGCGACTCCGGCTTCTCGGATATGGCGTCGCGCAAGTCGTATTGATGCAGTTGCTCCTCGCCGCGGTCCTCCCGGGCAACCTCCGCCTGTTCAGTCTGCAGTTGTGGTGTGTGTCGCTCGTCTTTCTCGGCGCAACGCCTGTGATCGCGGGGCTCATTCAGAACGCTCTGATCGGACTGAATCGATTTCGGATACGCTACGACCGGTTGCGGCCGTTCTATCCGCGAACGACGATCATTGTTCCGGCATGGAACGAGGCTGCGGTCATCGGGATGACGATCACACATCTCCTCGGCATGGAATATCCGGATGATCGGCTCCGCGTGATCGTGGTTGACGACGCGTCGACCGACGACACGCCGGCCATTGTCCAAGCACATTCGTCGGCTGATGCCCGCGTCGTTCACATCCGCCGCGAGCAGGGTGGTCAAGGGAAGTCCCACACGCTCAACGCGGGCCTGGCGAGGGCGCTTGCCGACGACTGGGCTGAAGCGGTGCTCATCATGGACGCCGACGTGTTGTTCGAACGGGACGCACTGCGCAAAATGACCCGTCACTTTTCCGATCCGACCGTTGGCGCGGTCACGGCGTACATCAAAGAAGGCTCGCGACCGGGAAATTATCTCTCGCGTTTCATCGCCTACGAGTACATCAGCGCACAGGCGGCGTCGCGGCGCGCGCAAAACGCGTTGGGTGCACTCGCGTGTCTCGCCGGCGGCGCGCAGCTGCATACTCGCGCCAGTCTCGAGGCGGCGGGCGGGCGAATCGACACGTCCACGCACGCCGAAGACACGGTCACGACGTTCTCGACGCAGCTCAGCGGTCGCCGTGTTGTTTTTGAAGGCAACGCCACCGTGTGGGCCGAGGAGCCGCACGATCTCCGGTCGTTATGGAAGCAGCGGCTGCGTTGGGCGCGCGGCAACGTGCAGGTCTCGCTGCAGTTCGCCAGTCTCTGGGGCCGTACGCGCGGACTCTCGCGGCTCGGCAGCCTTCCGTTCGCGTTGATCTGGTTTACGGTGCTGTTGATGCCGATCCTGATGTTCGGCTCTTCCGTCGGGCTGATCGTGCTTTTTTTCATCGGCAGAGCGACAGCGTGGAGTGTGTTCAGTGTGCTCTGGATCTGGCACGCCGTGGCATTTGTGTTTGGAATGCTCATGATGTACGCGGTCGATCCCAAGGCGATGCGCCGAAGTTGGATTCAGGCCATCCTGTTTCCGGGGGTGGTCTCGCTTCTCGTCATGGCATACAGCGTGTACCCGCCGCTGTTCACCGTTCACGCGGTCCACGCGCTCGACCTGCTGGGCATCACGGTCAACGCAATGGCGCGGAGTGTTCTCACGCTGTTCATGTACGCGTGGCTCTTCGTCTGCATGCCGCTGGCGTACGCAGCCAAACGCTGGGAAGGGACGAAGAGATTTCGTTGGCTCGCGCCGGCGACGATCTACGTCGTCGGGTTCGGGCCATTTCTATGCGCGGTGACGTTCGCATCGTATATCAACGAAATCTTCAACACGCGCTCCGTGTGGGATAAGACGATCAAGTCCGGCGGGATCGCGATGGGTGACGTATGAACGGTCACCCCGACGATTCAGACTCAGCCTCGGATATGTGGACGACGCGGTTCGACGACGACATTCGCCACGACACGCATGTTGAGAATGTGCTCATCGCCAAGGAATGGATCGCCATACTCGTTGTGGCGTTGCTCGTTTTGGTCCGCCGCCTCGCCGTGTGATCAAGCGGCCTGGTGTGCGTTGATTCAATAAGTTGCGTTTGAGCAATAGAGTAAAGCGCCGCACGTGCGCAACAGTGTCATCATTGCGGAACTTGTTTGAGAACAATAACTTACAAATGTTAATGATTTAGGAAACGCTCGCCGCAACGTCGTCAGAAAGGGCCACATGGCCGCCTGACCCCGATTCCTCCCCAGCGACGACGGCCACTCTGATGGCATTGCCGGACTCGCAAAAATGGATGTTCTCCACGAGATCTCACGATCCGCCACGCGGGCGATCTGCGCCGGCGCAGTCGCCGCGACGGTGTTGCTCACCGCCCCCACTGCGGGCGCCCAATACACCTACAACTACACAGTCTTTCACTCGTATACTGGCGGCGCCGGCAGCGATGGTTCTCCGTTTGCCGACCCGTTGTGCTCGGGAATTACGACCGAGATCAACTACGACAACAATCCGCTCACGAACAATCCGAAAATTCCGGAGTGGTGTCCGGCGATCGGGCCGGCAGGCGCCGACTTCGGAGCGCAGTTCAGCGCGTTCTTCTATGCGCCCACGTCCGCGGACTATTCCTTCTACCTCGGTTCGGATGACGGCAGCGCGTTGTTCGTCGACGGTGTCAAAGTGGTGTCGATCATCGGCGAGCAGCCGTTTTCGAGCCAGACGGTCTTTCTTTCGTTTCTGGGGGGCACGTCGCACACGTACCTGATCGACTACTACGCCAACACCTTCGGTGGCAGCGCCATTCAAGCCACTATCGACATGCGGATCCCGGTGTCGGCGGTGCCCGTCGACTGGCCGGCCGGCGACCCGGTAACCGCGACACCTGAACCAGCGACCCTCATTCTCGTTGGAACCGGTCTGGCCCTGCTTGTCGGATTTACACGGCGCAAGCGAAAGAGCCAGCAGGCGGTGAACCCGACCAGTGCTTCACACCCTAGTCGGCGAACGCCCACAGTAACGCTCGGCTGGCGCGATCCATGTTTTGTGGATCGGCCAGTCGGTAGAGATCACCCGCGACGTCGCGGATGAGCAAACCACCCGTCGGCAACACGCGCGGCCAATCGTCGAGATGGGTTTGAAACGTCCGCCTGCCGTGCAGTGTCTGCACGGTCCACTGACGAATCTCGACCTCCTCATCGATCGCCAACACGCGAACGACGTCGAGCACGAAGCCGGCGACTTCGAGCGCCCGCTCCACCGCGTCACGCGACGCGGGATCCAACGTGGCGGGATCCTCGACGAGCGCCACCTCGCGCTCGTCGTCGTCGCGGAGCGAGAGATGGCGATGCGGCTCCGACCACGGGAAGCATTGTCGGAGCCGCACAGCCACCGGGCTACCGTCGATGACCACAAGCAAGCGGCCGTCGGCGCCGGTGCGGAGTACAACGCCGCCAGTTTGCTCGCCGGGTGGATCTTCAAGGGTGACACTCGGAGTCATTGTCGTGGGATAGAGTGTGAACGAGCAGATCCTTCGCTGCGCTCAGGATGACACCTGGTGCGCTCACGATGACACCTGGTGTGCTCAGGATGACACCTGGTGCGCTCACGATGACCGAGAACGGGCATCACTGTAACTGCAACTGCATTTCATACAACCGGCGATAGATACCGTCGCCCATCGCCAGCAACTCCGTGTGCGTTCCCGATTCGGCGAGCCGACCCTTCTCGATCACGAACAGGCGTGACGCGCGTCGCAGCGTAGACAGACGGTGCGCGATCGCGAACACGGTTCGGCCGGCGATCAGTCGCTCGATGGCTTGTTGAATCTCCCGTTCGGTTTCCGTATCCACACTGCTCGTCGCCTCATCGAGGATGAGAATTCTCGGATTGTGAAGAATGGCACGCGCGATCGAGACGCGCTGCCGTTCGCCACCCGAGAGCGTGTGTCCCCGTTCGCCGACGACCGTGTCATATCCCTGTCCCAGCCTACAAATAAAATCGTGCGCGTTCGCCGCCTTCGCGGCGGCGATCACATTGCCGAACGCCGCCTCCGGCATTGCGTAACGGATGTTGTCCATCACCGTTCCGTGAAACAGATACGGCTCCTGGAGCACCATGCCGAGCTGCTCGCGATAGTGGCCCGTGTCCAGCGCCCGCACGTCGTGTCCGTCGATCCGCACGGCGCCACCCGTCGCGTCATAAAAGCGCGCGATGAGATTCACGACGGTCGACTTCCCCCCGCCCGACGGCCCCACCAATCCAATCAGCTCTCCCGGCTGAACGTCGAACGTGATGCCGCGCAACACCTGCCGCACGCCGTCATACCCGAACGTCACGTTGTCGAACGACACGCGACCGCTCACCGGTGACAGGCGTACTGCCTCCGGCACGTCGCGCACTTCCGGCTCACTGTCGAGCACCTCGAACACGCGATGCGCCGACGACGTCGCCCGATTCACCGTGCGCGCCATCTGACCGATCACTTCGATCGGCGCCACGAACATCGTGGTATAGAGCAGAAACGACACGAACACGCCCGCCGACAGCGGATGACCGGACCCCAACAGCCGTGGGACGGCGAACGCCCAAACGATCACCGTCGTCGTGTGAACACCGAGCATCAGCAGCGGCCAGAACGTCGTCCACATCTTGTGCACTTCGTTGAACTGCGCGGTCACGTCGTTGTTTCGCTCGGCAAAGCGACCGATCTCGCGGTCTTCCTGATTGAACGCCTTCACCACTCTGATGCCGGGAATCGTATCCGACAGCACGTCGGTCACGCGCGACCATTTCCGCCAGCCGCGAATGAACAAGCCGTTCAGCGACTCGCCGTGCCAATAGATCAGCCAGCAGAACAACGGCACCGGCAACGTCATGATGAGACCCAACCGCCAATCGAGCGTCAGCAACACGCCGCCGAGTCCGATCAGCATCACGATCGACAGCGACACGTCGACGACGCCGAACGCGATGAACTCCCATAGGCGATCCGTGTCGGCCGTCACTCGCGTGATCAAGCTCCCTGTCTTCTTCCGCGAGAAGAAGGCAAGACTCAATCGCTGAATGTGTTCGTACAACTCGGCGCGCAGGTCCCGCGCGACCCATTCGCCAAGGACTGCCATGAATCGCAACCGCACGTGCGCCGCGGCCTGACGCAGCAGATAGAGTCCGGCCATGGCAAGCACGGCGATCCACGCCATCGACGCGGCCGCGTCACGCGCAAGCTTGCCCTCCTGTGCAGGGCGCACCACACGATCGATGAGATATCCCGCGATGTACGGCGGGACGAGACTCACCAGCGTGATCGCCGCCGCCGCCGAAAGGCCAAATGCGAGCTGCCGGCGATACGGCTTGAGATAGCCGAGCAGTCGAAAGATCACGCGCGACTCCCGTCCGGACACGAGCGCCTGCGCGTCGCGAATCGGGCGCGCCACGGCATCCGCATAGATGCGGTCGGACTCGTCAGCGCTTACGCCGCCCACCGCTCGGCCGGCGAGCGCTTCGTCCAGCACGAACCGAAGATTCTCGAACGCGCCGCGCTGCCGCTGCGTGTAGCGAACGATGGCGAGCGGCGGATCGCCGGGCGCTCCGAGCAGCATGAGCGTGTTCGCGCTCAGGCCCGGCGACTCGCGCACAGCACAAATGCGCGCGCGCTCGAACGACTGCACGTCCCAGGCGTCGTCGGCGATCGGTCGCGCGATCGCAACGTGCTTGGCGCCCAACGCCAGCCACGATTCGTTGAGCTGCAACGTGTGGTCGAGATCGGCGAGCGCGTAGAGTTGAACGGGACGATCGCCCCACTCGTGCTCGATGCGCGCGCGGATCTCCGGCGGCAATCGCGCCGGCTGCCCAATGTAGCGTGTGATGATTTCCTGATTCATGTTCGCGATCCGCTTGGGGGAGATGGGACAACAAAAAGCCTTTCGGGTTGGCTGCACCCAAAAGGCCGGATCACGACATCGAATCGCGGGCTTCTAGGGTGCTCGGCCTCCGGCGCTCGTAGCGCCGAGAATCGTTGCGTCGAGGCGCACGTGGCCTGAGCAAACGAATGCCAGCGGCGTGTAGCGCCGCAGCATTGAAGTGGAGGTATAAATCGAAGTCATCAGGATGCGATTCCCCTCAAGGGGTGGTAGTGCGTGTGTTTTCAGTATAAGACGCGCCCGTCGGACGGGCAAGCTCGAATTCCAACACGCCGGGTGTTTACTCGGCGCGAAGAGCGACGGCGGGATCGGCGGTCATTGCGCGCCACGCGGGTGCTGCGCTGGCGACGAGCGCAACGATCAGCAGAATAAGCGCGACGCTGAGCATGACCACGGGGTCATGCGTCGACGTCCCATACAACATCGATGCGATCAGGCGACCAAGCGCTATCGCCGCGAACAGACCGAGCACGACGCCGACGCCGATTACGCGCACGCCGTATCCAACCACCAAACGCACGATCTGTGTGGAGTCCGCGCCGAGTGCTGCACGAACGCTCATTTCGTGCGCGCGCTGGCCAACGGAATACGCGATCACGCTGTACACGCCAATCGCCGCGACAAGGAGCGCGAGAACGCCAAACGCCGAGAAGAGCGACGCGCCGAGGCGCCAAGGCCGAAGCTGAGGTTCGATCCGGCTCATGGTCGACGCCACAAATGGCAGCTCGGCCTGCGGGAATATACGACGCAGCTCGCGGCGAGTTTCGCCCATCACGCGAGTGAGTTGCTTGGGATCCGCGCGCACGATCAGGTAGCTCGCGTTCAGCGGAGACGCGGTGCCCGCGGGACGCACGAGCGGAAGTAGCATCACGGCGACCGGCTTCTCCAGGACGTCATCCAGGTGTGAGTCTTTCGTGATGCCCACTACAGTCGTGCATGGGCTGGTGGCGGCAAAGAATACGATGCACTGTCCGATCGCGTCGGCCGCGGGCCAATAGGTGCGCGCCGTCGTCTCGTTCACGACCATGACCGGTGTTCCGCCGATGTCGGCATCCGTGAGCAAGCGTCCGCGCGTCAAGCGCACGCCGGTCGCCGCGAAATAGCTCGGGCTCACCCAGATGACTGCGGGATCGCGGTCGTCGAGCCGCGGAGGAACCGTGCCGTCGCGAAAGTGCAATCCTACCATGGCGTATCCGGCGAGCGGCGGCGCGCTCGCGAGCGCAGTCTGCTCGACACCCGGCAAACGTCTCACCCGTTCCGCCGCTGCGACGAGACCCGCCGACAGCTCGGTGTGGTGCGAGTCATTCGTGGGAGCGCGCGGATCCGGATCGATGAAGTCGACCGTCGCGAAGATCAAACGGCTCGCGTCGTAGCCGAGATCGATGGCTTGCACCCTCGACAGGCTTCGGACGAACAGGCCAGCGCCCACGAGCAAGACGACGGAGAGCGCGACCTGCGCGACGACGAGCGATGAGCGAAGACGAATACCACGTCCGCCCCCCTCGCCCGCGCCGGTCTTGAGTGCGTTGGTCAGGTCGGGGCGACTCGCCTGAACTGCCGGCGCGAGCCCGGCCGCGATGCCGGTGATCAGCGCGATCGCGCCGGTGAACAGCGCAACGCGCGTGCTCACCACCGCGCCCGCAAAGTGTGTCTGCGGCATCACCATCACGCGCAACGCTCGTCCGGCCCATGCGGCCACGACAACCGCCGCGACACCGGCGA
This sequence comes from bacterium, assembly GCA_040002475.1. GTDB lineage: Bacteria > Gemmatimonadota > Gemmatimonadetes > Gemmatimonadales > Gemmatimonadaceae > JAQBQB01. The sequence continues at coordinate 76,211 of JBDUEJ010000021.1, read as the reverse complement.
CGATCGAGAGCAGTGTGCTTTCGGTGAGGAGTTGCACGACGAGTCGCCGCCTCGAAATGCCGAGCGCCAAACGCACCGCGATCTCGCGCCGCCGACTGAGCGCGCGCGCGAGCAACAGGTTCGCGACGTTCGCGCACGCAATGAGCAGTACGACAATCGTCACGCCCACCAGCCGCTCGGCGATCGCGACCTCGGGTGCCGGCGTGAGCGTCGGCCCGAGCGACTCGAGCAGCGGACCGGGAATGATCGTCGCGTTGGTATCGGGACGGTTGGAGACACCGGCCTTCTCGCCGAGCCGGTACACCGTTGTGCTGACCGTCGAGATCCACGCGTCGGATGTTCCTGGTGTCCCAGGCGCGACGCGGGTGAGCACATGCAGAAAACTTCCGCTTCGCCATGACTCGAACCACGGCCTGCTCCCAATCATCCCTCTCGGGAACGAGCCAAGCGGAAGCCAGATGTCGGTGGCGTCCAGATCGGAACCGGTGAACCCGCGGGGCGCCACGCCGACGATCGTGTATCGCTGTCGCGCGACAACGACCGCTCGCCCGAGGACGGCGGAGTCGCGGCCAAAACGGCTGTGCCAGAGTGCGTCGCTGATGACCGCGACGAGCGCACCGGCGCCCATCGCGTCCTCGTTGGCTGAGTAGAAGCGGCCGATGGCTGCGTGCACGCCGAGGACCGAGAAGTATTTCGACGTCGCATACGATCCGCGCACCGTGCTCTCGATGCCGCGATCGACCATCGACATCGAATCGGATTTCGTGAACGCCGCGAGCTGTGCGCGCGATGCGAGCGCGGAGTCGATTGTTGCGAAGGCGGGATAGCCCAGAACGGACCGAATTTCCCAGACGTTGCCGATGGACCAATTCGAGTGAACGTACAAGCGTCGCAGGCTCGCGGGATCGGCGACGCCAACGGGCGCGCGCAAAAAGAGACGGTCGGCCAGTGAGAACATGGCGGCGTTGGCGCCGATTCCCAACGCCAGCGTGGCGACGATCGCCGCGGAGAAGTCTGGCGAGCGACGGAGTGAACGCAGCGCGAAGCCGACGTCCTGTCGAAGTGCGTCCCACGCGCCGGCGCGATCGTGGTGATGCCCGATGCGTTCGCCGATGTCGATGAGCTCCGAACGTACAAGGGCGGTGTCGCCGAACTGCGTGCGCGCTCGCACGAGCGCCTCTTCGCGCGACGCACCGGCGTTCATGAACTGCTGCACGCGCTGCTCGAGGTGGAACTGCAACTCGTCGTCGACGTCGTGCTCGACGTTGCGCCGCCAGAAGCGGAGATAGCGGCGCCAGCGCGGTTCGTCGGTCATTGTGCGCCTACGCGGGTTGTGTACGAGTTTGCATGACACGAGCGACGGCGGCGACGTAGTCGGTCCAGCTCTGCGCCTCCGCTTTGAACTGCGCTCGACCGGTCGCGGTGAGCCGATAGAACTTGGCGCGGCGGCCGGTTGGCGAGATGCCCCATTCGGAGGCGATCCAACGCCGTTCTTCCATGCGGTGGAGCGAGGTGTACAGCGCGCCGTCGAGCACGACGAGTGTGTCGCCGGAGCTTTCTTCGATCCAGCGCGCGACGGCGTAGCCGTGCTTGGGTCCCCAGGCCAGGCCGCGCAAAACGAGCGCGTCGAGTGTGCCGGGCATCAGCTCCACGATGTATGCCCTGTTGTTTGATGCCTCAATAGTTGGTATATCACCGCGCTAATGTGACGCCTCGCCGCGACACGGTCAAGACCATGTTTGGATTCGGTGAACAGCACCGGCAGACCCCGTTTATCGGTCGCATTGAACCGGACGAACCGGACGATCGGGGGCAGGCGCACTGTCGGATTGGGAGCGCGCATGCTTACATGAAAGGATCCGCGAGACCGTAGGTCGCGCACCACGCGTCGCACGCCACTGTCACACCAACAGGTCCCGATGCCCGGCTTCTTCGATCGATTGCGCGGCTTGGCTGACCGGCACTTGCCCAAACCGGTCGTGGAGCAGCACACCATCCGCGGCTTTGACGTCGTCCTCGAGAACACTCGGCCGGACATCGATAGCGCTGCCGTGCTCGCCCGCCTCGACGACGCCCTCGCGCTGATCGATCAATACCAACCGTGGCGCCTCGCGCACATGCGCCGCGACCTCGCGCGATTCTGGGTGGTGCGCTATCCATGCCGCGGCGCGTTCTTTCCCGACACGCGAACATGCATGACGGAACTCACCTTTCTCGCGCGAACGGATATCACCGCCGCACCAGTCGCCGCGTCGATCCTGCACGAGGGAATGCACGCCCGCGTGCACGCCATGGGGGTCCATCCGGCGTCGCGCGACCCGGCGCGCGAAGAACGCCTGTGCCGGCACGCCGAGCTCGATTTCGGCCGCGCGCTGCCGTCGGACCTCGGCGCGCCGGTTGTCGATCGAGCCATCGCGAGTTTAGAGCTCTCTGATAGCGACGTCGCGCCAACGATCGATTGGGCGGAAGCACAGCGGCGCCAAGACGCGATCGACGCCGCCGCGCGGCAACGCGGCAACTGACACGTCGCTCGTACTTCGGGCGGTGTCACCGGCGCACGCCGGTTTCGCCGTCGCCGCGCAGCGGACGATCCCGTCGGCGGACGCGCCGATCTCCGCCTCGTCGACTGTGATGCGCGGCGGAAAGAAACATTCAGCCTTCGGGCAGTCACTTCCGCTTCTGGTCGGTCGCTCCGAGATTGGAGCAACCCTTCGACCACCGCACCCAGAGGCTTCCGATGTCTCAGATCTCCCGTTCCGTCGCGCTCGTCGCGGCGCTCCTCGTACCCTCATTGGCCGCGGCGCAAAAGCAGACCGTGGTGCCGCCCGGACAAAACGCATCGGCCACACTCACGCCAGGCATCCGACACGGCGACGTGCTCTACACGTCCGGACAGCTCGGTACGTCGCGCGACGCGCCCGACAGCACGATTCAGACGCAGACCAAGAAGTCGCTCGAGAACGTGAAGGCCGTCGTCGAGGCAGGCGGCAGCACGATGGCCAACGTTCTCAAATGCACGGTGTTTCTCGTGGATCAAAAAGATTTCGCGGGAATGAACTCGGTCTACTCGACGTTTTTTCCCAAGGAGCCGCCGGCGCGCTCCACGGTCATTGTCGCAGCACTCGTGAGCGCGGCGGCCAAGGTGGAGATCGAATGCATCGCCGCTATTCCGAAATAGCAGCAATAACCGCGGCTCGCACTGCCGAGCGACTCACTTTACCTGCGGCATTCCTCGGCAATTCGTCCACGAAGTAGATCCGCTTCGGCGCCTTCACTGAATCGAGCTCGGCTTTCACGAACGCGATCAGAGCGTTGGCGTCGGCGCGGGCGCCTGGTGCGACGCGCACGGCGGCATTGACCGCCTCGCCCCATTTCTCATCCTCGACGCCGAACACGCAACACTCGGCGACGTCGGGATGGCGAGCCAAAGCCTTCTCCACGTCGGCCGGAAAAATTTTGAAGCCGCCGCTGTTGATCATTTCGCGCAACCGCCCGCGAATGTAGACGTATCCACGCTCGTCGATGAGGCCGAGATCACCGGTGTGCAGCCAGCCGTCGATGATCGTGCGCGCGGTGAGCTCAGGCTGGTCGAGGTAGCCGCTCATCAATAGCGGACCCCACACGACGATCTCTCCGATTTCTCCCGCGGGCAGAAGCGCTCCGGCGGTGTCCATGATGCCGATGCGCACGACGGATGACGCCTGTCCCACCGACGCCAGGTTTTCCTCATGCGCGAGCTCATTCGCGCGCATGGCCGTCACGATCTGCGGCGCCTCGACCTGGCCGTACGCCGTCTCGACGACGGGACCAAAGACACGTTGCGCGTCGCGTATGCGCGACGGACTCATCGGCGCGGCTGAGTAGATGAGATGGCGCAGCGATGTGAACGACCGACGTTCGACGCTCGCGTCGCCGAGCATGGCGTAGATCATTGTCGGCGGCGCATAGAGCGTGGTGGCGGCATAAGACTCGAGCGCGTCGAGCACGGCGGCCGGCTTCGGATCCTCCACCAGCACATGCTGGCCGCCAACGGCAAGAATCGGAAGCACGAAGCACGACGTACCATGCGTGAGCGGAGCGGCGATGAGATTGACGTCGTCGGCATCGAACTCGAAGAACCGCGATAGACCGTACGCTTGGGCGTTGAGGCAGCGAATCGACTGCACCACGGGCTTGGGTGTGCCTGTGCTGCCGCCGCTGAACTTGATGATCTGCGCGTCCTCTTCGTCTCGTGTGACGAGGGCCGGCCGGCTTCCGCGCCACTGCTCGATGAGTCCGGTGACGGTCGAGTCGTCGCCTCTCTCATTCCGCTCCGTTTTGCCAAGCACGATGGGCGCATCCGTCGGCGAGAATCGGTCGAGACACGACTCGTCAGCGACGATCAACGCCGGATGCGTCGCGGCGATCATTGCATCCAATTCGGCGCGACCGTTTCGCGGATTCAGTGGAACCCAAACTTTGCCGGCAGCGTATGTCGCCAGCAGAGCGATGAGATGCTCGCGCGTGTTGCGCGCGCAGATGCCGACGCGACTGCCCGGAGCCGGATCGATCGCCTGAAAACCTGTTGCAACGGCTTCGACTGCGGCGACAAGCTCGCCGTATTTAAGCGGTGTGCCTGGGCCGGCGATCGCGATCGCGGTTGGATCACGCTCGACGCCCAGGTAGAGATGGTCAATCGGCCGCAGGGCTTGCTCCGGTGACAAGGGCGGGCTAAAGTCGCCGATCTGTCGCCGTGATGTCAATGCGTCTCCGGCGCGACGTGGCCAGATACAGGAATCCCACAGGAATCTCGACATGCGCTTCCCGATCCTTGGACTTCATCACGTCACTGCGACGGTCGACGACGCGCAGCAGGACCTCGACTTCAGCGTCGATGCGCTCGGACTTCGGCTCGTCAAGAAAACCGTGAACTTCGATAATCACGGCGTCTACCATTTCTACTACGGCGATGAGCAGGGAAGGCCCGGAACGATCTGGACGACCTTTCCATACAAGGGGCGTGGCGTTCCAATCGGAACCAAGGGCGCCGGGCAGGTCACGGTGACGTCGTTCTCCGTGCCCGCGAGCTCACTCGACAGTTGGAAGTCTCGCCTTCGTGCGCGCGGGCTCACCGTTGCCGATGCGCCGCCTCGATTCAACGAGGAGTCGATTGTCGTCACCGATCCGTCGGGCCTGGCCATCGAGCTCATTGGGAACGACGGAGACAACCGGACGCCGTGGAAGACGAGCGACATCGACCAAGCGGCGGCGGTTCGTGGAATTCACAGCGTCACGCTGACGATCCGCGATCCGGCGCCGACTGTCGCGCTGATGCAGGATCTTCTCGGTTTTGAGCTCGTGAATGACATGGACGGCCGGCTTCGCGTCGCCGTAAATGGCGACGAGCCGGGCAAGCGCATCGACATCGTGCACTCGTTGGACGCCGGAGCAGCACGCAACGGTGTGGGGACCGTGCATCACGTCGCGATGGCAATCACTGACGCGGACGAGCAGTTGCGACTCCGCGAGGAGTTGGTGCGTCGAGGCATCCAGGTCACGCCGGTCATGGACCGGCAGTATTTCAAGTCGATCTACTTTCGCGAGCCGGGCGGTGTGTTGTTCGAGGTCGCCACCATGCAACCAGGTTTCGCGGTCGATGAGCCGGTCGCCGAGTTGGGTCGCGGACTCAAGCTTCCTCCGTGGGAGGAGCCAAATCGTACGGAGATCGAGGCTGAGCTTCCGAAGGTGTCGGTGTAGGAATGGGTCCTCACTTCGGCGGCCAGATCGTCCGCGCCGGGGCGCCGATCGCAACGGCGTCCGCGGCAATGATTCTCGTGCACGGGCGCAACGCGGCACCCGTGAACATTCTCTCGTTGCTCCCGCGAATCGACCGGCCGCAGTTCACCTGTCTCGCTCCGGCGGCCGCCGGTGGCACATGGTATCCGCTCAGCTTCATGGCGCCGCGCGAGCAGAACGAGCCGGGGATCTCATCGGCGCTCCTGATGCTCGAGTCGCTCGTCATGGATCTTCTCGCCCGCGGATTTCCCTCGCACAAAATCGCGCTGCTCGGCTTCTCGCAGGGCGGATGTCTGCTGTCGGAGTTCGTGCTTCGTCGCCCGCGCCAGTACGGAGGCGTGCTCGTTTTGAGCGGCGGGCTGATTGGCGCACCTGGAACGACGTGGGACGACGCCACCACCTCGCTCGACGGTACACCGATCTTCCTCGGCTGCAGCGACACTGATTCTCATGTCCCTGCCTCGCGCGTGCTGGAGAGCGAGTCGGTCTTCCGTCGGCTGGACGCCGACGTCACGCGCACGTTGTATCCGGGAATGGGCCATCTCGTGAGCGACGCGGAGATTGCGGTCGTTCAAGCAATCCTCGACGGCGTGCTCGCTGCGCCACGATGAGCGCGAGCGACCCAGCGGCGCCGTTCGCCTACGACCTTCGTCAAACGCGGGTTGTCTTCGCGTTCCGCGCGCTACGCCAGTTGCCCGCAGAGCTCGAGGCACTCGGCGCGGAACGAGTGTTCGTCGTGACGACCCGCGGCCGGGCCGCGGCCCTGTCGTCGCTGCACGAATTGCTCGGCGACCGCTTCGCCGGTGTGTTTGACGGCGCAGTTGAGCATGTCCCGACGCCCGTCGTCGACGCCGCGCTGGAGAGCTACACGCGCGCGAGCGCGAGCATTGTTGTCGCCGTTGGCGGTGGGTCGGCGATCGGCTTGGGCAAGGCGATGGCGCGCACCACAGGCGCAAGCTTGGTCGCGGTGCCGACGACGTACTCCGGGTCTGAAATGACGTCGATCTGGGGCGAGACTGACGCAAAGGGAAAGCGCACCGGTCGCGACCCGCGGGTTGCTCCGCGTCTTGTCATCTACGATCCCGACCTCACGCTCGACCTTCCGCCGTCGGTCAGCGCGGCGAGCGGAATGAACGCGATGGCGCACGCGGTCGAGGCGCTCTATGCGGCGAACGCCAGTCCGGTCGCACTCGCGCTTGCCGAAGAGGCGTCGCGTTCGTTGGCGCTCAGCCTACCCCGCATCGTCGCTCGGCCAAACGATCCTGCCGCCCGCGCGGAGGCCTTCGCCGGGGCGCATCTCGCCGGCCGCGCGTTGGACATCTCGGCAATGGGTCTGCACCACCGACTGTGTCATGTGCTGGGCGGAACGTTCGGGCTACCGCATGCGCGCACGCATGCGGCGCTACTCCCGTATGTCGTTGCGTTCAACGCCCCGGCGACACCCGCTGCGATGGAACGACTATCTCGCGCGCTTGGCGTGAGCGACGGCGTGTCAGGACTCGTAACGCTGAGCCAGTCGCTCGGGACCAACGCCACGTTGGCCGAGCTCGGACTCACAGAAGACGATATCCCGCGCGCCGCCGACGAGGCGACAGCGACCGCATATCCGAATCCTCGTGCGGTATCGGCGGCCGATGTGCGAGCGCTGCTCACGGCGGCACTTCGCGGCCGTCGGCCCGATCTCGAACACGCGTAGCGTCGCCGATGCGCATTCGCCGCGCTACCGTTGCTGATGTTGCCGACATCGCGGCCGTGCACGTTGCCTCGTGGCAGACGACGTACCCCGGGATTGTAGACCAGGAATCCATCACCCGTCGTTCGCTCGAAGTCAGAACGGAGCAATGGGAACGCGCGTTGCGGGGCGAGACTCGGCTGGAGCCGATGGTGTTTGTCGCCGAGAACGACGACGGCGAGGTCGCTGGGTTCGTATCCGGCGGTCCCATTCGTGTGCCGCGAACTGGATTCGACGCCGAGCTTTATGCCATTTATCTCATCAAGGCGGCGCAGCGAACCGGCGTTGGGCGCGGGTTGGTCGAGCGTCTCGTGACCGCGCTTGCGCGAGAGAACTACGCATCCCTGGTCGTGGAGGTTCTCGCCGACAATCCGGCGTGCCGGTTCTATGAACGCCTTGGCGCCGCGTTGATCGAGGAAAACGACCACCGGCTGGACGACCGACCCTATCGGGGGCGCCTGTACGGTTGGAGCGACATATCGATATTCGCTCCGCGGTTCGACGACCGGTTGAACGAATGCGCATGGCCCCCGCTTGCCCCTCGCTACGACGCCGCGCTTCGCGACGCGGTTGCGTTTGTCTTTGACGTCGTCGATCCGGTCGCCATCGCTGCGACGGGCACGATCGTTCGCGGCACCGCGCACGCGACAAGCGACTTGGATATCTATGTCGTGCACGACGCGCCATACCGCCGCCGCGTGCAACGATTCTTCAACGGCGTGCCGGCGGAGATCTTCATCAATCCGCCGGTCGCAATTCGATCGTACTTCCACGAAGAGCATGCCGCGGCGCGGCCACTCACCGCGCACATGCTCGACACCGGCGTCGTTGTCTGGTCGTCGGGAACGGTGATTGACGAATTGCGCACCGAGGCGCACGATTGGCTTGGGCGCACGTCCTTACCGTCGCCGGGCGACCTTGTTCGTTCACGCTACGCCATCGCGACGCGCTTCGAAGACGCGTTGGACGTTGCCGAGGTCGACCCGGCAACGTCGCAGATGTTGATGTCGCAGGCGGTGACTGAGATGTTGGAGCTTGCAAGCCGCGTGCGTTCTGGACGCCTGCCGCGAGGCAAGGACCTCCTGGCGTCGATCACCGCGATGGACGCCAAGCTCGGAGCGCTTGCGGCGACATTCTTCTCGGAAGCGCCCTGGAGCGAGCAACGGAAAGCCGCTGAGACAATCGCCGACCAAACGATCGGCGTGCGCGGATTTTTCGAGTGGGATTCAGGGCCGGGATCGGTCCCGAACTCACCTACGGATGCAACGTGAGTTTTTGCATCCGCCAGTTCAGCAACTCGGCCACGTAAAGCTCGTTCTCCGATGGGCAGGCAATCTCGTGAATCCAGCCGAATTGCTTGGGATCTTTTCCGGCCTCGCCGAGCACGCCCACGACTTTGCCGTCGAGCGTGAGCTTGTAGATCCGCCCGGGCACTGCGTCTGAGACGTAGAGATATTGCGTCGCGCCCGGGTTGATGCAGATCGCCCACGGCGCGCCGGAGACGCCGAGTGCATTCGAGTTCGGGCCTGGCTGCGCGCCGAGCATGATGTTTGGTTCGCGCATGAACGGAACGTCGATCTGGAACTGCCGGAGGAACGTGCCTTCGGGATCGAAGACCTGAATGCGACGGTTGGTGCGATCGCCGACGTAGATGTTGCCCTTCACGTCGTTGGCGATCGAGTGGAGAATGTTGAATTGGCCGGGCTCGGTGCCGCGCGTGCCCCACGTTTTGATCCATCGTCCGTGCGGGTCGATCTTCACGACGCGCGAGTTGTTGTAGCCGTCGGCGACGAAGATGTTGCCCGATAAATCCCACGCGACGTCGGTTGGTCGATTGAAGCTTCCCCAGCCGGCGCGCGGCGGCGGTGCGCCAGGCGCCGCGACCGGTGCGGGCTCGACGGCCTCCTCACGTCTTCCGAGAACCATCAACACATGACCGGCAGGACTGAACTTGATGATCATGTTCGTCCCTTCGTCGGTCGCCCAGATGTTGTCGTCCTTGTCGATGCGAACGGTGTGCGCGAACGCAAACCCGTAGAGGTTCTGCCCGATCTCCCGGATGAACTTCCCAGTTGGGTCGAACTCGAACAACTGTGCCGCCGTGGCGCCATGGACCGTCGTGCGCTCACCGGTGCGGCTGAACACGAAGATGTGCTTCTTCGAGTTGATGGCGACGCCGGCGACTTCGCCGAAATACATGTTCGGCGGAAGCTTCACGAAATCGATATTTGCTTCGAACTTGATTTCGGGAACCGACTGCTGTGCCGAGATGACGTGTGTGGCGGCGACGAGGAGCGCGCCGGCGATCGTAGAGTATTTCACGGCTTCACGTATTTCTTGAGCGCGCGCGGTCCGACTTCTGCGCCGTAGATGTTTCCCTTGGCGTCCACCGCGACGCCCTCCGCCGAGCTTGTGGATGGCGGATCGACCGCGGGGTCGGGAATGTAGTATTTGACCGTTCCGTCCTTCGCGCTGCCAATGCGCATGCCGCGCTTCCAGTCGGTGCGGGTGCGCGCGACGGAGCCCGATTCAGAATCGGCGACGTAGATATTGTCCTGCGCGTCGATGAAGATGCCGCTTGGCCGGCTGAACTGATACCAGGTGTCGAGCAACTTCATGTCGCGATCGAAGATCTTGATCCGGTTGTTGCCGCGATCGCCGACGAAGAGCCGCCCTTTCGAATCCATCGCCAATGCATGTGGCTGGTCGAAGTTGTACGGACCGTCGCCCGGTCCCCACGTCCCCCAGCGCTGGATGAGCTTTCCGTCTTTCGAGAATTTATACAAGCTCGCCGGCGGCGGAACGGGCGGAGTGCCGCTCGCATTCGACGAATGTCCTTCGACGACGAAGATGTCTCCGTTTGGCGCGACAAACACCGCGTTCGGTTGCGTGAAGTAGTCCGGATCGCGGCCACCGCCGGCTTTGCCGAGCGTCATTAGCAGCTTGCCGTCTGGACTGAACTTGTAGATCTGGTGTCCGGCGGGTGCCGCGGGCTGCGCCGGAGGCGTCGCGGCCGGCGGAGCTACCGCCGCCGCCGCTGCTCCGCGTCCTCGTCCGCCGCCGCCGGTACATGAGCAGTCCACCACCCACACATTGTTGTCGCGGTCGATGAAGATGCCGTGCGGGGATTGAATCATTCCTGCGCCAAAGTGCGCGACGAGGTTTCCGTTGGCGTCGAACTTGAGCACGGGATCGAGCGGCGAGCCAATGCAGCTGTTCGCGCCGCAACGCTCGGCGACCCACACGCTTTGTCCGTCGTTGTCGATGGCGACTGCGCTCGTCGAGCCCCAAGTGCGTCCCTCGGGCATCTTCGCCCACCCTTCGACGGTGCGGTACGGATTGGGAAGCGAGTTGATCGGCGTCATGTTGGCTTGCGCCGATGTGCTCGCGGCGAAGGTCAGCCAGGCGACCGTTGCTGTCGCAACTGTCCGGGTCGCAATTATCCGAAAAGACAAGAGAGCACCGTTCATGAGAATCTCTGCGTGGGTGGTCGCGCGGAGCTACGGGTATTTGATGGCGATTCGGGCACCTCGAAGCGCGAGCGTGTCCGCCTTGAGCGAATCGCGGCCGGCGGGGGCGTGGTTCGCCTGGAGGAGATACGCGACGACGTCGAGGTATTCCTGATCTTTCAGCCCGCCCGGTTTATCGAGCGGCATCGTGCCGCGCACGAGTGCATAGAAGTCGTAGACTCGGCGATCATTCCACGCCTCGACGAAGCCTTGGCCGATGAGTTGGCCCGGCTGGTGGCACGTTCCGCACGTTTCCGAATACACCTCTCTGCCTCGCTCCGCCTGTGAAGGCAGATACGACGCCGCGGGCAGACCTGCGGCGCTCGAGAGAATCACTTTCGCGTTGGGATCCACGCGTAGCGGAACCTGCGCCCCGGTCTTCGCACCCGGCCCGAGGCGGGCCACGAGCGGCGACCGCACGTTTGGCGCGGTCGTGGCGCAGGCGACGACTCCAATGGCACATCCAATCACGATCAATCGGCTCGCCCGCATCCTTTCTCCTCAGTGCGCGTCGGTAAAACGTCGGGCCCAACGCCACAATTATACCGCGCGCGAGGCGTTTGGCGACCGTCCAATCTGTTCTGCTGGTTTGATTTCACGTGAGCCGCATACCATCTTTGCGCGTTGTCCGTCACCCACCGCGTCCCCATTGCGATCCGGATCATGAAGAACGATTCGACCACACCCGCCACCACTTCCGACGCAGCGCCGGCGGCTTCCGCGTCAGCTTCGGGCGCTGCGTCGGAGCCCAGCGCTCTGCCGCGCCGCGATTTCATTCGAGTTGCGGGGGCGGGAGCCGGCATGTTGCTCGTGGGAGGGGGAACGATCGCCGACAGTCGCAAGGTGCCGGGGATTCAGGCGACGCGCTCCGTTCGGTCCGCCAGCGCCTCGCCGGAAATCGTCGTCATCGGCGCCGGCACGTGGGGATCGTGGACCGCGCTCAACCTTCGCAAAATGGGCGCGAAGGTGACGATGGTCGACGCGTACGGTCCCGGCAATTCGCGTTCGACGTCGGGCGACGAAACGCGCGGCGTTCGTTCGTCCTACGGTGACAAAACGGGCCAGCTCGGCGAGCTGTGGATGCTCTGGGCGCGCGAAGCGATGAAGCGATGGATCGCGTTCGACGACGAGTGGGGCAAAGAGATGCGCCTCAACCTGTTCCACACCACCGGCGACCTCATCATGCGGACGGAGTGGGACAACTTCCAACTCCGCACCAAAGTGTGGTGGGACAAGAACAAGATTCCCTACCAGGTGCTCAACCCGGACGATGTGCGGAAGGCATTCCCGGTGATCTCGATCGACGACATCACCGCGGTGCTCTACGAGCCCGACGCCGGCGTCGTGCGCGCGCGTCGCTCCTGTCAAACGGCAGCGGCTGTCTTTGAAAAGCTTGGCGGAAAGATCGTGATTGGACGCGCGACGCCGTCAAAGATCTCGAATGGAAAGCTGCAGGAGATTTCGCTCGACACCGGCGAGACGTTGCGTGCCGACACGTTCGTGTTTGCCGTGGGCCCGTGGCTTGGCAAAACGTTTCCCGATATTCTCGCCAAGAAGACACGCCAGCCGATTGGGTACGTGTGCTACTTCGGCACGCCGATCAACGATCATCGCTTCACCTTTCCGAATCTTCCCAGCTTCAATTTTCCGGGCGTTACGGGATGGCCGGCGTTGCCGGTGGACAATCGTGGGTTTCGTGTGCGCGGGGCGGAGCGTTTGCCCACGCCTCCTGGTGAAGTTGCGGGAGGTCGGGGTGGTGCGCCGGGTGCGCCAGGCGCGCCGACCGCGACCGGATCGAACACGGACGTCGGGAGCAATGCGGCAAACGCGACCGCGGGCGCAGCGGGCGGTGGTCGCGCGGGCGGTGGTGGACGCGGCGGCGGCGGTGGCCGAGGCGGGGCTGGCGGAAACGGTGGGCCGGCGGGCGGCGCGCAGGCGGATGTCCCACCCGCGCAGCAGGATCCGGATACGAGCGATCGCTGGGCCGACCAGACTCGCATCGACGGATCGCGTCGGTTCATCACGCATCGCTTTCCACTTCTCAAGGACGCGCCAATCGCCCAGACGCACTCCTGTCACTACGAGTCCACGTCGAGCGGCAACTTCATCATCGACATCCACCCGCAGATGTCGAACGCGTGGATTGTGGCGGGCGGAAACGCCGAAGGCTTCAAGTTCAGCCCCGTGGTCGGAGAATACGCTGCACAGCGTGTGATGGGAATTGAAGGCGATCCGGCGATCGCCAAGGGCTTTAGAATTCCTGAAAAGGAGTATGAGCCGCCACCGCCGCCGGCGACCGCTGCGGATAGCACGAAGAAGCCGCCGAAGCCGCCTGGCAACGACTGAGAGTTGTCGTACGAGTTGTCTCGCGCGTTTCTCCTCTCGTTAAGACATCCCGAGGCCGTTATACAAAACGGGGAGACTCGTAAACCGAGTCTCCCCGTCGAAATTCTGCCAACGCCCCGCCGGACCTAGTGCTTCGGCCCGCCCGGCAACGTTAGCGCGATCAACGCCGACGGCCCGCCCGTGCCCGACGCGAACACGATGTACTGTTTGCCCTGATGCAGGAACGTCATTGGCACCGCGGTGTTGACACTCGGAATCGCCACGGCACCCACCTGTTTGCCGGTCGCCTTGTCGAACGCATAGAGCTTTGGCGTCGCGGCCGGCGCCGCGTTGCCGCCACCGCCCCGTCCACCGCCGCCCGCGCCGCCACGGCCGCCGCGGCCGCCCGCTCCGCCGCTCCGCCCGGTACCATGGATGACGAGCGTCTTGGTCGTGATGACCTCGGGTTGACCGTTGATCGCCGGAATCTTCGGCAGCGTTACGCCCGCGAAGAGCGGATCCGTCGTCGTTGGCTGGCGCCACTGATTTCCGTTTGGCACCCACCACTTCTTGTCACCACTGTTCAAATCATACGCGGTGATGCCGCCGAGCTCGCGCGGTTTGAGAATGGACACGGCGTTGGCGCCGGTGCCGATCGTCGTTGGCGCGCGGGCGACGAATGACGGCGTGCCCTCGGGAGCCGCCGAGTAGTTGGCAGGCTTCGGCGCACCTCCGCCGTAAATACAACTATCGTGCGGCTGGCTGAAGCGGTGTTCGGAGCACGGATCATGTGCGACCTCGATCGTGCTGAGCCCGGACTGGCCGCCAACGTAGAGCATGCCGGTCTCCGGATCGGCTGCCGCGCCGCCATCGATGTTCACACCGCCTGCGGCGCCCGGGGCATACCATGCGCATTTGACGCCGCTCGGACCCGAGCCATCCTCGATCGCCGCGGGAATGTAGTACGGCCCCATGCGGCAACGCTTCGCGATCTTCAATGCTGAATCTTTAATGGCCGGCGTGTAGTCGATCAGATCCGCTTCCATCAAGCCCTGCTGTGCGTACGGCGCCGGTTTGCTCGGAATCGGCTGCGTCGGCCAGGTCTTTTCACCCGGCACTTCGCTCTGCAGCACCGGTGTTTCCGGCATTGGCCAGATCGGCTGACCCGTGATGCGGTCCAACACGTACACCCACCCCTGCTTCGTCGTCGCGGCGATGATCTTGCGCGAACGGCCGTCGATCGTGACGTCGAGCAGGTTCGGCGCCATCGGCGTGTCGTAGTCCCAGATGTCGTGATGCACAAACTGGAAATGCCATTTCTTTGCGCCCGTCTTGGCGTCGAGCGCGACGACGCTGTTCCCATACAAATTCGCGCCCGGCCGGTGACCGCCGTACTCGTCGCTCAGCGGCATGCCCACCGGCACGTACACCAAGCCGAGGTCCGGATCCGCCGACCAAGTTGCCCAGGGATCGTTCTTGCCAACGCCCGGCGTGCCCGCCTTCGATCCCGCTTCCCACGTTTCGGAACCCGGCTCACCGGGCTGCGGGATGAGATTGAACTTCCACATCTGCTTGCCCGTACGGATGTTGAATCCGCGGACCGCGCCCGGAATGTTGTGAAGGCGAATGGGGTAGTAGCCGTGCATCGCCGAGTTGCCCAGCACGATCATGTCGCCCACGATGACGGCGGGTGAGCTGTTGGCGATCTGGCCCTGCGCCGGATCGATGCCCATTGTGCCGTCGGCGCCGGTCTTGGTCGTCGCGTTCCACTTCTCGCCCGGCTTTGCCTTGCGCGCCGGGTTGGACTCGCTGACAACGAGCGACCCGCTGTCGTCCACCGCGAGGGGTACGAGCGGGAAGCCAAGACCCTCCATGAGATCGACGACCCCGTTCTTGCCGACCTTGGGATCGCCCTTCCCAGTTTTTGCATCGAGCACCACCAGGTGGTAGCCCGGCGTGATGACGACGACGCGTTCGTTCGTGCCATCCGTCCAATACGACAACCCGCGGCCGGCGAATTGGCGGGGCGCTTTCAGCCACCGAAGACCCTCGTCCATCTCCCATTTCCAGAGCATGGCGCCGGTGGCCGGGTTGATCGCGAAGATCTTGCGGCGGGTGGTCGCGACGGTGAACAACCGACCGTTCGCGTAGAGCGGCGTGGTGCGATAGTACTCGTCGTCGCCAAACGACGACGCATCCCATTTCCACGCCACCTGCAGCGAGTCGAAGTTCGCCGCGTTGATCTGGTCGAGCGCCGAGTAGCGCGTGCTCCACGCGTCGGCGCCCCAGTAGCGCCATTCGCCGGGCTTGTTGCCGCGCACGAGCGCGGCCGCCTGTTTGGCGTTCGATTGCGTCGCGCGGACCAGGAACGCCCCCGCCACCAATACGCCGGCGAGACCCGCCATTCCGATCGTGCGCCGCGTCATCCAACGTCGCGTCATGGTTTTGTCCTCTTTGCTGTGGTAGTCGCGCTGCGTGATTTCGTCTCGATCCGGAACTTCTTCAAAGAATCAGCATCGGGGTAGAGCTCGTCCTTCCCGACCGGCATTGCATTCATCTTCAACAGATACGCCACGACGTCGGCCGCGTCCTCCGCGGCGAGACTGCCCGGATCGTTCTTGGGCATTTGCGTGCTGACGAACGAGTACAGGTCCGACAGTTTCTTTCCGTGCCACCACTTATTGAACATGGCGCCGGTGTGCGACGCCGGCGTGTGACAGGCCCGGCACGTTCCCATGTACACGTCTTTGCCGCGCCCCGCCTGCTCGGCCGTGTACACGCCACTCAACGTTGACGGACCTGTCGGTTGCGTCGCTGTCGGCGCTGCCGGTTTGGCGGCGGCGGCCGGTCGCTTCGTTCCCGCGGTTTGGGCCCGTAACCCGTGAGTGAGCGCAGCAAGCATGCACGCGCCGGCGGCAATCGTCCACCTTCGAAACCGCATTAGTCGGATTTTGCTCCAGTCAGTAGATCGGCGGCCGGTGGCAGGGCGGCACCGGTCAAGCGGCGATAGACCGCCAACATCATCCAGGCCGCGCCGGCAATAATGAGGGCGAGCATGAGTCCGCGCATCGCCGCGGCGACAAAAGCCGAGTCGAAGTCGGGCCAAACGAAGCGATACTCGCGGAGCACTGCTGCCCGATCGAGCATCCAATGCCAGGCGGTGTGCGCGACCAGGGCCGAGAGAATGATTGTCCCCATGCGCTCCGCGACCAGACGCTTGAACACGAGCGCGAGCGCCGGAATGGCCACGCACAGCACCGCGATCTGACCGAGCTCGACGCCGACGTTGAACGCGAGCAGCGACGTCAGCAAATGCGATCCGGCGAACTGCAGGGATTCGCGAAGCGCAAAGGAAAACCCGAAGCCGTGCACGAGCCCAAACCCGAACGCGAGCATCCAGCGACGTTCGAGCTTGGGCCCGACGATGTTTTCGAGCGCCATATAGACAATCGATAGGGCGATCAGCACTTCGATCAGCGGCGGAAACCACAGACCGGCCGGCGCGATCCCCGCTGCCGACGCGATGAGGGTGATCGAATGTGCGACCGTGAACGCCGTGACGACGCCGATCAGCGGACGCAGCTTTCGGAACGGAATTACCAGACAGAACAGAAAGAGCAGGTGGTCGATCCCGTCCAGAATGTGCTCGAATCCGAGCTTCACGAACTGCCGCGCGGCCTGATACCACCGCGGATCCAGACGCACGAGCCCGGGGTCGCCGGAATATTGAAAGGCGTGCTCGGAACCGCCGGGCGGACTAAAGCGAAGCACCGTGGACGTTCGGACGCCGAGCCGCGCCCACGTGGGGTCGATCGAGAACTTTGACCGGTCCGAGGCAATCGCGTACTCGAGCGACACGTCGAGCATCGCCTGTTGCCACGCGAGCTCGGTCGACTCGGGCAACGGCGCGTCCGCGATGTGCGCGACGGCGCGCTCGTACGTCTCGAACGATCGGTCGGAGGGAAGCGACACGTGCGCGCCGGCGATCCGGCCGTTCGTCAGACGAGTGTCGTTCTCATAGAGTTGTACGTTGTCGGCAATCCAGATCCTGGCGGCGTCGTGCAGCAGCGAATCGAGCTTGCCGAGCTCGAGATACCCGGGTCCGCGCAGCGGAAACTGAATGTCGCGAATGGCTTCGAGCGGCACGCGGACGACGAGGCGCAGTACCCGACCCTCGGGTCGGACGAATGCGAAGAGGGTGACGCTCTTTGGGATTTCGTGCGCCGCGATCGAGCTTGGCCCCGCCAACAACAACGCGCCCGCGAACGCAATCGCCAACGACAGCGATGCGACGGTCCCTCTCGACTGACGGGTGGGGGCGGGGGCGGCCGGCACTCTAACGAACCGGTTCCATGCGGCGTAAAATGGGGGCATCATGGCTCGACGCACGAGTATACACTCTGGACTCGGGCGACACACGGGGTTGTACCGCTACAGGAGACAGCAATGAACCGGTGGCGAAAGCTGCTGATCGGAGCGACGCCGCTCGTCGTGATGGCCGGGTCTGCCGGCGCACAGGGAAGTCCAAAGACCGCCAAGGCGCCCGCGCAAACCGCGGCAACGGGTCAGTCCACACAGACGCCAAAGCTCGAGGTCGACCCGCTCTGGCCCAAGCCGATGACCAATCGCTGGATCCTCGGCTCGGTTACGGGCCTCAACGTGGATGCGCGCGACCACGTCTTCGTCCTCAACATCCCGGACTATTTCACGGCGCGCACCGAGATTGGCTCCAGCACGACCCCCCCCACCGGCGAATGCTGCTCGGCAGCACCCGCTGTGTTGGAGTACGATCCGCAAGGCGCGCTCGTTGGACATTGGGGCGGTCCTGGCGCGGGGTATGAATGGCCCACGACGCCTAGCGGAATCGGCGTCGACCCGCAGGGGAATATCTGGATTGGCGGCAGTGGGGGCAGCGACACGCGTCTGCTCGAGTTCACGCGCGACGGAAAGTTCGTCATGACGGTTGGGAAGGCGGGTGCGCCTGTCGCTGCCGCCGCTCCAGCGGCGGGCGGCGCGCCGGATACGGCGTATGCGGGTGTCAGTCGTGCCGGGGGAGGACGCGCTGCCGGCGGGCGTGGCGCGGGTCGCGGCGGTCGCGGACGTGGTGGCGCCCCGGCACTCCCGGCGAACAGCAGCAGCATGGACAGTTTCGGCGGTCCCACGGCAATGTCGTTCGACGCCGCGGCGGGTGAAGTGTTCGTCGCCGACGGCGCGCGCAATCGTCGCGTCGCCGTGGTAGACATGAAGACCGGCGCGATCAAGCGCTTTTGGGGGGCCTACGGCAACAAGCCGGACGACGCAAAGCCTCCCGCCTATTCAGCGGGCGGAACGCCGTCGCAGCAATTCGGCACTCCGGTCGCCTGCGCGCAGTTGAGCAAGGACGGAATGGTCTACGTCTGCGATCGCTCCAACGATCGCATTCAAGTCTTCAAGAAAGACGGCTCGTTCGTGAAGGAAAAAGTCATTGCGCCCGAGACACTCGGTGACGGCTCGGTGTGGGACGTCGCGTTCTCGCGCGATCCGCAGCAGAAGTATCTCTACGTCGCCGACGGCATGAACATGAAGATCTGGGTGCTCGACCGTGCGTCGCTCGACGTGATCACGAGTTTTGGCGACGGCGGGCGGCAACCCGGACAGTTCTACGCGCCGCACAGCGTGGCCACCGACTCCAAGGGCAACGTGCTGACCGGCGAGACGTACGAAGGCAAGCGCGTGCAGAAATTCGACTTCAAGGGATTGGGAGCCGTGACGACCATGAACGGCGGTGTTCTGTGGCCGCGCGCCGCGGGGAGCAAGCCATGACGCGAACGAAGACCATCGTGCGCGCCGGCGCGCTCGTCAGTGCCATTCTTATGCTCGCGGTGGGCCAGCGCGCGCTCGACGCGCACGCGCATGCCAAAACACTCACGGCGCCGCGCTTCGAGGTCGATCCGCTCTGGCCCAAGCCGCTGCCCAACCACTGGGTGCTCGGCAACGTCATCGGCGTTGGAGTCGACGATCGCGACCACGTGTTCATTGTCCATCGCAACGACACATTCGATTCGACGACGGAAATTGGCGCGGTCGCCAAGCCGAAGTTGAGCGAATGCTGCGTTCCCGCGCCGCCGGTGCTCGAGTTCGATCCGGCCGGCAATCTCGTGGCGTCGTGGGGCGGGCCGGTGGCCGGCGCACCGTATGTGTGGCCGTCGTCGAACCACGGCATCTCGATCGACAACAAGGGCAACGTGTGGATTGGCGGCAACGGCGCAGGGATCGCGTCGATTGGCCAGGGCCCCGATTCGCACATTCTCAAGTTCACCCACGACGGCCATTTCTTGATGCAGATCGGCATTCCCGGTCAGCCCACGGCGAGCAACGACACGACGCACTTTGGTCGCGTCGCGAAAATTTCGTTCGACATCCCGGCCAACGAAGCGTTCGTGGCCGACGGCTACGGCAACCATCGCGTGGCCGTGATCGACATGACCACCGGCCGCATCAAGCGGCTCTGGGGTGCGTACGGCCACGTTCCGTCGGACTCGAACCTTGGCCCCTACAATCCGGACGCTCCGGTCGCGCAGCAGTTCCGCACGCCGGTGCACTGCGCCGAGCCGACGCCCGATGGCCTGGTGTACGTGTGCGATCGTCCGAACGATCGCATTCAGGTTTTCCGGAAGAACGGCACATTCGTGAAGGAGAAGATCATCAAGCCGCAGACCAAGGGCGACGGATCGGTCTGGGACATCGCGTTCTCGAAAGACCCGGCGCAGAAATACATTTTTCTCGCCGACGGCAAGAACGAAAAGATCTACGTGATGGATCGCCAGTCGCTCGAGATTCTCACGAGCTTTGGCGACGGCGGACGCCAGCCTGGCATGTGGTTCGCCGTGCACAGCATCGCGACCGATTCCAAGGGCAATATCTTCACGGCCGAGACGTACGAAGGAAAGCGGATTCAGAAGTTTGTATATAAAGGATTGGGAACGGTGAGCGACAGTCAGGGCGTGGTCTGGCCCAAGCGGTAGCGAACGGCCGGAGCGTCCTCCACACTATTGGGAGCGCTCGCGTGCGACATACGAAGTGGACCATCGCCATGGTTTTCGCCATGGTTTTCGCCCTGTGTGCGCTGTCGGTGCGTGCACAGGCGCAGGCGCCGAACCAACTGACCACGGCCGAGCGTGCGGCGGGTTGGCGTCTTCTCTTCGATGGTAAAACACTGAAAGGCTGGCGCGGACTCGGCTACGACACCGTGCCAACTGCGCACTGGAAGGTTGCCAACGGTGCGATTCAGAAAATCGCCAGCGGCAACGTTCCCAAGATGCCCGACGGGCAGCCGGCGGTCGGTGGCGATCTTATGACGATCGACACCTTTGGCGACTTCGAATTCGCGTTCGAGTGGAAGGTTGCGACGGCGGCGAACAGCGGCGTGAAATACAACGTCGACGAAGCCTTCTCGCTCAAGAACGCGTCCAACCACGCGGCGCTCGGGTTCGAGTACCAGGTGCTCGACGACTCGCTCAGCGAGGACAACAAGCTCCCGTCGCATCTCGCCGGCGCGCTGTACGATCTCCTCCCGCCTGGAAGCAACAAGCGACTTCAGCCCGTCGGTTCGTGGAACAGCTCGCGTATCGTGTTCAAGGGAAAACACGGCGAGCACTGGCTGAATGGCGCAAAGGTCGTGGACTTCGACCTCGGCACGGCACGAATGGATTCGGCGATCGCGAAGAGCAAGTACCGTTCGATCAAGGGATTCGCTGACCGGCGCACGGGGCACGTCATCTTGCAGGATCATGGCGACGAGACGTTCTACCGCTCGATCAAGATCAGGGAGTTGAAACCATGACGGACGACACGTCGGGCCCATCAGGCGTTGGTCGCCGAGCGTTTCTCAAGAGCGCGTCGGCGGCAGGAATCAGCGCGATGGTGTCGAGCACACTGCCGGCGGCGGTCTTCGCTGGCAAAGGCTCGCCCAACGAGAAAATCGTCGTCGCGATCATCGGATTGAACGGTCGTGGCGCGGTGCACGCGCAGAACTTCTCGCGTTTAAAGAACAGTGAAGTCGCCTACCTCTGTGACGTCGACGCGACCGTGCTGGGCAAAGCACTCAAGCAGGCGAGCACCGGGCAGGAGACCTCGCCAAAGGCGATCGGAGATTTCCGGCGCGCGCTCGACGACAAGTCGGTGGACGCGATCTCGATTGCCGCGCCGGACCATTGGCATGCGCCAATGGCCATTCTCGCCATGAAGGCGGGAAAGCACGTCTACCTCGAAAAGCCCTGCGGCCACAATCCGCGTGAGGGCGAGCTGCTCATCGCGGCGCAGAAGAAGTACAATCGCGTGGTGCAGATGGGCACGCAGCAACGGTCGTCGGAGCGCACGATCGAAGCGCTGCACATGATCAAGGACGGCGCCATCGGGCGTCCGTATCTCGTCCGCGCATGGTATGCGAACACGCGCACGGGAATTGGGAAGGGAAAGCCCGCGCCGGTTCCGTCGAATCTGAACTACGATCTCTGGCAGGGCCCGGCGCCGCAGACGGCGTATCGCGACAACATCATTCACTACAACTGGCATTGGTTCCGTCGCTGGGGCACGGGCGAGATCTGCAACAACGGTACGCACGAGATCGACATCGCGCGCCTCGCGCTCGGTGTCGACTACCCAACGCGCGTCATCTCGAACGGCGGCCGATATCACTTTGCCGACGACTGGGAATTTCCCGACACGCAGGAAGCGACGTTCGAGTTCGAGGGCGGGCGCACGATCATCTGGCAGGGCCAGAGTTGCAACGGTCTCAAGACGTTTGGCCGCGGCCGCGGCACGGCAATCCTGGGGACGACGGGAAGCATCGTGCTCGATCGCGACGGCTATGTGCAATACGATCTCGCGAACAAATCCGTGAAGGAGAACATCGAGCCGAAGGGCGGCAATGGCCTCGACCTCACGGGCGACGACGCGGCAACGTCCGTGCACATGGAGAATTTCCTCGGCGCCATTCGCGGGAGTGGTACGCTGCGCGCTCCAATCGCCGACGCCGCGAAGAGCGTGCTGCTCTGCCACCTCGGCAACATCGCGCAGTACACGGGCAATGCCCTGCATACCGATCCAAAAAGTGGGCACATCGTCGGCGATGCGGCTGCGATGAAGTACTGGTCGCGCGAGTATGCGCCCGCCTGGGCGCCGACGGTCTAGCGAGACACCCGTTCGCGTGCCGCGATATAAGGAGATCTGACAATGCCCTGTCTGTTCGCGCTGTTCGCGCTCGCCACGCCGCGACTGGTCATCGTGTGTCTCTGGCTGTTTTCGACGTGGTTCAAGGGGATGTTCGACACGGCGCTCTGGCCGGTGCTGGGATTTTTCTTTCTGCCGACCACGTTCCTCTGGTACACGGCGGTGCAGCACTGGTGGGCGGGCCAGTGGTCGGTATGGCCGGTCGCCGGTCTCGTGATCGCGTTGATCATCGACGTGTCGCCGGCGAGCAGTCGTCGCCGGCCGCGACCGGAGTAGCGATCGATGCAGCGCAGACAATTCGTTGAGACGTCGGCGCTGTTGGCGGGCGGAGCAGCGCTCACGCGCATTCCCGGTCTGGACAGGCTGACGGGCTCGCATCACCGCGCCGAGCGCGCGATGATCGGGATGCAGGCGGGCGCCGTGTCGTTCGTCGACGAAGGCACCGACACGGTGCTGGACGCCTTTCAAGAACTGGCATCGATCAACACCATCTTTCTTGCGACGTTTACCTACGGGCGCGGGATCGGCGGGCGTCAATTGCGCGGCAGCGCGCTTCCAGACCACGGCAAACAGGAATACGACGACAACTTTCATGGCGGCCAGTTTGCCACGCCGCACGCGCAATACTATCGCGACACGACCATTCTACCCGAAAAGGCGCCCGATCACGGGAGCTACGACGTCATCGCCAACGTGCTGCCAGGCGCGCACACGCGCGGCATGAAGGTGATCTGCTGGTTCGAGGATGTCATTGGCGCCGAGGTGCCTGGGTTCGACAAGGCTCGCGAAGTGACGCTCACCGGACGGCCGTCCACCTTCGCCTGCTCGCGCAATCCGAACACACGCAACTTCTGGCTCGGGATGGTCGAAGACTATCTGCGGTCGTACGACGTGGATGGTCTCATGTGGGGCAGCGAACGACAGGGACCACTCGGCAACGCGCTCGTCGCAAATCACGCCGGTGTTGGCGCGGGCGGAGGCATCGCATGCTTCTGTCAGTATTGCATTGACGCGGCGCGCAAACAAGGAATCGATATCGAACGCGCGAAGCGCGGCTACACGGAGCTCGCCGCGTGGTCCAACGCCATTCGCGGCACCAACCAGCAACCCGGCAAGGTCCCGGTCGACGGCGCGTTCGTCACCTTCTGGCGCTTTCTCACGAAGTATCCGGAGATCATGGCGTGGGAGCGCCTCTGGAACGAAGCGCTCAACGATACCTATCGCGACATGTATCGTCTGGCGCACAGCATCGCGCCCAACAAAGGCATCGGTTGGCACATCTGGCACAATAACTCGTTCTCGCCGTTCTACCGCGCCGAGCAGGACTACGGCGACTGTCAGGCGTATTCAGATTTTTTGAAAGTCGTGATCTACAACCTGTCCGGCGGCGAGCGGTTGGCGCAGTACGTTCGGAGCGTACAGAAGTCGTTGTTCGCCGATCTCACGCCGGCGCAGGTGCTCGACTTCACCTACGGTGTCCAGCAGTATCGCGACAAGCCGCTCGATCAGCTCGCCAAGGAAGGATTGGGTCCCGACTACGTACGACTCGAGACCAAGCGGGCCGTCGCTAGCGCCGGCCCGAACATGAAAATCTGGCCGGGCATCGACGTGGACATTCCGACTGCGGCGACCAGCAAGAAGACCACGCCGGACGACGTCTATCAGTCCGTAAAAGCGGCGTTCGAGGGCGGTGCGCACGGCGTGCTGTTGTCGCGCAAATACTCCGAGATGCGACTCGACAACATCCGCGGCGCCGGCCGTGCGATCCGCGAGCTCGGCCGAGGCTGATTTACGCCGCGACCGCGACTGTGCTTGCTACGTTCCCTCGGCCGCGGTAGGCGAGCCAGAGCATGATGCTGCTGATGACGACATGCGGCATATTGAGACCAAGATTCTGGCCCAACGGCGACCGCTGCAGCACGCCGGTAACAAGATAGATGATTGCATCGTAGGCGTAGTACCACCCGAACGCGGTGAGTCCGAGCCGAGACATCCGCGCCGAGGTGAGGGAGCCGGCCAGCAGGAGAATCGCGCTCAACCCGTGCGTCACGTCGTCGAGAAGGCTAATGGTATAGAGACCAAGAAGCTGGTGCGAGCCCGGCTCCATGGGCATGGGGGCGGCGCCCGGATGATGCACGTGTGGCGTGGCGTTGAGGCCGGGGATGTAACCCAGCACCACGACGAACGCGAAGAAGAGCGAGAAGACGAACGCGCCTACCCGAACGATTTTATCAGATGCCATTGATGGGCTCTCGAAAAAAACAGAAACGATTGACCGTTGAACAAATGCGAGAGAGGGCCGGCAACCCCATGCTACGACGCATCGGGCGCGTAGGGAAGCGGCTCGGCATCGCGTTGAGCCTTCTGCTCCTGTTCGGCGTGATCGTGAGCATCGTCTCGTACGTCCGTACTCCGGCGATCACTGTCGGGGCGTTGCCCGACTCGAGCGTAGAGATCACCGAGGTGACTCGGCTGTATCCGATACCGATGTCGCGCGTGGTCACGCCGCACACCGTCGAGGACATCGTCAGTGCCGTAAAGGCAACGCCGGGCCCGGTTTCGATCGGCGGCGGCCGATACAGCATGGGCGGACAGACGGCGACGCCGGGCGGCGTTCAGCTCGACATGCGTGAGTTCCACGGCGTCGTGTCCCTCGACACCGCTGCGCGGATTGTAACTGTTCGATCCGGCACGCGTTGGCGCGAGCTGCAGGGCGAGATCGACAAAGTTGGATTGTCCGTGAAGATCATGCAGACGTACAACACCTTCACAGTGGGTGGCGCGCTCTCGGTGAACGCGCACGGCCGGTACATCGGACAGGGTCCGCTCGTGCGCTCGGTCCGGGGGATCACGATTGTGCTGGCTGATGGACGCGTCATGCACGCGAGTCCAACGGAAAACGCCGACGTGTTCTATGGCGCCGTGGGCGGATATGGCGCGCTCGGCGTCATCGCCGACGTCACACTCGACTTGGCGGAGAACTCTCATGTAAAACGAGACGACGAGAAGATGCCGGTCGCGTCGTATCTCGCGTATTTCCGCGCGAACGTGCGCGACGATTCCACGGTCATCTTCCATAACGCCGACATCTATCCGCCGGCGTTCGAGAACGTGCATGTCGTGTCGTACCGAAAGACCACCGACCCGGTGACGGTCTCCGAGCACATGTTGCCGCGCGACCAGAACGCCTGGACGCACCGCACGGTTTATTCGATGATCACCAGGTGGCCGAAAGGAAAATGGATTCGCGAGCACATCGTCGACCCGATCATTTTCCGCGGCCATCCGGTGACGTCGCGCAACTACGAGGCGAGCTACGACGTGAGTGAGCTCGAGCCGACCTCACGTGAGCGCGACACGTATGTGCTTCAAGAGTATTTCGTGCCGGTTGACAGTCTCATGACGTTTCTCCCGCACATGCGCGCGATATTGCAGCTTCACGATGTGAACACGGTGAACGTCTCGATTCGCCATGCGCTTCCCGATCCCGGCACCGACCTCGCCTGGGCGCCGAACGAGGTGTTCGCGTTCGTGCTGTACTATCGGCAAGAGACCGGCCCCGACGCGCGTCGCGAGGTGGCACGGTGGACGCGCCAGCTGATCGACGCCGTGATCGCCAGCGGTGGACGTTACTACCTGCCGTACCAACTGGTCGCGACGCGCGCGCAGTTTGCGCGCGCCTATCCCAATTCAGCAAGGCTGTTCGAGGTGAAGCGCCGCGTCGACCCCACCGGGAAGTTCACGAACGCGCTGTGGGACCTGTATCAACCAGCCGCCGATGGATCCGTCCCCACGATGACGGCGGCGCACATGGCGGCAAACATGCCGGCCGAAGCACGCATGGTGCTCGATACGGTAACGGGCTACGTGCGTGATGAAGCGCGGGAGTATCTCACGCATCCCGAGTGGGATCTCGTCTATGGAAGCGAGGCATACGCCCGGTGGCTCGACTTTGCGCGACCACCCAGTCGATTCCCGTACATCGGATCGGTGGGGACGTTCTGGAGATCGTATGAGGGAACGTGGAAGGCGGCCAAGGGTCGCTATTCGATATCAGCGGGCACACACGTCATGCTCACCGTCATTGGCGTGAGCACCGCGGTGGAGTACGGTCTCAAGTGGATGTATGAAAACACGGTCGGACGCCTGTCCGAGATCGATATGCCAGCGGGCGGCACCACCGAGGATCGATACGCGGCGAAGGTCGCGCACGAGTATGCCACGCTGATCGCAACGCGGGGCTGGTACGAGTTCTCGTTCGCCCATGCGTTGCGCGGACTCTGGTTCGATGTGCCGCTCACGGGCAAAGGCATGGGTCGAAAATGGGAGCGGCGCTTCGCGCTGAGCACCGAATACGTGGTCAAATCAGTGTACGCGAGTCTGATCGGAGCAGGAACGAAAGCCGGATATACAGCCGACGAGTTGACGCGGTACGCGGTGGCCGTGGGATGGAGCGATTCGCTCCAGGCGAACGACACTACGCGGGCGCGCTTTACGACGGTGACGCCGCTGGACCGCGGCTACACGCTGCTCAGGGTCAATCGCTATGATCCGTTCCGCGACGCGCTTCTCGCTCTATCCGATCGCTCCGACCGAGTGCGGTTGGCCGAGGTGTCCGGCTCGGAGGTGGTGATCGTGAGCGGAACGGCGCCGGCCACCTGGCTGGCCCGCCCAAGCACGTCCGTCGTGCTGGCCTATCGAATGCCCGACGATCCGTCGCGCACGCGCATGCTGCTCCAAGTGCGCGCGCGCGACCTTCTGGATGTGCTCCACCGGCTGCGCCAGGAAAAGGAGTTCGCCGTCGAACACATTTACGACTACTAGCCTCGCGTCGGCAAATCAGGCCGCCTGCGCGGCGCGGCCCGGTTCCTCGGCCGTCGTGTGGTGCGAGACGATGCTTCGCATCAAATCACCCGCATTGGGCACCGACGCACGGAGGCGGTCGACGGTGGCCGCATCGGCACGCCGGCGCCTGGCCGAACACGCACCGAAGCATGATCGCACAGTCATGTTGGACCCCGAAAGCCGTGGCTGCCGATCGCGAACCGGCGGGGATATTATGCTTCCGTCTTGCCTGCGACGCCGCCGTGCGGGAATAAACCCACATCGCCCGGAGTCTGGTTATTGGACACGGGCTCCCCCGAAACCTAGACTAAGAGAAATGGCGCAGCAGGACATAGACCGCTTCGAGCGCATCATCGTCCCGCATCTCGACGATGCGTATACGCTCGCGCGCTATCTCCTTCGCGACGAGCACGACGCGCAGGACGCCGTGCAAGATGCCGTTCTCCGTGCGCTGCGCTACTTCAATGGCTATCGAGACGGCGACGCGCGGGCCTGGCTTCTCGCCATCGTGCGCAACTGCTGTCTCACCTGGCAGCGCCGGCACGGCGCCGAGCGGACAACGGTTCCGTTCTCCGACGACGTGGCCGCCGGCGTGAGCGATTCGAGACCGGCGGACGCTGAAGCGATCGAGGCATCGGATCGTGACGCGGTGAACCGCGCCGTTGCCGCGCTGCCCACGGAGTTTCGCGAGGTCATCGTGCTTCGAGAGTTGGATGGACTGTCATACAAAGAAATCAGCGATGTGGTCGGCGCGCCGATTGGAACCGTGATGTCGCGTCTGGCGCGGGCGCGCAAGCGTCTCGCCGCGGCGCTCGGCTTTGACGCGCGGGAGGCGAGCTGACATGCGTTGCTCTGATTGTCGCGATACGCTCTCATCATATGTGGACGACGAGCTCATGAGCGCCGAGGCGCGCGACGTGCGCGAGCATCTCGAGACGTGCGCGGAGTGCGAGCGAGAGCATCGTCTGCTTGCCGGAACGTCACACTTGCTCAGAGAAAAACTCGTGCGTCACAGAGCGCCGGACGTCCTGAAGGCCCGAATCCGCAGCGCGCTGGCGCAACCGGACGCGTTTGATCCTCCTCGTCGCGTCGTGACGCGCCGATCATGGCAATGGCTCGCCGCTGCCGGCGTGTCGATCGCGATCGCCAGCTCCACCGTAACCGTTGCCGCCACGCATTCGCGGACGACGTCCGACGCGGTGGCCGGCGACGTGCTGACGAGTCACATCCGTTCGCTGATGCCCGATCACCTCACCGACGTTGCGTCGACGAATCAACACAACGTCAAACCGTGGTTCAACGGGCGCATCGCGCTATCTCCTCCCGTCCCAAGCCTCGACTCGGCCGGCTTCATACTCGTCGGCGGGCGGCTCGACTATGTCGACGGACGCACGGTGGCGGCGGTCGTCTATAGTCGTCGCCAGCACATCATCAATGTTTACGCATGGCCCGCAGCCGCGAGAGCGGCCGGGGCGATGACGGAGACCACCGAGCGAGGTTATCATCTCGTGCGCTGGCAGAACGACGGCATCGAGTACTGGGCGGTGTCGGACTTGAACCGTCCAGAGCTCGATCAATTCGTGCGCGACTTCACGGGTGTGCGATGATGCTGCGCGATGGGACTGCGCGATGATGCCTAGTATTCGCAGCGCATCCCCGCCGACGAGCCGATGTTTCTCAACACCTATCCCGCGACGGACGACGCCGTTGTCACGGCGGCGATGAACTGGCTGGCGACCCGCCCGAGCTGCGGCGCGGGCTGACACGCCGGCGCTCTGGACCCATCTGCATTACCTCCGTACCCGGAAGCGGAGGTGCCTGCCAGGCGGAGGTCAGCACCATTGGCGTCAGGTTCGCGGCAATCGCGGTCATGGGATGGGGCAAATGTCCGGTGGGCGGCAGCATCGCGTCGAGCATGGAACAGAACGCCTGCTGCGACACGGGAAATGTGAGCAGCGCGAAGCGCGACGGCAGCGTTAGCAATTTCATATCGACGCACGCGTCCGGCGCGCGCGACAACACCAGCGGAACGCGACGCGCCGACGCATCGGTGACCAGCCGCTGAATGCGCTCGACCGGCGCGTCGCAATCACAGATCACGAGCCGCGGTTGGGTTCGCGCGACGGTCACCCACGGGGTTTCGACGCCACGCGGGTATGCCGGAGTGAAACCGCTGTCGAGGACCATGCCGCCGACGACGTCGGCGAACCCGGCATTGGTGGACGCGACCAGGATGATGCCGCGACTCCTCATTCTGACAGCCTCACCACACCGCACACCTCGACCATCGTGCACACTCAGAAATTGAGACCAAAGCGAACGTGAATACCGGGGTGATCCGGTTCCGTCGTGTACGTGAACGTCACGACCGGCGAATCGTTGCCGCGTCCGATCCAGATTCCTTCGCCGAGGCGCGGGTGCCATCCACCCGGCGAGCTCCCGTGATCATATACCCGTCCCGCCTCGGCAAGTCCCAAAATCCCCGCCCGTAACGGGAGGAGCAGGGTGAAGTGTGCCAGGGGAATGCGAAGCTCCGACGTCGCGAATAGCGATGCGTCTCCCGCGTACCGCTCCGGATCCATGTAGCGCGTCGTCCCCTCGCCACCGATCGTCGCGGCCTCATAAAAAGGAAAGTCGCCGTACACCTTTTGAGCGCCGGTCCGCACGACCAGCAGCGGCTGTGTCGGGACAGGCAGGGTGTTCGCCGCACTGATCGTGAGCGCCGTCGTTTCAAATGCCGAGCGCACATCCATCATCGCCGGCAAATAGCGCGCAGTGGCCTCGATGAGAAGTCTGTGATGGGTATGCTCGGCGCCCACATCCTCGCCCGAAATCCGCCGATCATACCGGGCGGCGAGCTGCAGACCCGCCTGATTGAACGTGCCGAACCCATACGGACGTGTGGCCGAAACGAAGCGGTTCGGCAGACTGTCCGTGGTCGAATGTTGGATCTCCGGACCGAACGACACATCGCCGTTCTGCCCGAGGGCGACGGCAATGGTCGGATGAAACAACCACTGTCGCTGTCGAACCTCGAAATACCGGCTGGCGTCGCCTGAGTCGATGGTGGCGTTTCCGAATCCGCCGAAATTCAAGATCTCGAAATCCGACACGCGCGCAAACGCCATGAAGTGGACCGGCGACGACTCGAGCCTATGATCTGCCGTGATCGTCGCTCGGCCGGATAGCGACAGGGTCGCGTACTCACCTTCGATCTGGACCATCGACGCATACGGCCGCCGCGAAAACCCATACGTGTACTTGGTGATGCCAATGCGAGGGACGAGACCCATGCCGCGATGTTCGCTCAGCCCGACGTCCGGGGTGAACGAACGACCGTCATCGGGACGATGCGGGCCGAGCGAGTCGTTCAGCCTCTCCCAGGGACGTCGGTCGAATGCGGTGTCCGCACCGTACGATACGCCGGTCACGGTGCCGGCATCGTAGAGGCGCGTCGGATGCCTGTGGCCCGCGACGGTCGACGAGTCGGTAAGGGTATTGGTGCCGTTCCCGCCGATGACGCGAACAAGAATGCTCTTCCCGACGGCGCCGACGACGACGGCTGTGTCGTTGCCGTCGTGCAGGTACACGAGAAGCTCCGATGTCTCGCGCGCGTCAAAGCGGCGCGAGAAGTATTGCTTGCCTTCGGACTCGAGACGCACCTCGACGACCCCGTCGCCGGCGCGCGTGATCGCCGCGTGATCGGGGCCGTCGGTGCCGTGAATGGCGACCGTCGCTGCGAGCAAACGGTAGAACTCATCGGACAACGTCGGCAGTTTGGCGCGACGATTCTTGAGCACGGAAACCAGCCTCGGCGCGGACGCCTGATACTCGATCGGCATGGCGCGCGTTGCCGCGTCGATCACCGAGTCGGTGATCCGTGCCTGGAGTGCCAGGGCAACCGAGTCCCACACCGGCTTCTCGAGTCCGGCCAACAGGCGCGCGTCGAAGTCCCGCGGCACCGTGAGCCCGGAGATGCTCGGGGTGTTGCCGAACTTCACGAACGTGGGCGCGGCGAGCCGCGCCAGCCCCATCACCACACCGTCGAGCGAAACAAAGGCATGGTCGCGGTCGCGGGCGATCGGCTCCCACTGTGTTTTCGACTCGGACGCCAGCCGAGCCCACTTCCAATTTCCCTGATGCCGATCATTGTCGTTGATCAGGAAATCCGTAAGGCGCGCCGTGAGAAACGCCCGCGCGTCGATATGCTCCTTCGGATCGGTGTTCAACAGCTTCAACAACTCTTCACTGTCAATGATCTTCGTTGCGCCCCCGAAGCCGGCGCTCTTTTTCGGTACATTGGGATACTCCTCGACCATGCCGAGCTTGCCGGCGAAGTCCCCGCGGAACTTCCCAAGCGCCGAGTCGTCGGGCATCACCATCAACACCGGCGTGGGATGAAGCACGTCGCCGGCCGCGACGAGCGGCGCCGCCATCATCGCACCCGCCGGGTGCTGGGCGCTGACCTCATCCTGAATCATTCCGGCGAGCGGCGTACCCTTTACGGCCGCCGGCGCGGAGTTGACCGTCTTGTCCGACAGCCGGAACACATACTCGTCGCCATCAGCGTTCTCGAAACGCAGCGACTTCGTTTGATTGCCACCGCCTTCCTTCGTCGGATGCAGTCCGCCGGCGTAGGTGTGCCAGTCGAACACGGGGACGCGAATCGGCGTCGTCCAGAGATCGCGGTAAGTGTCGCCGAACAACCAGCGGTAGAATCCCCCCGCTTTGTAGTGTTTGCCCGCGACGATCGTAACGCTGTCCGGCTTTGCCTTCGTGACGCTAGTGGTCTTTGCCTTGGGGGCACCGTCGGCGGACTGCGCCGCCATCGGTGGTGCGAGGGCGCACACGCAGGCCGCAACGCCAGCCACGACGCACCGGAACTGAGTGATACTCATTTCAAGGCCACTTATAAAGCGTGATGAGCCCTGGGCCCTGCTTGGCCTCATCGCTCACGACCAGAATGCTGTCCTTCGTTATCGCGATCCCTTCTGCCTGTTGATGACCCTCGGGCAAAGGACGCGCGAAGACCACGTCGCCGGCCGGCGTAACTTCGACCATGCCTTTCTCGAGCGACGAGATGAGCACGTAGTTGCCCGTCTCGGAATCGATCGTGATATCGGACGGATGAAAACTCTTCCAACCATTCGCTTTGAGGATGTCGGCAATCGGCACCGTCAGCATGGACAACCGTGACGTCGAATCGTTCGCCAGGCCCAGTCGGTAGAGGACGAGCGCGTCATGCACGTTTTTGTCGTGGATGTGCTTGCACGCCATCAGCAGCGAGTTGATCGTTGGATCGTACGCGATGCCCTCGAACTCGCACGCGGCCTTGAGTCCGGTCTCGATGATGTCGTATTTGACATGCGCGTTGTTCGCGCCTTCGTGGAACTCATAGATCTTTCCATTGCTAGCGAGCAGGAAAATCACATCGTTCACGATGGTGATTCCCTCGAAGTCGCCCTTCACCGAGTTTTCGCCGAGGAAAAAATGCTTGACGAGGATTCCGCGGCGGTAGTCGACTTCCCAGATCTCACCGGTCTCGTCGCCATGCGTCAACATCCGGCCGTCTTTGGTCAGTGCGAGTCCGGAAATCTCCTTCAGCGGCGCGGGCATGATCCACTGCGCGAGCGGCCGCGCGGCGAGCGCGGCGTTGTGGTCGGTGAGTGCCTTCTCTAAACGAACCTCACGCGCCACCGCCGTCTTGCTCCGCGTAATTTCGGCTAGCTCGTTTTGGTGGTTGCCACACGCGAGGCCGGCGACGAGACAGACGCCGAGAAATGGCACACCCCACCGCGATGTCATATGGCTGCTTCCTGCTTCTTCCGCTCGCGGCGTTCCTCGCCTGCCTCAATCTCGACCGCGTCGCCAATCTCGATGTCCGCGGCCTCGATCGCTCCGTTCCCGCTGGTGCGAATGGCCGTCAACATCGCGTCGCGATCGATCGACTTGAGGGTGCGAACGAGGTAGTAGAGCTCCGATGGCTTGTCGGAATTCGTCACCACTTCGTCGAGCCTCCAGCGTTTCGTGACCCTCTCCAGCGCCGGCTCAACGTTGTGCTGTGCCTCGGTGATCTTGCTCGTCACGATCGAGACGACCGCGTTGTAGCGCGGCTTCTTGCCGTGCGGCCCCAGAATGGTCCGAACGCGATCGAAACGCTCGGCGAGCGCCTCGACTTTCTTGGGGGTGAGCGCGAGAACCAGGTCGCGGTCCGGAACCGTGTTTCCACCCTGGTCTTTCCCAGCGAGATCGCTGAGAGGCTCGGCCCATTCCGCCGAAGCCGTTGGCTGGAGCACGGCGCGGCCGAAGTCGTACCGCCAGATGAGGACGAGCACGAAGTTGAAGATGACCGACAACATCAACGCGATCGTGATCTCTTGAACCCCGGCCGCGAAACCGACGGCGATCGCGAGGAAAATGAACACCACGTCGCGCGCATCGCTTAGGTTCGTGCGGAAGCGCACCGCCGCCACGACGCCGCCCAAGCTGAACGCCAACGCCAGGCTGTTGCTCACGATCAACACGATGCCGGCGACGATCATCGGCAAGACGATCAGCGCCTGGACGACGGACTGGTTGTGCCCGTGCCCGGACCGCGCCGACATGTATACCCACGAGACCGGCAGCATGATCGCGAGGGTGCTCAACAGGATGAACGCCGTGCTCAGCGCAAACGACAACCTCGACGCGAAGTCAGCGGCCGGCGACTGTACCTGACCGGATTGCAGTCCATCCTGAAGGAAGGAGGGCGCCTGAGCAAGGCGAGCGAGTCGCTCGCCGGTGAGCAGGCCATCCAAGAGCGGGACGAAGCGGAAAACGACCACGCCGATGATCAGCAGAACGGCGTAGTAGCTCGCCAAGCGCCGAAGCGGATGCGATGAACCGAACGACATGTAGCCGATCAGCCGTGTAAAAAACCCCATAAATCGCTCGCGAGCTGGACAAGACGGTTCGTTCCCCGTGTTCACCAATGCAAACTGGCGACCACAACAACCTGCCTCTCCGTTCGAGCTCGCTATGCGCCGCTCGGGAATTCGCGAAGATTGGGGAGCGAACGGCCTCGCAACGAGCTTCCGCCCGACGATCAGCTCAACGGCGCGTGGTGAACCAACGCGGTTTGATGAGCAGGTAGCGATCTTCCACATGCAGAAACCATCGACGCATGAGCTCAGCTTCGCTCACGCCGAGCGCGGCGCGGACGTCTCCGTCCGCATGTACGAGACGGGCGAGAGCGTCCGGGCCCCACTGCGCGCGAATGAACTCGGCAACCCGGTATCCGACCTCATAGACTTGCGACTTTGTGGGATCGTTGAGATCGGCGATCGACGGATACCGTCCGCGAATCAAATACCAAAAGCGATTGAGATCGGTCGACTGCCTCGCCTCATACACGGCGATCATCTCCGACAACCATCGCACGCGCACACCCAATGCCGGCATCGCGGCGATGTAGGCGATGGTGTCGCGCCCACTTGAAGCGACGTAGTCGACTGCGGAGCGTTGAGTGGCCGCGTGCGCGAGCTCGTGAAGGGCCACCTGCTGAAGCGGCGAGCCGGAGTGCTGCGCTGCCCAGGGGCCGTATATATAGATTGCGCCGTCGGCTCCGGTGAGTCCTTGCACTTGAAAGCCGATTCCTGAACCGCCGATAAGCGCGCTCCATTGTTTGTCGAACGCGTCCTTCGACTGAATGACGACGCGTGTGATCCCAAGGGAAGACGCCTGGAGATCGTCCGCTACTCGCTGCCGATTCGACTCGAGCGACACGCCGAGCGCGCGAACCGCGGCGCTGTCAATTCCATCGGCGGCGATCGCGAAGTGCGGAGTCCGAACGTCCACATGGCCCGCGACGGCCCCCGAGCCTGGCGAGCGCCCGCCGCATCCAGCGAGTGCGCCGAGGATCACGACAGAGGTGGTGAGACGACGGAACCGAACGGTGCGGTGCATTCGCGGTGTGATGGGCGTGCTCCCCGCCCTCGCAAGAATCGAGGTGCTGGCACCCTTACGCCGGAATCGCTTCCTTCGTTTCCAGACTAACGCCCAACCGACTATTTTCGGCCGAATCCGAGAATCGACGGGCCCGGCACGACGACTCCCAGAATTCCCCGATCCCTAAATCGCTCGGTGCGGGACGGGATATTGTGGCAACGGCAGGCACTCAAACCCGGGTTTGGCGAACAGATAGCCCTGGAACAGCCGCACTCCCTCCTCTTCGAACCACACGAACTCGTCGAGTGTCTCCACTCCTTCGGCGACAACCTCGATACCGAGGTCGTTGCAGACGGTCATGATCGCGCGAGCAATACTCTGACGCGGTCCACGTGATTCGATACCGCGCACGAGGTTCATGTCGAGCTTGATCATGTCCGGCTGGAAGTCTGCCAGAAGGTTCAAGCCAGAATACCCCGCGCCGAAATCGTCGATGGCGACTTTCACTCCGAGCGCCCGGTACGTGTCAATTGCTTGGGCGAATCGGGCATGGTCGTCGATGGCCTCGCCTTCCGTCAACTCGAGGATCAGCCGGCTCGCCTGGATGCCGCACCGTTCCGCCATCTCGATCATTGCAGGAAGTTCGGACGACGACCGCTGCACGTCGCGCGGCAGCACGTTCAGATTGAGATGACAGGACACGCCCAAGCGGCCGGCGAGTGCCACGGCGGTAATGCGGCTCTCGCGATCGAGTTGATACAGATGCTCGGGTTTGACTTGCGCGAACACGTGTTGCGCAGACTCGCCACCCGATCCGCGGATCAGCGCCTCGTACGATTGTACCTCGCCAGCGGCCACGTCGACGATCGGTTGAAACGCGTACGAGTAGGACGGCAAACCCGTGCTCGCACCGGTGCGATCGTCAGACATTGATGATCACCCGGGCGCGGCGCCGGCGAAGGCCCCGCCACTGAGGCGAGCGCGCCATCGTCCGCTCCGAAAAGCCGCGAGAAGCTTTCGCGCTCGGCCCGCGTCGATATCGTCAAGACATGACGCCCCGGAAAAGAAATCGTTCAAGCCGGGAGTCGTGAGGCTTTCCATCCCTGAAGGGGAAGCGAACCCCATGCTCCACTCACCGAACGCCCGGGTGGCGACGCGTTCACGGATGATGGTCACGACCCGTGAATGCCGAGGATCGGCGAGGATCGTTGCGAAGACCGCGTCGACCACGACGCGAGGGCCTTCGAGAACTTGAAAAAAGCTGCGCTCTGACGCGACCAACATTCCGGTGACGCCGGCGCGCTCGTTATTGCGTCGGGCGATACGAAGAATCTCCGCCAGTTCAGCCTCGCTCGATTCAGCGACGGCCGTGCTCGCGTAGATAACGTGAATCAATGATTCCATCGTGGCACTCGTATCGCCTGGGGCGAAATGTCGATTGTAACAGCCGGCGTGCGCGTCAGTACTCCAGAGTATCGGCTCCTCCAACGCTATTCGCGAAAGATGTTCCTCTCCCATCCGCGAGAGTCATGGTATTTGCCCTTCGGTTCGCCCGTCCAGCCGTTGATTCCTTTCGCGGAAGCAGCACGCCGTACAAAAGGCCCGTGGAAATGGTCAGGTCAAACCACGATGATTCTGCAAACCACTTGTTGTCTCCCGGTCGCGCGACCGAGTCTCGAGCTGTCACCATAGACCGGCGATATCGGTCTCCGCGCGCATGGCCGCGAGCGGTGCCGCCGGTCCGTTCGCGCTGATCGGTGACGCCTGCCGGTGAATTTCGCTGAAGATGCGGTCACGAGCGGCGCAGCCGCCAGCCGGGATTGAAACGTCACGTCACGTCATTTCAACAGCGGCGCGAGCGCGGCGAAAACTGCATCCTCGAGAAATATCTCGTGGCCCTTGCCCGGAAGCTGGGCCAGTCTCACGTGCTTGCCGAGTTTGGCGGCGGCAGCCTGGTAGCTCACGCTGATGTCCGGCGGCGCAATCTCGTCATGGTCGCCAACCATCATCAGAATGTTCGCGCGATCCGAGATACCGGCGATGTGCTCGATCGGCGAAAGCGTCTCGATCTTTCCCTGGAAGACGGCGGCGTGCTGAAGTTGGAACATGTGTTGGCGCCATTTGTCGACGTCGCAGGGACACGACACGAGGAGCGCGGCGTCGATTACGCGCGGATGCCGGCCAAGTATGTTCGCGGTGATTGCGGCTCCGCCGGAGTGTCCGGCCACGACGACTTTGCGCGCGTGCCAACGACGCTTGAGCTCATCGATCGCGGCAGCGATGGCGTCGGTGTTCGTGGCGTTGTAGTTATCGCCCGTCGTCAGGCCGCGCACTCCGTCGGACTTGTTCCCCTTTGGGTCGGTGTAGCCCGGCCGAAGCAACGCGACAGATACGACATCGTCGTTGGTTGCCGCGACGCGGGCGGCAAACACATTTTGGTAATCGGGTTTGTTGAACGGTGCATCGCCGTGCAGCACGACGAGCAACACCGGAGCCGCGCTGAGTTTCGCGCTCTTCGATGTGTTTATCTGCAGACGAAGAGCTCCCCCCTGCACGGACGACTGCTCGCCGGAGGCCGGACGAAGGGCCTGGCTCGTGGCGCGCACGGAACCGACGATCAGCAGGGAAAGAGCTTCGCACGCGGCGAGGACACGCAGACGTCCAGCGATCTTGCTCATGCCACCTCCGGCTCGACGATCATATTACACCAACCTAGAAGTCGCCACAGCGTCACTCGACGTTGTGCGCGAGCTCCTTGCACTCGGCGCCGACCCGAACGCCGGGCTGGAGATCGCCACCAAGATCCGCGACGTCGCCAACCTCACCTGCCGCTCATCGTTGTGGCGGCTCAGGGGGACCGATGGGACTGTGTGCTGCTGCTCCTGGCGCGCGGTGCCGATGCAACGCGCGCAGATCGACAGCGGCTGCGGCTTGCCGACGTGGTCAAAGACCGGATGGAGTCGACGATGGAGCGGTCGCCGGAGATGAAAGCCGACATCGCGCGTGTCAACGCACGGTTGTCCGGTCACGCCACCGAATAGCAATTCCGCGAACGGCGTCGCATATATGTCGCCATGATTCCAACCCGCCGGCGGCCCCACTGCCGCTTCGCAACCGTCGTCTCCGTTCTTGCCTTCGCGTCGCTCTCTCGATTGGCATCGGGGCAGCAGCCGCCGGCCCGCGCCGACACCACTCCCTTGCGCGCCGACTACCGCAGTCTCGGCGAACTGCTCGAGAAGATTCCAAACGTGGCGCCGTCTCCATTTGACGAAGAACGCGCGATGTGGCTCGGCGCGCTTCCGCTGGCGTGCCTCGACCGCCTGCAGTCGCGGCCGACCGGGCGTGGCGGTGCGGCCGGGCCGAGTCGCGCGAATGCGCCCGTGGATACGGCGGCCGCGCGGAACGCGCCGAACAATGGCGCCGGCTACTTCTGGGTCCCGAACTATACTCTCGCCCACGACCACGACCGTCTTCGCGCATTCTGGGGCTGCACCGATTGGCATTCCGCCGTTGGCTCGACGTGGGTCGCGGTTCGCCTCCTCAAGAGCTTTCCCAACACCCCGCTGAGAGAGCTGACGCGCGAAAAGCTGAACGCGCACCTCGGCAAATCCAATCTCGACGGGGAGCTTGCCTTCTTTCACGCCACCGCGGCCGCCATCAATCCCATTCCGTCGGCGAGCCAAACCGGCCTGTTCGAGCGTCCCTATGGGTTTGCGTGGTTGCTCGAGCTGCAAGCCGAGCTGCGCACGTGGCCTGACACACAGGCAAAGCGGTGGGCGGCGAACGTCGCGCCGCTCGCCGCGTGGATGGCCGACAGCCTCGGCGCATACATGAGCAAACTGGTAGAGCCGGTTCGTTCCGGCGCGCAGAACAACACGGCGCAAAGCATGGCGCTGGCGCTTGACTACGCGCAGGTGGACGGTGACGCCAAACTGCGCAACGCGATCGTCACCGCCGCGCGGAAGTTCTATCTCGCCGACACGGCCTGCGCTACGCAGTCGGAACGCGTGGTCTCGGCTGCTGGAGGACGCGGTGGTCGCGGCGGTGGTCGAGGTGCCGGTCGTGGAGCAAATGCGAACAACGCCGACAGCGCAGCGGTCGCAGCCGCAACACCAAACGATCTCACGGCGGCGGCCACAGCGGGACGCGGCGCGGTGGCGCCTGCCCCCGGCGGCGGTGGACCGGAGATTCTCTCGCCCTGTCTCACCGAGGCCGCGCTCATGTCACGCGTGCTCGAGCCGCGGGCGTACATCGCGTGGCTCGATCGATTCCTGCCTCCGTTTCAATCCGGTCGCTTTGCGCCGCTCACTGAGGCGATCAGCATTCCCGTCGCACGCGCTCCAACAGTAGCGCGCGGCGGAGCATCCGATACTTCAGCCGCCGCGATATCCGCCGCGATATCCGCCGCTGCGACGGCGCTTGCGACCGAACGCGCGCGTCTCGCTGCTCTGTCCTTCTCACGCGCTCAATCCATGGAGCGCATTGCTCGCGGGCTTCCCGCAACCGACCCGCGCGTTGTGGTCTTGCGCCGGCTCTCGGCACTCCAGGCGGACCGTGGCTTCGAACTGATGCGCGACGACGCGGCCGGCATTTCCTGGGTGCCGGCCCAGGCACTTCTATATGAAACGGCGCGGAGATGATGTCGACGATACACACGATGACGGTGCTCACGGCCTTCGCGGCGATCGCTGTCGCGACATCACCCGTTGCCGCACAGACCGCGCTTCGCGGCGACTCTCGAGTCGTGAAAAAGGCGCCGGAGTTTGGCGATCTCGCGTCGTTCTACGCGTCGCTCCCCGTCGTTCAGCCGCGCGCGCTCGACAGAGCAACCGCGGTGCAGCTGTCCGCGATGCCGCTGTCGTGCATGGATCACCCGCAGCCCCGCCCGAACACGGTGCCGTACCTGTGGGATGCGACGTACACTCCCGCCGCGGACTACGAAACGACCCGTGCCTTCTACGGATGTTATGATTGGCACTCGGCGGTCAATTCGGCGTGGACACTTGTGAGAATACTCAAGATGTTCCCCGACCTCCCCACCGCACCGGCGATTCGTCAGAAGCTCAACGATCACTTTGGCGCCACCAACATTGCCGGCGATCTGGAGTTCATGCGCGGCGCGGGCGCGTTCGAGGTCCCATACGGCTACGCGTGGCTGCTCCGCCTTCAGTACGAGCTCAGATCGTGGAACGACTCCGACGCCGTGCGATGGGCCGCCAACGTCCAACCCATGGCGACGTACATGTCGGAGCGGATGGTCACGTACCTCAAGGCGCTGCAGCAGCCTGTGCGCACCGGCGTCCATCCCAACACGGCGATGGCGATGGACAACGCGCTCGGCTATGCCCGCGCGTTCGACCCGGCGCTCGAAGCGGCGATTCGCGAGTCTGCCGAGCGTTTGTTCAAGCACGATATTCGTTGCAACACCGCGGCTGAGCCGGGACCGAGTGACTTCGCGTCGCCGTGTCTCATGGAAGCGTCGATCATGGGGCAGCTCATGGATCGCGCGGCGTTCGTCCCGTGGCTCGATGCATTTCTACCACAACTCTACTCGGCCGAATTTCGCCCGCTCACGCAGGGACTTGGTCCTGAGTTCGTGAAAAACCCTGCGGCTGTCGCGTCCAAGTCGCACATCGTTGGTCTCGCGTTCGTTCGTGCGACGTCGATGGGTGAGTTGGCGAATTCGCTTCCGCCGAGAGATGCGCGCGTGCCCGTGCTGCGGCGTCTCGCCGCGATGCAGGCGGCGACCGGGTTTCCGCTGATGGGCGCGGTGGGCTACGACGGGTCGCACTACTACGCGAGTTGGGCGACGACCTATTTGATCACCAACGCGCAGGCTCCCCGCGGCGCCGTTCCCTGACTCTCGCGCGAAGGGTCGGCGGAGCTGACTAGTCCGGCCAAACAGTCCGACAAGCGACGCTCCAACCGACTAAACTTGAAGCATGACGGACACGCCGGCCGAACCGATTGGCAGACTCGGCTCGCAACGGAGCCGCACTGAACCGTCGGAGAATCATCCGCTGGAACAGCTCGTACGCGGTCGCGACGCGTTTCGACGTCAGGCCTGGCGCGAAGCGTATGCCGAATTCGTCCTGGCGGATCGCGCCGCGCCGCTGGATACGGAGGACGTCGAGCGGTCGGCGCTGGCGGCGCACTTGATCGGACGCGACGCCGACCGCGACGATCGTTTGGCGCGCGCGCACAACGAGTTCATGGGCCGGGGCGACGCGGAGAGTGCTGCACGCTGCGCGTTCTGGTTGGGCTTCATGCTCGTGAACAGCGGAGAAGCCGCGCGCGGCAGCGGCTGGCTCGCCCGAGCGCGGCGTACCCTCGACGAGGCCAACTGCGACTCTGTGGTCCGGGGATACTTGATGCTGCCGGTTGGCATTCAGAACGTCGGCCAAGGCAACGCTGACGCCGCGATGGCCGCGTTCAACGAAGCAGTCGACATCGGACGGCGTTTTGGCGACGCCGATCTCATCACGATCGCCCGGCTGGGCCAAGGCCGCTCGCACATTCGGTGCGGTCGCGTGGCGGAAGGCGTGAGCCTCATGGACGAAGTGATGGTCGCCGTGACGATGGGAGAGTTGTCACCGGCGTCGGTAGGCGGCGTGTATTGCAGTGTCCTCGACGGCTGCCACGAAATCTTCGATCTCCGTCGCGCACGGGAGTGGACCCAGGCCTTTGCCGAGTGGTGCGCGCTGCATCCGGACTTGGTGCCGTTCCGCGGCCACTGCTTGATACGCCGCGCCGAAGTGATGCAGCTCCACGGTGAGTGGACGGATGCCCTGGGCGAGGCGGCGCGCGCCTGTGAGCAGTTCGCTG
This sequence comes from bacterium, assembly GCA_040002475.1. Taxonomy (GTDB): domain Bacteria; phylum Gemmatimonadota; class Gemmatimonadetes; order Gemmatimonadales; family Gemmatimonadaceae; genus JAQBQB01. Next base: position 34,064 of record JBDUEJ010000021.1, on the reverse strand, counting down.
ATTCGCCGCAACGCGCGACGGCGGGAGCGGCGTACTATCGGTGCGGCGAGCTACACCGGCTTCGCGGCGAGTTCAATGAGGCGGAGGAAGCGTATCGCCGCGCGAATCAGTGCGGCCGTCGTCCACAGCCCGGTCTCGCCCAACTGCGATTGGCGCAAAACCAGGCAGATGTTGCCGCGTCGGCAATTCGGCACGTTCTGGGCGACGTCCAGCGGCGCGAGATGCGCTCGTACACCTTGCATGCGGCGATCGACATCATGCTTGCGGCGAACGACGTCGCGGCCGCACGGAGCGCCGCCAACGAGCTGTCGGTCATCGCCGCGGAGCTCGACGCGCCGTACCTGTACGCCACGGCGTCGCAGGGCGCGGGCGCGGTGCTGATTGCCGAAGGACAGCCCGCCAGCGCCATGCAGGTTCTGCGCGGTGCCTGGTCTCGATGGAACGGACTCGAGGCGCCGTATGAAGCGGCGCGCGTTCGTGTACTGATTGGGCTTGCACATCGCGCGATGGGCGATGAGGAGTCCGCCATCATGGAGTTCGACGCGGCGCGGCAGACGATGCAGACGCTCGGCGCGATCCCCGATGTGATGCGAATCGATGCGCTGTCGGCGCCGACGTTGAAGCGCGGCGGGGCGTTGACGTCGCGCGAAGTTGAAGTGCTTCGTCTGGTGGCGACAGGTCAGACGAATCGCGCAATCGCCGCGACGCTTGGCATCAGCGACAAGACCGTAGCCCGGCATGTGAGCAACCTCCTCGGCAAGCTGAATCTGGCGAGCCGTGCCGGCGCGACCGCCTATGCCTACGATCACAGTCTTCTGCGGCCGAGTCCGCCGCGTCGGTCTACATAGATATAGGTAGATGCCGGCGGTTGAAATTGGTCCATTCGCCCGACGCGACACCTACCCTCTCGCCAATACAATGAGGCTCGACCGCGCGGCAGCAGGACTGCTTCGCGGAAACAGTCAGCGAGTGTGGGGGAGCATGCGAGAGCCAGAGCGAATTCAGACCGTCGTGATCGGGGCGGGGCAGGCCGGTCTTTCCGTAGGCTATTTCTTGGCGCAGCGGAAGTTGCCGTTTGTCATCCTGGACGCGAACAAGCGAGTCGGCGACTCGTGGCGGCGCCGCTGGGACTCGTTGCGCCTGTTTTCGGTGGCGCGTTTTGACGGATTGGCGGGGATGCCCTTTCCGGGAAACCGGCATGCGTTCCCAACGAAGGACCAAATGGCGGACTACCTGGAGTCGTACGCGAAGCACTTCAAGCTTCCCGTGCGCACCAGCGCCTCGGTCGACCGGGTCTCGAAGACGAAGAACGGCTTCTTGATCGAGGTGGGGGAGCACCGGATAGAGGCCGAGCACGTCGTGATTGCCATGGCGAACTATCAGAAACCGCTCATCCCTTCGTTTGCCGGCGAGCTGGCGCCGGACATCGTGCAAGTGCATTCGAGCGCCTATCGCAACCCCACGCAACTCGGCGACGGACCGGTGCTCATCGTCGGCGCCGGCAACTCCGGCGCTGAAATCGCGATGGAGTTGACGCGTTCGGGACGCGAGATATGGATGTCAGGCCGCGACACAGGTCATGTTCCGTTCCGCATTGCCGGTTTCGCCGGCCGCCGCATCTTCATGCCGCTGTTGTTCCGAGTCGTGTTTCATAGAATACTCACTGAGAAGACGCCGATGGGCCGCAAGGCAAAGGCGCAACACCGCACGGCTCCGCTCATTCGGGTCAAGCCAAAAGACCTCCTCGCGGCGGGCGTGAAGCGCGTGTCGCGGACGGCGGGCGTCCGTGACGGAAGGCCGCTCCTCGAGGACGGTCGTGTGCTCGACGTGTCCAGCGTGGTTTGGTCAACGGGCTTTCACTCGGGCTTCTCGTGGCTCGACGTTCCGGCGTTTGATGAAACGGGGGAGCCAAAGCACGCGCGTGGCGTCGCGGCCGACCATCCGGGACTCTATTTCGTTGGGCTGCATTTTCTCTATTCGATGTCGTCGGCGATGGTCCAGGGCGTGGGGAGGGACGCGGAGTATGTCACGACCGCGGTCGCAGATGCGATTGCAAAGAGCGGCGGTGTGCGGCGTGGCGTTTCGCGCGATCACCCACAAACCAAGGCGCGCTACGCTGCGCAAGCCTAGGAAAACGCCCGAGCAACGGGGGCGGACTGCGCTGCCTCTGATTAGAGTTCGTCATGCCCGGCGACAACGTCTTTCTTCTCTCGCCAGCACGCTGCGACGGCCGGCGCGCGACGCTCCTGATGAATCCGGGGGCGTCGTTCGACCTCGCTCGGCGGCTACAGTCGGACGAGGGCGCGCCGCTTGGCGAGGTTTTCGCGTTTCTCAGCGGCCTCTATTTTCGCGGAAAGCTGGCGTACGCGACGGCATTGACGCCTCCGGATCGACAGCACTCGATGATCCAGGTGATCACAACCGATCGCGGTCTTCTCTCGCCGCTCGAGCGGGTCACGCGCGATGACCTCGTTGCGTTCTCGCAGGTCGATATCGCGGCCAACGATGCCCGCTATCTCGCGCCGCTGCAACGCGATGTCGAACGTCTGGCGCACACGCTGCCCAGGACGGCGTCGGTCGTTCTGCTAGGAAGCATTGCGACGGGCAAGTATGTGGATACGCTCATTACACTATTCGGAGAGCGCCTGCTCTTTCCCGCCGATTTTGTCGGACGAGGAGATATGAGCCGCGGCGGGCTGTTGCTGCGCCATTCGCGTGCGGGGACGGCGCTCGACTACGTGCCGGTCGCCGGCGCGATCCGACACGGGAAGCGGCCGCCCAAGCTCGAATCCATTTGAGCACGATCCGTCGACCGCGCGGTTTTCACGCTGCGTCGTATGCCTGCTGCAGCCGGCTGAGATCGAGCTTTTCCATCTGAAGCATCACGTCCAACACTCGCTTCGATCGCTCGGCATCAGCACCACCAAGCAGTTGGCCGAGTGCCTTTGGGACGATCTGCCACGACAGGCCGAACTTGTCCTTGAGCCAGCCGCATTGGCTGGACGCGCCGCCATCGACGGTCAGTTTCGCCCACAGCTCGTCGATTTCCTGTTGGGTGTCGCAGCCCACGAGAAACGAGACGGATTCATTGAACTTGAATGCCGGCCCCGCGTTCAGCGCCATGAACTTCTGGCCCTCGAGCTCGAACTGTACGGACATCACCTTTCCCTGTGCTCGGCTCACGGAGACCACCTTCGATCGCTTGAAAACAGAGGCGTAGAAGTTCATCGCCTCCTCGGCCTGGGTGTCGAACCACAGAAACGGCGTGACGGTTGGCATGGCTTGGCTCCTTTTGGTTGCGTGATGGTACCTGCGCTCATTGGGGAGTCGGAGCCGGCGTTCGTTTCTCTACATCCGTGGTTGGTCGCTCGACGGCGCAATGGTTCGGGCCTTCGCTCGCCCGCGGCGACGGAGCCAGACACAGGCGGCGGCAAATCCCAACAGGGCGCCCGGTATCGGTCCGACTGGCAGCGCAACGAAGGCGAACGCGCCAAGCAGCGTGCCGATGGTCGCGCCGCCCAGGGCGCGGCCGAGTGGAACGTCGCGTAAGAGAAGCCATGCTGCCGCGGGTCCGAGCACGATCCCCAGCGCACCGCCCACGCCCGCGGCATAGGCGAACTCGGCGCCATGGAGCGACGGCAGGTGACGATCCTTGATGAGTGCGATCACCGTGAACGCGGCCGCGAGCGCCGCGACCGACGCGAGGGCCCCAAGGATGGCGCCGGCGGCGGCGAGGCCTGCCGTCAGCGTAAGGATTCGTGCTCGGCGTTCCATGCGTCAATTCCCGTGAGGTGCTGTCTACCAAGAAGAGTAGCCCCTGGGCGTGACGTCGGTCATTGCCCCGGCTCCATAGCCCCGACTTCACTCACGTGCCCCCCGACGACCCGCCATGGTGCTTCTCCCTCGCGAGCCCAGACACGTGTGTAACGGAACGTGCCGCGAACCACGGTGCCATTTACCTCCACAGCGAGGCGGGTCCGTAACGCCGTAACCGCGACGTCGGCCCCGACACGGCGGACTTGAAGCTCTTCGGGCTCGTGGTCATGAAACCGGACAACGCCAGATTCGTGAGCATGGAGATCCTGCGCCTTGGTCCCGAGTTGGCCGTCCGGACCGGTGAAGAGAAGCCGATCGGCGATCAGCAGATCCAACGCGCGTATGTCTGCCGAGAGTTGTGCGGATCGGAGGCGCGCCTCGAGCGCAACTATTTCGGGATCGGGCGCGCCGCGCAGGGCGCGCTCCATCGGATTGGGATCAACAATGCTCACGAATGCGAACCATCGATGACTGCATCCATGCAAAATCGCTCCACAGATGCATCGTTAGGGTAAACAGTTCCTGAAAGAAGGCGTGCTCGCGTCTCCCGCGCCAGCAACCCAGCAAGTCGCATTCGCAGTCGCGGCCGTTGACGCCCGCTCGCGTCGGAGCGTAAATGGAGTATGAACCGCCGCTCATTCATCGGCGTCTCCGTCGCCTCGCTCGCCGCATGCTCCGTCCGCCGCCGCCCCGATCTCACCGCAGACTCGGCGACGCGCCCGCGTCCGTCCCCTTCACAGCTCGCGTGGCACCGCGACGAGATCGCGCTCTTCTTCCACTTCGGCGTGAACACGTTCACGGATCGGGAATGGGGTGACGGAACGGAGAACCCGTCGATCTTCGCTCCCGCGCACCTCGACACCCGCCAATGGGCGCGCACCGCCAAGGCCGCCGGCGCCCGCGCGATGATTCTCACGGCCAAACACCACGACGGCTTTTGCCTCTGGCCAACGCGGACCACCACCCACTCGGTGGCCGCAAGCCCGTGGCGCGGGGGCAAGGGCGACGCCGTGCGCGAGTTCGTCGATGCTTGCCGCGCCGAAGGTCTCAAACCGGGACTCTATCTCTCGCCATGGGATCGCAACCACCCCACGTACGGCGACTCGCCGAGATACAACAATGTGTATTGCGATCAACTCACGGAATTGCTGACGCTCTACGGCGACATCGCCGAGGTCTGGTTCGACGGTGCGAATGGCGAAGGACCAAATGGCAAGCGGCAGGTCTACGATTGGCCGCGGGTCTTCGGGCTCGTGCGACAGCTGCAGCCGAGGGCGGTAGTATTCTCTGATGCAGGGCCGGACGTTCGTTGGTGCGGCAACGAAAACGGCACCGCCGGCGATCCGAATTGGTCGACCGTCGATCCGAGCATGGTGACGTTTCCCGGTGCGAGTGGGCCGGGCGTCATCCCGGCGTTGCAGCATGGCAATCCGCATGGCACGGTGTGGCGGCCCGCCGAGGTGGACGTGTCGATCAGGCCGGGCTGGTTCCATCATCCTGCCGAAGATGCGCGCGTGCGTTCGGTGGACACCTTGATGAATCTCTACTTCACGTCGGTCGGGCGAAACGGAAAGTTGTTGCTCAACGTCCCGCCGACGCGCGATGGACTGCTTCACGAGACTGACGTCGCGCGGCTCACCGGATTTCGCGAGCGCCTCGCGGCGACGTTCGAGCACGATCTTGCCCGCGATGCGCAATCGACATGGACGGTCACCGGCCCGAGCTCCGCAGAATTGGTGCTCGAACTTCGCGAGCCGGCGACGATCGGCATCGCGCGACTCGAAGAAGACATCGCGCGCGGACAGTGCGTGGCCGGCTACAGGCTGCACGGCGAAACGGATAGAAGCGCGAAAGTGTTGTCGGGGGGAACGACGATTGGACACGCAAAGCTCGATCGGTTCGAGTCGACAAAGGTCAGCCGCGTACGCCTTTTGATCACCGATGCCGTCGCGCCGCCCGAGCGAGTGCGCATGAGCCTCTATGCCGCGGCGGGCTAAGAGCGACACCGACGCATGGTCTCACCGTGGGGTCGCGCTATTTCACGACCAGCTCGCCGCGCAGACGAATGTCCTTCGACGAGCCGCCGACCATCACGCGAAACGCCCCCGGTTCGACGATCCAATGCATGTCGCGGTCGAGCATCTGCAACTGCTCACGCGAGAGAGTGAACGCAACTTCCTTCTCCTCGCCCGGCGCGAGATGCACACGCGCGAATCCCTCGAGCTGCATGACCGGCCGCGCGACCGACGCGAGCACGTCGTGAATGTATAACTGCGCAACTTCGTCGCCGGCGCGCGTGCCCGTGTTCTTCACGCGGCAGCGAACAGTTGCCGAACCCGTGGGCAGAATTTCCGCGGGCTCAATGGCGAGCGCACTGTACTCGAACGTCGTATAGCTCAAACCGAACCCAAACGGAAAGAGCGGCTGGCCCGTGAGATCGAGGTAGTCGTCGCCTCGCCCGGTTGGCTTGTGATCGTAGTACAGCGGGAGTTGCCCTTCAGACATCGCGAAAGTGATCGGCAAGCGCCCGGCCGGGTTGTAGGCCCCGAACAGCACGTCGGCGAGAGCGTGACCGCCCTCTTCACCCGAATACCACGCATCCACCACGGCGCCTACACGATCGATCCAGCGCGACATCGTGATAGCGCTGCCGCCCACGAGCACGACGATCGTCGTTTTGCCGGTGGCCGCAACGCGTTGGATCAACTCTTCCTGTCGTCCCGGCAGCGAAAGGAACGCGCGATCGCGAAACTCGCCCTCCTCGATTCCGGCGACGATCACCGCCACGTCGCTCTTCCGCACAATGGCAACAGCGCTGTCCAACTCGGCGCGCCCATCGCTTGGCGCGCCAACATCCCAGACGAGCTTTACGCGCGCGTTGCCGGTGCTCTCGAAATACTCGAGCTGAATGTCATGCGTACTTCCAGCGGCAAGCGAGACGCTCGCGAGGTGCGCGCCGTACGACTGCTTCACCCAATTGTCGACGATGAGCTTGCCGTCGATGAAGAGACGATAGCCGTCGTTGCCCTCGACGCCGATCTTATGGACGCCGGCCCCTGCGGGAACGGTGAGCTTGCCCGTCCAGCGCACCGAATACCAATCGAACGGAATGCCGCGGCCGGGCGAGTTGAGCGTCCAACCGAAATCGACGTGTGCGTCCGTCCGCGTAAAGCGTGACGGCGGCGTGAGCCGATTGTTGTCGAAGTATTCGCCGCGCAGCCCGTGCACTGCGCGCCCGCTATCGATGGATGACAGTTGTCCACTCGGCACGACGACGTAAGAGCGCATCACGCGTCCCGGTCCAGGAGCGTAACGAACGTGTTGCCGTCCGATTGCTTCGCGAACGCCGTCGAGAATCGACACGGGCTTCACGCCGGGACCGCTGTAGCCGCCGAGTCGCGCTTCTGCCGCATCAGCGCCGATGACCGCGACCGACCGTGTCGTGCGGGCGAGCGGCAGCGTGTTGCGCGCATTCTTGAGCAGCACCAGCGAGGCGCGCGCGGCGTCGCGGGCCAGCGCTCGATGATCGGCGTGGTCGTTCCAGTAGGCCGCGCTGTCGGCGTTGACGTATGGGTGCTCAAACAAGCCGAGCTCGAACTTGGCGCGCAGCACGCGCGAGACCGCGGCGTCGATCACCGAATCGGCAATGAGCTTGCGGCGAAACGCATCGAGGTACGGTCGGTGTTGCGGCCACGACGATTGGAAGATCACGTCGAGCCCGGCGTCGAGCGCGTCCTTGGTCGCGGTCGCGGTGCTCGCCTCGGTGTGATGCAGCACCGTCGAGCCGCCGGTGGCCGCGGCGTCGGAGATGACGAAGCCCGTGAACTTCCAATCGCGTTTGAGGACGTCGGTGAGAAGCGCGTGACTCTGCGTGGCCGGCGAGCCGTCCACCGAGTTGTACGAGCTCATGATAGAACGCGCATGCCCGCTTGTGATCGCGGCCTTGAATGGAGGAAAATACATCTCCTCGAGCATGCGCCGGCTGATGTCGATGGGATAACTGTCGCGACCGCCCTCGCCGACGTTGGCGACCCAGTGTTTTGGGGTTGCGATGATGCCGGCGGATTCAAACGCGTTCACGAACGTGACGGCCATCGCCGACGTGAGCATCGGATCTTCGCCGTACGTTTCCTCCACGCGTCCCCAGCGCGGATCGATCGCAATGTTGATGACCGGCGACAGCACTTGACGAATGCCGCGACTTCCCGTCTCGCGCGCCACCGCACGTGACACTCGGCCGACGAGCGCGGTGTCCCAGGTGGCCGCGAGCGCGATCGCTGCCGGGAAGACCGTCGCGCCGTCGCGCGTGAGACCGTGCACGGCTTCCTCGAACGGAATGATCGGAATGCCGAGCCTGGTCTTCTCGACGAAATATTTCTGGATGGTGTTGATGCGGTCGGCATGGGCCCGCGCAGCGTTGCCGTTCGCCGGCTTGGTGCCGATCTGTAGACCGAACGCGCCGTTGGAATAGTCGTTCGACGGATCGTCCAGGTCGCCGGGAAGCATGAACAGCTGCCAGAATTTCTCGTCCAGCGTCATGTGGCCCAAGAGATCTCGAACGCGCGCGTCGACGGGTAGTGTGGCGTTGTGATACGGCGCCGGCGGCGAGTTTGTCTGTTGTGCCGACAATGCGGTCGATAGCGGCAAGGTTGCGAGAACGAGGCGCGCGACCACCGCTGCAAACACCTTACGAAACACTCGAGTCGCCGCGCCGGTCGGCCCCAGTGTATCGCTGGGCAAACGCCGGCGACTGAACAGCGACCAACAGCGCGAAGCCGCTCAAGCTAGAGCAACCAGCGCGTACCAACCCGTTTCGCCGAGAGGTCATTGGTCAGCCAGGGAAGAGTCGAAGGAGTGACGCACGGTCCAAGATGCGCCGTCCCGCGACCCTCGACAACCGGCGCACGCCGCCGGGCGGTCTCCCTGGGACCTACGAGACTATTCCGCCCGCAACGCCACCATTGGATCGACTGTGCTCGCGCGCCGTGCGGGCCCGGCGCTCGCCAACAACGCGGACGTCACCAGCGTAGCTGCCGCGGCGACATAGATAGTTGGCTCCGCGGCCGACACGCCGTACAAGAAATGACTGAGTCCACGCGCCGCAAGAGCGCCGGCCGCGAGACCCACCACGCCGCCAACTGCTGCGAGCGCGCCGGCCTGGCGCAGCACCAAGATGAGCACTCGCTGCGGTGCCGCGCCGAGCGCCATGCGCAATCCGAGCTCGCGCGTGCGCCGCGTGACGAAGAACGACATGAGTGCGTACACGCCAATGCCGGCAAGCGCCAACGCCATCGCGGCGAACGCGGCGAGCAAACGCCCGAGCACCCTGTTCGTCGCGATCGACGTGTCGATACGCTCCTGGAGCGTCGACAGGCGAGAGACCGGCAGCGCAATCGGATCGAGGTCGCGCGCGGCCTGCCGGATGTCGCCGGCAAATCGCAGAACGTTGCCGCCGCGCGCGCGCACCACGAAGGTCACGGTCGCCCACGGGTCCTGCGCGTACGCTCGATAGAACTGTGGCTCTGGTGCGTCGATCAACCGACCCTGCTTGATGTCGCCGACAATGCCGATGATCGCCGCCATTCCGCCGCCCGTGTCGATGAGATGGCCGAGTACGTCGCCGGCCGGCCAGTAGCGTTTGGCAAACGTCTCGTTGATGATCACGACGCGCGGAGCATTTGCGTCGTCGGCGTTCGTGAAGTCGCGTCCCGAGATGAGAGGGATTTGCAGCGTTCGAAAAAATCCGGGAATCACCATGTTTCCCGTCACCATGAGCCCTTTTCCCGGCGGCGCCGGTTGTCCGGCGATATTGGTGCCGAATTGTGAGCAACAGCCCGCGACGGGAGCGTAGGTTGTTGCCGCGGCGCTCTCTACGCCAGGAATAGCAGCCACCCGTTCACCAAGCGCAGCGACCACCCGCGCCCGCTCGGCCGGCGAATCATAGCGCTGACCCTGCATCGCCACTCTGAACATCGCCACCCTCTCTGGATCGAAGCCAAGTGGGACGCTGCGAAGGCGCAACAAGCTCTGAATGGCGAATCCGGCGCCGACGAGCAACACGAGGGAGAGCGCGATCTCCAATACGACGAAGAAGCCCTGCAGTCGCCCGCGGTCGTCCACCGAGCTGTGTCCTCCGTGAAGTGTCGCTACGGGATCGAGGCGCGTGAGGCGAAGTGCAGGCGCCAAGCCAAAGACGATCGCCGCCAGCATGGACGCGAGCATCGCGAACCCGAGCGCGCGCAAATCGATATCAAAGGTCATCCAGGGCGGAGCGTTTTGCGCGATGGCCCGTGCGATGACATTGCGCGCGGCGTACGCCAGCCCGAGTCCCGCAGCGCCGCCGACGAGAGCGAGCAACGCGCTTTCCGTGAGGAGCTGTCCGACAATTCGCGCGCGTCCAGCGCCAATCGCCGCGCGCACCGCGATCTCGCGGGCGCGAGACGTTGCGCGCGCGAGTTGTAGCGCCGCGACGTTCGCGCACCCAACGAGAAGAATGAGCAACGTGGCCGCGCCGAGTGCAATGAGGCCGGGGCGCGCCGCGCCGACGAAATGCTCTCGCAACGGCTCGACGACTGGCATGGTCGTTCCGTTCTCGCGGGGATACTCGCGGCCAAGTTGAACGCCGACCGACGTCATGTCTTGATTCGCCGCGGCAATGGTCATCCCCGCCCGCAGTTCGGCGATCACCTCGAGGTTGCGATCGCCGCGCGACGAACGGAGCGGATCGCGCGCTAGCGGCAGCCAGATCTCGGCGCCGACGGGATAGGCCCAGCGATCGGGAATCACGCCAACGATTGTGCGACGTGCCCCGGCAATGCGAATTCTCTGACCGATCAGCGATTCCACGCCTCCCAAATGGCGCACGGCGAATCCGTGAGAGACAATCGCGACGGCCGGCGCGCCGGGCGCGTCTTCAGCGTCTTGAAATACACGGCCGACTTCGGCACCGGTGCCAAGCGTCGCGAACAAGTTGGCGGTGACCGCCGCGCCCGTGACGCGGATCGGCTGGCCGGATGCAACGGTAAAATCCGCCCGATATGTTGCGGCAATTCGGGTGAACGCGCGCTGGCGCGCGCGCCAATCGAGCAGGTCGGGGAACGACGAGACGGTTGCGCCGGAGTTGCGCGCGCCGTCGCGCACGCTCCCGATCGACACGAGGCGGTCGCCGTTCGGATAGGGAAGGGGGCGCAGCAGCATCGTGTTGCCGATGCTGAACATCGCGGTCGTGGCGCCGATGCCGAGTGCGACGCATGTGGCGGCGACGATCGTGGGAAGGGTCTGTCGCCTGAGCACGCGCGCGGCAAAGGTGAGATCCTGCGCGAGCATGACGCCGAACTCCGTCCGGCCTTCGCTGCGCGCATGAGTTTTCTGAATGTTCACGCACGAGTCGCGAGCGCCGCCCGCGTCGCCGAAACGCTGCGTCGCCAACCGGCGCGCATCGTCGGGCGTCATGCCGCGCGCGACGTATTCATTCACGCGCATCTCGATGTGAAATCGAAGCTCGTCGTCGACATCTTGGGGAATGTTCTTGCCCCAGAAGCGGAGATAGCGGCGCCAGGCCGGCTGGTATTTCATACGCGTGCGGTCACGCGGGTTGGGGCGGCGCCTCGAGTGCGGCGAAGACGGCCTGGGCGAAGCGCGTCCATGTGGCGGCCTCGACGCGGAGTTGTGCGCGTCCTTTGACGGTGAGTGTGTAGAATTTGGCTCGCCGATTATTGTCGGAGGTCCCCCATTCGGCGGCGATCCAGCCACGGACTTCGAGGCGGTGGAGTGCCGGGTACAGGGAGCCTTCTTCGATCTGCAGGACGTCACTGGTGGCCTGTTCGATCCAGCGGGCGACGCCGTAGCCGTGCGTGGGCCCCCAACTGACTGCTTTGAGAATCAGGAGGTCGAGGGTGCCGCGGAGGACTTCGACGGATGGCTCAGCCATATACTCCCATAGAAACACTAGGTGAAGCCAAGATGCGCAATTCCCATAGAAAGTCAATGGGAGTGTTGTCGCCCGTGACTCGCGCCCGGAGGCCATAGTTGGAACGAAGCGGCCGATTGAGTGGTCTAGGGGGTGTGCAAGTCTTAACGTTCTAATCGCAAACGGCGTCTGCACATAACGCGTAGACCTTCCATAGTAGGACCACGGGGATGTAACTCACGGCGTGAAAACCGTTTCCGTTGTCCAGGTGTCCAATCACTCGCACGTCCACGCTTCCCTCCCCAACAGATGATGCCTCCTTCACGCGTGCGCGCCGACGCCACCAAGCTTGGTCCCCACGGTCGCCGCGGTCGCCGGTCCGGCTTCACCCTCATCGAGATTCTGGTCGTGATCGTGGTCATCGCGATCCTGGCTACGCTCGTCGCGCCCAATATTTTCCAACACGTTGGGGCGGCCAAGAGCGCGACGGCCAAGTCTCAAATTGAAATGCTTGGCGCGGCGCTCGACGCCTATCGGCTCGACAACGGGCGCTATCCGAGCACGGAGCAGACGCTCAACTCGCTGTGGGAAAAGCCAACGTCTGATCCACCGCCCAACTGGCGCGCGCCATACCTGAGAAAGCCGGTGCCCATGGACCCGTGGGGACATCCGTACCAGTACCTGTTCCCCGGACAGGTGAACGTGCAGGGCTATGACCTTTTGTCGTACGGCGCCGACGGAAAGCCCGGTGGGGAAGGCGAGGACGCCGACATCCTGAGTTGGAAGTAGTTGGTTGTAGCCAATCGAGTGTGTTGAATGCCGACCTACGCGTACCAGGCCGTCGATGAATCGGGCAAGCGCACGCGCGGGCAAGCGCAGGCGGCGAGCTCCGGTGCGTTGACGCGTACGCTCGAGCAGCGCGGGCTGCTCGTACTCGAGGTCGCGGAGTCGGCCGAAGGCGCGGGAACCAAGCGTGGCTTTCGCTTTGGCCGGCGCCGCGAAGTCCTCGAAGTCACGCGCGCCATGGCCGCGCTGCTTCCGGTCGGCATGCCGCTGGCGCAGGCGCTCAACGCGGCGTCTGGCGTCGCCTCCGGCGAAGTCCGCGACGCGCTCCAGGAAGTTCGCGCACGCGTCGAACGCGGGGACACACTCTCCGCCGCCCTCTCCGATCATCGCCGGCTGTTCTCACCACTATATGTAGGGCTCGTACGCGCCGGCGAACGCAGCGGCGACATCGATGCCGCGTTCGCGCGTCTCGCTGATCAGCTCGACCGCGACGAACAGCTGCGCGGCAAAGTGTTGTCGGCATCGATCTACCCCATTCTGCTCGCCACGGCGGGATCGCTCGCCGTCACCGTGCTTCTCTTCTTCGTCTTGCCGCGCTTCGTCACGCTGCTCGAGGGAAGCGGTGCCAAACTCCCGCGCTCCACCGCCACGTTGCTCGCGTTTTCCGCCGCGCTGCACAAGCTCTGGCCGGTGCTCATCCTCATCCCGTTCGTCATCGCCGGTTTTGCAGCATGGGCGAACACGACAGAGGAAGGCCGGCGGGTGTGGTCGGTCACGCTACTCACGCTTCCCGGCGTGCGCACGCTCCGCCGGTACGCACTCGCCGGACGCTTCGCCCGCCTGGCCGGCGTGCTACTCGGCGGCGGGGCGCCGCTGCTCACGGCGCTCGACGACACCATCGAGTCGATCGGTGATCCTGTCGCGCGCGAAGACGCCGTTCGCATTCGAACGAAAGTTCGCGAAGGAAGCTCCCTCCGCGCCGCCGTGGCCGAGAGCTCACTGTTTCCGCCGCTGCTCGCGCAGTTGATCGGTGTGGGTGAGGACGCCGGACAGCTTCAGATTTTTCTCATGAAGGCGGCGGACATCTTCGAGGAGCGCACCGAGCGCGCCACGCAACGCCTCGCGACGCTGGCCGAACCGGCCATGATCGTCATGTTCGGTGCCATTGTCGCGTTTGTGGCGCTGTCGCTGTTGCAGGCGATCTACGGCATCAACGCGAATTCGTTCAAATGAAACGAATCACGCGGCCTAGACGGTCGGGCTTCACGCTCTGGGAGTTGACGATGGTCCTATTGGTCATGGCCATCGCCGCGACGCTTGCCGCGCCCGCGTTCGTGCGGTTCGGGAACGATCAGCCGTCCGGTGCGGCGGATCTCATGATCGGTCTACTGCACGACGCACGCAAAGCGTCGCTCGACTACAACGCCACGGTGACACTGCGGCTCGATCCCAAGACGCTCAACTATCAAGTTGACACCTCGGGCGTCAACGGCTTCGGCAGGCTTGCCGGCGGCAAGCTCGATCTTGGCCTCACGCAAACGCTGGCGACGGACCAGGTGCGGTTGCAGTACATCTTCCGTCCCACGGGCGCGACGTTCGCGGACACCGTGGTTGTGCACGGAGGTGACCGGCCCCTGATCGTTCGAGTGGATCCGTGGAGTGGAGTGGCGCGTGCCGACACCATCTAAGAGCTCGGCCAGACGTCTGCGCGCGCGCCGCGCCGTGTCGCTTCTCGAGGCCGTCGTGGCCATCGCGATCGTTGGCATCACATCGGTGAGCGCGCTCGAAGCGGTCGGCGGCGACATGCGCACCGCCGAGCGTTCGCGTCGGGCCATTGAGGCCGAAGCGCTTGCCGGCTCGCGTCTCGAGTTCATGGACCTGCTCACCGACCGCGAGCTGCAGGCCATTCCCGATTCGGTGGAGAAGGGCAAGTTCTCTGCGCCGCTCGACGAATACACCTGGACGACGACATCTGCGTCGGTGTCCGAGCAGGCCGGCGTCTACGACATCCGCGTCAAGATCGATTGGCCCACCGGCACGTACACGGTGCGCACCTATCAGTATCGCACGCCGCCGCTGGTGACGCGCCGATGAGACCGACACTGCGCGCACGTCGCGGCATGACGCTCATGGAGCTGGTGATCGGGTTGGCGATCACCGGCTTGATGGCGACTGCCGGTGCCGCGGCGTTCGGGTCGATCATCGATCATCGCAAAGTGATTCGCACTGCCACCATTTCCACCGAACGCGCCGCATCGTTGCGCGACATGGTTCGGTCGTGGATCATGGCCGGCACCGTCAACATTCAGCAGGGCGGAGGTCCGCGTGGATTGCGCGGTGCCGGCGCCGGGGTGCCTGCCGGCGGCGGATCGCGCGGCGGTATGAGCCTCGCCAACGTCACGGCCGCGCAGGCCAGCGGCGACGAGTTGGCGTTCACCACGACCGCGCTCAATCCGTCGCTTCTGCCGAACGTGCGTATTCGAATGTACGTCGACGCGGACGCCAACACGCCGGAAAAGGGTCTGACGATCGAGTATCAGCCGAATTTGCAAATGCCCATGGTTCGCAAGATGCTCGACTCGACGATCGACACATTGCGCGTGGAATTTCTCGACCGGCGAACCAACAAATGGTTTGCGGCGTCGCAGGCCGCGACGGTCACGCCAATGGCCGTACGGGTCACGATGCTGTCGGGCATCGCGAAGCTTCATCCAATTCTCGGTCTGCCGATGATCTTTCCAATCGGGAACACGAACGTCACGTTCACCAACACCAACCGATGAGACAGCGTCGCGGAGTGGCGCTGCTCGCCGCGCTGTGGCTCGTCGTCGCCATTGCGGCCGTCGCGCTGCAGTTCAGCATCGAGTCGCACGAGCGCCGGACCATTGGCATTCTTGCATCGGAGCGCGGCATCCAACGCGGCGCGGCCATGGGCGCGCTGGCACTCACGCAAGCCAAACTCGAGCAAGCGTTGCGCGTCGCGCCCACGGGAGACAATCCAGCCATTGCGCGACTCCGCGCGTCGGACCCGTGGGCCGACGTCGATTCCACCTACACCGGCACCGTGCTCGTGGACAGCATGGAGGTGCAGGTCGAAGCGCATGACCTTGGCGAAAAGCTCAACATCAACCGGCTCAACGAGAACCAGATCCAAACCTTCTTCAGCTTCCTGCTCGACGACTACCAGGCGGCGACTCGCCTGTCGCAGGCCATTCTCGACTGGCGCGACGCCGACAGCATTCCGCGGCCGAGTGGCGCCGAGCGGGATGCGTATATCAAGGCGGAGATGTTGGCGCTGCCAACCAACGCGCCGTTCCGCGAAGTCGAGGAGCTGCAGGATGTGATGGGGATGACGCCGGAGATCTACGCCAAAGCACTTCCATATCTCACCACGCACGGAACGGCGTCCGTGAATCTGAATAGCGCGCCCGTGCCGGTATTGCGCACACTTCCCGGAATGACCGACGCCACGTTGAACATGATTCTGCAGCTTCGCTCGCAGGGACAACGCATTACCAGTGTCGCGCAGATCTTTGCGAACGCGGCGCGCGGCGGGCGTCCGCTGCCCGGTCAACTCGGTGGCGCCGCGGTACAAACGCAGTTGCAAGGCACCACGAGCGTGGACACTCGGGAAGTGGAACTGACGTTCACGTCGCGCGTGGGACCACAGGCGCCGCCGGCCAAGCTCACGGCGATCATTCGAATGAACGGGACGCCTCCCGGCGCACGCTCGGCTACGATCACGACGAAACAATGGTAAGCCGCGCGCGCGTCGAGCCCAGCTCGAAGAAGAACGTTCGGACGGGAGTCGCGATCTCTCCCACCGAGTTATGTGCCGCCGATATTCGTTTGCGCGGCTCGTCGGATCGCGCGTTCCGCGTTCCCCTGGATCCACCAAATGGCGACGGCACTGGCTGGGCCTCGCTCACGTCGGCGCTCGCCGATCTCGCCCGCAACATCGGCGTGACCGAGGGAACGCTGGCCGTCTCGCTCATGCCGCCGCTCACGGAGATGCGCCGCCTCGAGCTGCCGCCGCTTCGCGATGACGAGCTACAGCGACTGTTGTCGCGCAACGCGTCCAAGTATTTCGTCAGCGCACGCACCCCGCAGCTCGTGGGAGCCGCGCCGGCCGGGCGCCGCGTGCGCGGTGCGCCCAGTCCGGTGATCGCCGCCGCTGCATCGATCCGGCTGCTCGCTGCGATTCGTGCTTCGGCGCAGCAAGCTGGTTGGGAAGTGGAAGGCATTGCGCCGGCCGAGAGTGCGTGGGCGGGCGCGGCGTTGGCGATTTGGCCGGCGTTCGCGCGACAGACCGCGTACGCGCTGATCGCGCACGACGACCGCACTGACTTGCTACAGCTCGAAAACGGCGGTCTCGTCAACGTGCGCCGTTTCCGCGCCGGCGCGGCGGACGCTCCAATGATCATCGACACGGTGGGTCCCGTGGCGCGCATCGGCGTTGCCGGCTCCGTGCAGCAGCGGAAGGAACTGTCAGGCGCGCTGGCGTCGCTCGGCGTCACACCGCTTTCGCCGGTCGGCGAATGGTCCGCCGCGGCAGAGCGCGCCGACCTGCTGGCGGCGCAATTCGCTGGGAGCGAGGTCGGTCCCGTGCTGCGCACCGACGACGCCGTCATGCTCGCGCGTGACCGCGCCAGAAAGCACACGTGGATGATCGCCGGTGCGACTGCGGCGCTGTTCGTCATCGCTGCGATGATCGAGCTCTGGGGAGTGCATCACCAGCTCGACTTGATTCGCGCCGAGCGAGCAAGAATTCGTCCGCAGATTGCGTCGACGCTCATTGGACGTACCACCGTCGACGCGGCGTATGGGCATCTCGCGACACTCAACGCGGTCGAGCGTGCATCGCCCCACTGGTCGGCGGTTGTTGCGGACCTGACCGAGTCGGTTCCCGACGACGCGCATCTCATCGCCATTCGCGCGCGTGAGGATTCGTTGATCGTGGACGGACTCGCCAGCCACGCGGCGCGAGTGTTCGACGCCGTGGAAAAGACGAATGGACTTGCCGATGTTCGGGCCGCGTCGCCGGTCCGCCGAGAGTTGCAGGACGAAGGCGGGGCGCTGGAGCATTTCACGATCGCGGCGCGCGTCGTTCGGCCCGCCGTCAATCCGCCCATGTCGGCCGCCGCGAAGGTGGTTCCGTCGCGGGAGCGTGCCCCGTGAAGTGGAGGATGATGAACAAGCGCGATCGGCGCGCCGTAGTTGTCGGCGTGCTCGTATTGCTTCCGGGCTTGCTCTACATCTGGGGCATACGCCCGTATCAATCGGCGCTGTCCGACGCGCGCGACCAGTTGGCGACCGAGCGCGCGACACTCGCTCGCGAACGCGCGGCCGTTGCGACCGCACTCCAGAATCCGCGGCTCCAGCACGTCGCTGATTCCGCGATGCGCGACATGCGTCCTCGTCTTTTTGAAGGACGCGACGATGTGATGGCGAGCGCGGAGCTCGCGTCGTACCTCGGCGACGTTGCGCATCGAACGCGCGTGTGGTTGCAGGACGCGGGCACGCGGCCGGCCACGCAGGGCGCGGACGGTGTTCGCACACTCCGCGTGGAGATACGCGGCGAGTCCGATCTGCTCGGAACCCTCATGTTTCTTCAAGGGCTCGAGCGCGGCGATAAGCTCGTGCGTGTAGATCGCTTGGACATCTCACGCTCGCCGCACGCCGATTCCAAGGAAGGCGAAACGCTGTCGATCGCCGCGACGATCTCCGGGTTCGCGGTGAGCGACACGGCGGCGGTTTCTGTGCGTCCCACGGTCGCGTCGATCCCACCGGCCGGCGGCGGACGATGAGTATGCGCGATTGGACTGCCACGTCGGGATCTCGCGTCGCGCTCGGCGCGCTGGCCGTGGCCGTGATCGTCACCGCCTGGACGCTCGCGCGCGCGCTTCGCGCCGACGCGTTGCCCGAGCCTCCGGCGGCGCGAGTGGCGAGTCTCGAAACGATCACTCGCCGGCTCCCACGTGCGCCGGCGGATATTCAGGCTGCCGTCGAGAGCGATCTCTTTTCAAAGGATCGTTCGGCGCCGTCTGCGCCGTATCGAATGCCGGGTGAGAAGGGGGACGACGATGCGCCCCCGCCGGATCCGATGAAACCGGTCGTACTCGGAACAGCGGTCGCGACGGACGGCCGCAACTTCGCGACGCTACAACTCGGTGATGGACATGCGACCCTCGTTCACGTCGGCGACAAGATCGGTGATTGGTCCGTGAAGGCGATCGAGCGCGGCAAGGTCACGCTCGTGAGCATTCACGGCATTCGTGCCGATGTCACCGTGCCCAAGCCAGGAACCTGATATGTCGATTGGAATTCGGATGGTCGTTCTCACCGCGGTCGTCACGACGCTGGCACGTTCCGGCGAGGCGCAACGCGGTGCCGGCGGCCGGCCCACTCGAATACCGGCCACGCCGCCAAAGGCACAGGTCCCGAAACCCGACACCACCAAGAAAACGCAGCCGGCGGTGTCGCTCGACTTTCAGGATCAAGAGCTTCGCGTTGTGCTCGACGCGCTCGTCGCCGCGGGTGAGCTCAACGTCACCATGACGAATATTCCATCGCAGCGCGTCACCGTGCACATGGGCCGGCCGGTCACGCGCGACGGCATGATCGAGCTCGTGAAATCGGTCGCCGAGCAGAATGGACTGAAGGTGACGCAAACGCCCACGGTGATGCAGATCGCCGGGCCGGCCCCCGAGCCGCCGAACCGGCAAAATCAACAGCAGTCGCTCGCGCAGCAGTTGCTGCAGCAGAACCAACAGCAGCAGTTGCGCCTCTACACGTATCGGCTCAAGCACGCGAGCGCGATTCAGTTGGCGCCGGTGCTCACGAACCTGTTTGCCGGCGTATCGGCTGGATTCCGCGGCAACCCTGGAACGACGGTGATTCCGAACGGGAACGGCGGTTTCAACGTGATCAACACGGGCCCGGCGCAGCCGCCGGGAAACATCACGACGACAATCACTCCGCCATTCGGCAACGCAGGCGGCGGCGGACCTGGGCGCGGCGGAAACGCGGGTGGGGCTGGGGGTGGAAATGGGGGTCGTGGCGCCGCGCTGGGAGCGGCCGCCGCAAACGCCGTGACCAACGCGCTCAGCAACACCTTTCAACAGATTGCCGGCTCACTGTCGGGACAAGCGGGAGACATCCGTATCATCGCCGAGGAGTCGAGCAACTCGCTGCTCATTCGCGCCACCGACGGCGATTGGGCGCTCGTGCAGCAGATCATCGGCGGCGTGGATTTGCGTCCGTTACAGGTGTTGATCGAAGTCACGATCGCGGAAGTGCAGCGCACGCACGATCTCGAGGTAGGAGTGTCGGGCAACATCAAGCGCGTTCCGGCCGGCAAGACGGCGGCCGACGTGACGGGGACCGGGGCATCGGGGACGGACCCGCGTGACTTCATTGTACAGCTCACCGGCGGCCACGGGACGATCAACTACAACATTGCCATCGCGGCGCTGCAGTCGCGCGGCGACGTGCGCGTGCTGTCGCTGCCGGTGATCATCGCGCAAAACAATCGCCAAGCGGTGCTGAACGTCGGCTCGTCTCGACCGTTCGTGCAGGTGTCGCAAACCGTGCCGAACGACCCGACCGGACGCGTGCAGACCGTGCAATACATCGACGTCGGGACGATCCTCACGATCACGCCCACGATCAATCCCGACGGTTACGTCAACCTGCAAGTCTCGCAGACTGACAACAGCGCGACGAACGAAGTGCAGTTCGACGCGCCGGTCATCAACAAACGCGAAGCGACGACGCAGATCTTCATTCGCGACGGTCAAACAACCGTCATCGGCGGCCTCGCGGGCAAGACGCACAACAACACGGTGTCCGGCATTCCATTTCTCAGTCGGATCCCGCTCATTGGACCGCTGCTGTTTGGCCAAACCAATGTGAGCGAAGAGATGACCGAGTTGTATCTCTTCCTCACACCCCACGTCATCTCGAGCGACGAGGACATCGACAAGCTGCGCGAGGCCGTCAAAGTCGGCAGCGACTTGCTCAAGGACATCAACGTCGAACCGCACATCGTGCCTCGCTCAGACACGACCAAGGTGCGCCTCGACACAATTCGTCCGCGGCCCGACACGACCAAGAAACCCGATTCGCTCACGACGTTGCGCCGCCGTCCGCCCGCGTCACCGGATTCAATTCCACTCACGCCCGAACCAAAGCCACCGATCGCGCCGCCGATTGAAACCGCGCTTCACTCGACGGCGTCGGCAATGGTTTCACGCCTCTGGCCCACCACCGAGCCATGGCTGTAGCCGACCGCCCCGAATCGGACCACTCGGCGTCCGAGCTGCTCGAAGTCGAGCGGCTCACGACGGCGTTGTCTGCCGATTGGCTCGAGCAAAACGGTGTGCTGCCGCTGCGCTCGGACGGCAGCACGCTCGCGGTCGGCACGTGGCTGGATCGCGTCGAGCCGCTCGCACTCGATGATCTGCGATTGCTGTTCGGCGCGCGCATCGCGATCGAACGGTATAGCGAGCACGATCTGCGGACCGCGATTCGCCGTTTGTATGCTCCAGAGGCCGCGACCGCAGAAGGCATGATTGCCGGAATGACGAGCGAAGCGCGATTGGTCGACGTGGACGAGATTCCGCTCGACGACCTGCTTCATCTCGCCAACGAGGCGCCTGTTGTGCGCCTTGTGAACCTGTTGCTCATCGAAGCGTTGGACTCGCGCGCGTCGGACGTGCACCTCGAGGGCTATCAGGACGGGTTGCGCGTTCGCTATCGCGTGGACGGCGTGCTGCAAAACGCGCCGTCGCCGCCGCCGCATCTCACGGCGGCGATCATCAGCCGTCTCAAGATCATGGCGGAGTTGGACATCGCCGAGCGTCGCCTGCCGCAGGACGGACGCATTCGCCTGCGGTTGCAGAACCGGCAGGTCGACGTCCGCGTCTCGACCGTGCCGACGTTGCGCGGCGAAAGCGTTGTGCTCCGCTTGCTCGACAAGGAGCGCGGCCGCATTTCGCTCACCGAGCTCGGGATGGCGGCCGACACGCTCGAGTTGTTCACCGAAGTGGTCTCTCGTCCGCACGGCATCGTTCTCGTCACCGGCCCAACCGGCTCCGGCAAGACGACGACGCTGTACGCCGCCGTGGAGATGATCCGCACCGGCCGTGAGAAAATTCTCACGGTCGAAGATCCGGTGGAATACGAGCTGGCCGGCGTGCCGCAGGTTCCGGTGAACGAAAAGGTGGGCATGACGTTCGCCGGCGCGTTGCGCGCGTTGCTCCGTCAGGACCCCGACATCATTCTCGTCGGCGAAATCCGCGACGCCGAGACGGCGCAAATCGCCACGCAGGCTGCACTCACGGGCCATCTGGTGCTTTCCACGCTGCACACCAACGATGCTCCGACCGCCCTCACGCGACTGCTCGATCTCGAGGTTGCCGCATATCTCGTGGCGAGCACGGTGGACGCGGTGCTCGCGCAGCGCCTGGTTCGTGTGATCTGCAACAGCTGCAAGATGGAGACGCATCCCGACAAGGCGACTGCACGCCGCATCGACGTCGAAGGGCTCGGCCTGTCGCGCGTCTGGAAAGGCCAGGGGTGCGATGAGTGTCGCGGCACGGGCTATCGCGGCCGAACGGGCGTCTATGAGCTATTTGTCATGGACAACGATCTGCGCCTCGAGGTTCAGCGCCGCCGCGGCTCGGAAGAGTTGCGCAGCATCGCCACGGCGAAAGGCATGCGGACGCTGCTCGACGACGGCCTCCGCGCCGTACGCGCCGGGATCACCACGCTCGATGAAGTGATGCGCGTCGCTCGAGCGTGACCTTGGATCGCGGATCCGTGGCAGTGCCCGCAACTTTGGGCCATCCTCGCTTAGGTGGCGAGCAAGGTTCGGCCACGAGACGATCATGAAAGACCGCGGTCGAAGCGACGCCGCGCTGCGTCGAACGGTACACAACGTTGATGGCCAGCCCGGGCGGAGTGTTCGGAACTGTCTTCTGGGCGCTTGCGACGTTCGCGAATGGTCGCGGCCGCAGCGGCGTCTTAGAGTCGCGCGGCGACCGCCGCACGCCTTCGCGCCGCCGACGCGCGCCCGTAGAAGAAATAAATCGCCAGCCCGATCGCCAACCACACGACCAAACGAATCCACGTCGTGCCGGGCAGCCCGGCCATCTGCGCCAGACAAATCAGCGCGCCGAGCAGCGGCACCCACGGCATGCCGGGCGTCTTGAACGGACGCTCGATATCCGGGTCGGTCCGCCGCAAAACCCAGATTCCAAGTGACACCATCACGAACGCCAGCAACGTACCCATCGCAGTGAGTTGTGTGAGCGTGCCGATCGGAAACAATCCGGCGACGATTGCGACCACGACACCCGTGAGCGCCGTGGTGATGTACGGCGTCTTAAAGCGCGGATGAATCTTGCTGAACAGCGGCGGCAAAAGCCCATCGCGACTCATCGAATAGAAAATGCGTGGTTGGCCGAGCAGCATCACCAACATCGTGCTCGACAGCCCGGCAATCGCTCCGAGCTTCACGACGGGACGCAACCAGGTGAGACCCGTCGAGTCCACGCCGAGTGCGATCGGAGCAGGAACGTTGAGCTTCGTGTAATGCACGATCCCCGTCAGCACCAGCGCGACGGCGATGTAGAGAAACGTGCACACGACGAGCGAGATGAGAATGCCGCGCGGCATGTCGCGCTGCGGATTCTTCGCCTCCTGCGCCGCCGTGGACACCGCGTCGAACCCGATGAAGGCGAAGAAGATCACACCGGCGCCGCGAAGCACGCCGCTCCAACCGAACTCGCCGAACTTCCCCGAGTTGGGCGGAACGAACGGATGCCAGTTGGCCGTGTTGATGTACTTCGCGCCAAATCCCACAAAAAGGAGCAGCACCGCCACTTTCACAAACACAATGACCGTGTTGAACCCCGCCGATTCGCGAATACCGATGATGAGAACGGTTGAAACGAGCAGGATGATCACGAATGCCGGAACGTTGAACACGCCCGTCACTGTGCTTCCGTCCGGAAGCGCGATGAGCGACCCTGGCGGTCCGGTGAACGCCGCGGGGAACGGTATGCCCATGTCTTGAAGAATGCTCACGAAGTTGCCCGACCATCCCACCGCGATGGTCGATGCACCCAGTGCATACTCGAGGATCAAATCCCAACCAATGATCCACGCGAACAATTCGCCGAGTGTGGCGTAGGCATACGTGTACGCGCTCCCTGCCACCGGGATCATGCTGGCGAACTCGGCGTAACACAGCCCGGCGAACGCGCACCCGATCGCGGCAATGATCATCGAGATCACCAGGCCTGGACCGGCGAACTGCGCGGCCGCGGTCCCGGTGATGACGAAAATCCCGGCGCCGATGATCGCGCCGACGCCCAGCGTGGTGAGGCTGAGCGGCCCGAGCGACCGGCGCAGCGTGCCCGCATGCGCCTCGGCAGTCAGCTCGGCGATCGTCTTTCGGATAAAAAGGCTCATGGTCGTGTTCCTTGGCGCGTTCGGAGCGCAGCGGGGGATTCCGCAGAATGACACTCGCGGCGAACCACCGCGTCCGTCGCTGGTGCGGGCTCTGTCAGAGGCGTGTCAGGCGGGAACGCAGGGTGTGGCATGCCATTGCCCCGCGCGCGCGCAAGACGACAGATTCGTAAATGGCTCTCGCCCGTCCTCCGCGCTCACGACCGATCAACCGCCGCGCCTCGCATTCGATGCTGCTCGCGGCGCTGCTCGCCGGCACGCTCGCGCTGGCGACGATGCTCGCGTTCGAGGCGCACAACGCCGCGCGCTCACATCGCGCCACAGCCGAGCGTGCGTTGCACGACTACGCGGCCGTGGCGGGCTGGGAGCTTGTTGCCGGAGTGAACGAAACGCTGCAGGCATCGGTGGGCGGCGCGCTCGGACCAATGACGCGCGTGCGCGCCACGACGCCATACGAGTTGCTTCCCGCGCCGAGCGTGTTGGCCGCGAACGCCGAGAACGCCCTTCGTTGTTCCACGCCGGTGCGCGACTCATCGCGGTTCTATTTCCGCATCGACTTCCGCGACGGATCGCTGGCCACGTTCGGAGCGCAGGCGTCGAGCGCGATGCGAACCTGGCTCGTCGACACCATCATCAGCCATGGACGGAGTGCGTACAAGCCGGATTGGAGCTACGCCATCGTCCTGGGTGGACCTAAAGGCGAGCAACACGCCGCCATCGCGTATGCGGTAAAGTACGCGGAGCACAGCGCGCCGATCGCCGCCTACGGGTTCCGTACCTGTGACGATGTCATCGGCGCTCCGATGATTCGCGATGTTCTCGCGCGACGCGCGCTGTTGCCGCTGTCGGTTACCGGCGGCGCGGGCAACGATTCCATCATCGCGGTCGTCGTTCGCGATCACGACGGGCGCACGATCTTTCAATCGGACAGCGCACAGCTCTCGACGTTTTCCGCCGACGTGCCGCTCGACCAGGCCGGCGCGCTGTCGGTGCACGCCACGATTCGCCCACGGGCCATCGACATACTTGCGTTCGGCGCGATCCCCGCGTCGCGGGTGCCCATCCTCGTTGCGCTGCTCACGCTTACCGCGGCGATGATCGTTCTCACGGTGACGCAACTCCGGCGCGAAAACGAATTGTCGCGCCTGCGCGCCGACTTTATCTCCAGCGTGTCGCACGAGCTCCGAACGCCGCTGTCACAGATTCTGCTATTTGCCGAGACGCTGAGCCTGGGACGCGTGCGCACGGAGCAAGAGCGGCACAGCGCCACCGACGTCATCGTGCACGAGGGCCGGCGCCTGATGCACCTCGTCGAGAACATCCTGCACTTCTCGCGCGCCGAGCGGCGCATGACCCGCCTTGGACCGGAGCCGATCGATCTGAGCGCCGCGGTGCAGGGGATCGTGGACGATTGGCTGCCGCTCGCCGCGGCCGCCGATGTGCGCATTGAAACGCACTTCGGCGCCGACGTTCACGCCATGGCCGATCGCAGCGCACTTCGGCAGATGGTCTTGAATCTGCTCGACAACGCGGTGAAATACGGGCCGAACATACAGATCGTGACAGTGGGCACGAGCACCACCGGAGCTGTGGCGCGGGTTTGGGTGGACGATCAGGGTCACGGCATTCCTCCGCGCGAGCGTGAACGGGTGTGGGACTCGTTCTATCGTCTGGAGCGCGACGCGAATTCGTCAGTCGCCGGAAGCGGAATTGGTCTCTACGTCGTGCGCGAGCTCGCGCGTCTCCACGGCGGCGACGCATGGGTTGAAGACGCGCCCGGCGGCGGCGCGCGCTTTGTCGTCGAGCTGCCCGTCGCCATGCGCGCACCCGGATTCACCGATGAGCATGGAACGATCAGCGTTGCCGACGTCACGCGGCCCACGTTGGAGCCGCGCGCATGACGCGCATTCTCGTCATCGAGGACAATCGCAATCTGGCGACCGGCCTGCGCAATAATCTCGAGATCGAGGGGTACGAAGTTCAGATCGCAAGCGATGGAACGAGCGGACTCTCGCTGGCTCGCTCCACGACACCGGACCTGATCGTGCTCGACCTCATGCTGCCCGGAATGGACGGCTACCGTGTGCTGCGAACATTGCGCGAAGATGGCGTCGACACGCCGGTGTTGATCCTCAGCGCGCGCGGCGAAGAGACCGACAAAGTCCTCGGCTTTCACCTTGGCGCCGACGACTACGTGGCGAAGCCGTTCGGGCTGCTCGAGCTTCTCGCGCGCGTCGACGCCCTGCTGCGCCGCGCCGCCACGGGACGCGTGAAGAACAAGCTCGCGGCACCCGTGAGCTTTGGTGACGTGCAAGTCGATCCCGGAACCCACAATGTTCGCCGCGGTGGAGAGTCGGTGACACTCCGACCCAAGGAGTACGATCTGCTTCTCGCGTTGCTGCAGCGGCGCGGCCAAGTCGCGTCGCGCGCCGAGTTGCTCGAGGAGGTGTGGGGCTACTCCGGCGAAGTGTACAGCCGAACGGTGGATACGCACGTCGCGGAACTCCGGAGGAAGTTGGAGGAGAACGCGGCGGAGCCGAGGCACATTCTGACGGTCAGGAAGACAGGGTACAGGATTCAAATGTGATTCGAGACGGCGAAACGGCGAACGGCGATACCGGATATCTCGAACAACTGATCTGCGACGAGCCGGCAGCTCGACAGCTAACGGCTCAAAGCGACAAACGGCGACAGGACAGATCGCTGCGGAGACGAGGACGAACAACAAAACGACTACGCTAGTCTGACCGCGCGAAAATCCGTCGCACACTTTTTCCCCAACGCGACGCTCAGTCAACTCGGCCGGCTCTGCCCCCGATCTGCCACGTCGCCGTGCAGCACGCAGCCAATAGCTGGAAAGCTACCAGCACGCAGCATTGCAGTTCTTGATTCCCGTGGTGCCATCTGTCACTCGTATCGTAGCGACTCGATGGGATCCAGTTTCGCCGCCCGCCGCGCCGGTAGCACCCCAAAAATCACCCCGATCCCAACCGACACAGCCACTGCGACCAACGTCAGATTGACCGGCGGCGCCCCGTGCACATTCATCAGCACACTGGCGAGCTTGCCAAGCCCCAGCCCCACCGCGACGCCGATCACTCCACCCGTGCCCGTAAGTGCCGCGGCTTCGATGAGAAATTGCTGAAGAATGTCGCCGCGAGTCGCGCCCACAGCTTTGCGAATACCGATCTCCCGCGTCCGGTCGGTCACGCTGATCATCATCACGGCCATCACGCCGATTCCGCCCACGAGCAGCGCCACCGCCGACAGCACGATCATCACCAGAAAGAACACGCCGGTCAGCTTGTTGAACGTGTCGAGAATCTGATCCTGCGTGATCATGTCGAAGTTGTTGTGATCCGCCGGCCGCAGCCGCCGCGCCTCGCGCAACGCGACCGTCACCGCGCCCTCGGCGTCCGGCACCGTGATGCCGGGGCGCGGCTTCACTGGAATGAACAGCGCGTTCGTCTTGTCGATGTCGTACTGACGGTCGAGCGTGCGATACGGAATGATCGCCTGCGTCTCCTGCCCCGGCGGTTGAAAGATGTTCGCCGCCGCCTGATACACTCCGATCACGCGCATCGGCTTGCCTCCCACCGAGACCGTCTTGTCGATCGGACCGATGTTGCCGAACAACGTTCGCGCGATCTCCGAGTCGAGGACGACCACCGACGCCCCGCTTATTTCCTCCGAATGGGTGAACCACCGTCCGTCGGAAAGCTCGCCGCCGTAAATCTCCGGGTAGCCTGCATTGCCGCCGATGATGCCGCCCGCCCGCGTGCGCGTTCCCGCGTACTCGATGCGATTCTGAATCACGCCCCAGATCGCCGCGAATCGAATCTCCGGGAGTTTGGCGATCACGTCCGCATCGTCGGTCGAAAGATCGGGCCGCACGCGAATCCACTTCGGCAAGTTCTGCGGATTCACCGGTGTCTGCGAGTACACCTTCACCACATAGAAGGTGGTTGGGCCGGCGATCTGAATCGTGTCGACGATTTGATCTTTGATCCCCGAAACAATTGTCGCCATCGCCATGACGGTGGACACACCGATCACGACGCCAAGAATCGTCAACCCAGACCGCCCCTTCGCCGCGGCCAACGAGTCGAGCGCCGAGCCGATGTTCTCGCGAAACTTGCGCATGCTCTGCGCGATCGGATTGAGGCGCATCTTAGTCCGGCCGCATCGCGGCCACGGGATCGAGCTCGGCGGCGCGCGACGCCGGATACACGCCGAAGATGATTCCCACCCCCGCGCCAAGTCCGAGCGCCAACAAGATCGACCAGGTAGTCACGCGCGCCGGCAGCGGCGAGACCGCAGCGATCAACGCGGCGAACGCCCACCCGCTCGACGCACCGAGCGCGCCGCCGAGCGCGGCGAGCATCACCGACTCGGCCAGGAATTGTCGGAGAATGTCGCGGCGGCGCGCGCCGACGGATTTGCGGAGACCGATCTCGTGCGTGCGCTCGCGCACCGCCATGAGCATGATGTTCATCACGACGATGCCGCCCACGATGATGCCGATCGCGACCACCGCCGGAATGACGGTGAACAGCACCTTCGTCAGCTGATTCCAGAAGTCCACGAGCGCGCCCGCCGTCTCGACCGAGAAATCGTCGGCCTGGCCGGGACGCAGGTGATGCGCGATGCGCATCGCTTCCTGCGCCCGCGACATCGCGTCGGGAATCTCCGCTGCGGTGGACATCTTCACGGAGATCGTGGTCGTCTGCCGCCGCCCGTATAACGCCTCGAACGTTGTAATCGGGAGGAGCACGAGCCCGTCGAACGACTGGCCGAGGACGCGGCCCTTGGACGCGATCGCGCCAACGATCGTCATCGGAATTCCGTGGACGTGAATGCTCTGGCCCACGGGGTTGCGACCGTTGAACAACTTGTCGGTGATGTCGAAGCCCACGACGACGGCCAACCGTCGCTCGCGGACGTCGACCTCGGTCAACGGATCGCCGTAGACGAACCGATAGTCCTGAATGGTCTGATAGCCGGGCGTGATGCCGTAGACGAGCACGTCGCCCAGGGTGTTGTCGCGCCAGACGATGTCGCTTTTCGGGGTGGGGAACCCGGACGTGGTCGCGATGGCCGCGGCCGTGGGGAGCGCGGCGCTGACAACGTCGGCGTCGGCCGGCGTGATCTTCCGGCGGTGCTGCATGCGCAGCCAGTCGTCGTCCTGAATCATCGCGATGTTGATCGGCGTCCTGCGCACCTGGAAGGTGTTCGACCCGATCATGGCGTCGGCGATGTTTTCCTTCACATACGCGTTCATCCCCTGGATGATCGCGATGACGGCGACCAGAAACGCGACGCTCACGATGATGCCGAGCAGCGTAAAGAACGAGCGGAGCTTGTTCGCCCGGATCTGCGTGATGGCGGTGAGGAGGACGTCGCTAAAGAGCATCGGCGCCGGGGGCGGGAGAGGTGCTGGTAGAAATCCACTCACCCCTCGCGCCGCGCGCAAGAGTGAATCATCGTTGTGTATGCCATCCTTTGATCTGCGCGCCTCGTTCCGCGCCCTCCCGACGCTCCTTCTCGCCTGCTTCCTCTCGTCCGCGGTCGCGGCTCAACAACAGGTAGACGTTCTGATCCACGGCGGCACGGTCGTCGATGGCACGGGCACGCCCCCACGTGCGGCCGACATTGGGATAAAGGGCGATCGCATCACGTTCGTCGGCAACGCCGCGACGGGTCGCGTGACCGCGACGCGGACGATCGATGCAAAGGGCTTGATTGTCGCGCCCGGTTTCATTGATCCGCACACGCATACGGCGGGAGATCTCTCCAACGCATCGAAGAAGTCGAATCTCCCCTATCTGATGCAGGGTGTGACCACCGTCGTGACGAACAACGATGGCGGCGGCACGATCGAGATCGGACGGCTGCTCGACGGATGGACGAAAAACGGGATTGGAACGAACGCCGCATCGTATATCGGCGAAGGCTCCGTCCGCGGCGCGGTGCTCAAGATGTCGGACGCGGCGCCGACGCCCGCTCAGCTCGATTCGATGAAGGCGATTGTGTCGCGCGGAATGGAGGGGGGAGCCATTGGCATGTCGACCGGCCTCTACTACGCGCCGGGAAGTTACGCGACCACCGAAGAAGTCATCGAGCTTGCGAAAGTCGCCGCGGCAAAAGGCGGCCTCTACGACACACACATGCGCGATGAGAGCTCGTACAACATCGGGCTGATCGGCGCGGTCAACGAGACGATCCGGATCGGCCGCGAGGCGCACATTCCGGTTCACATCTCACATATCAAGGCGCTTGGCGCTGACGTCTGGGGCCAGAGCGATACGGTCATCGCGATCATGAAGCGGGCGCGCGCCGAGGGCATCGACGCCACCGCGAGCCAATACCCGTACACGGCGTCCGGCTCGAGCGTTGGCGCGTCGTTGCTCCCGCGCTGGGCGGAAGCGGGCGACACGCTGCGGGCGATCGTTGCCAACCCGGCATCGCGCGCCAAGCTCGTCGCGGATATGACGGAGAATCTGCGCCGTCGCGGCGGGGCGAACACGCTGTTGATGACGTCGACGCGCGATTCGTCGATTCTGGGCAAGCGTCTCGATGCGATCGCCAAGGCGAGAAGCGTGTCGCCGGTCGAGGCGGCCATTCAGATCATTCTCAACGGCGGATCGTCGGTCGCGTCGTTCAACATGAAGGACAGCGACATCGACAAGTTCATGCTGCAGGACTTCATTTTCACCGATTCCGACGGCAGCGACGGCCATCCGCGAAAGTACGGCACCTTTCCGAAGATTCTGCGTACGTATGTCTACACCAGGCATGTGCTGACGCTGCCGCAGGCAGTCCAACGGAGCAGCCAGCGCACCGCGCAATTCCTTGGATTCAAGGATCGCGGTGTGCTCTCCGTGGGTGCGTTCGCCGACGTCATCGCTTTCGATCCGAATACCGTCACCGACAAGTCGACGTACGAACAACCGACGCTGCTCGCCGTGGGGATGCAGTATGTGCTCGTCAACGGCGTCGTCGCGATCGATGACGGAAAGTACAACGGCGCAACGGCCGGGCGGGTTTTGAAACGCTAAGATAGTAGGATGGCAGGATAGTAGACTGATACCTTTCTACTATCCTAATATCCTATCATCCGACCATCCTCTCGTTATCGAGGGACAGGATTATAGTGGGAAACGGCAGCATGATTGGCTCGCCACCACACGTTGTCGCCCAATTCGCCGGCGTCACAAAGACGTACGGCAACATTGTCGCCCTTCGCGACGTCGATCTCGAGTTGCGCCTCGGCGTCACCGCGCTCCTCGGCCCCAACGGTGCCGGTAAGACGACGGCGGTCAAACTTCTCCTTGGGCTCGCGAAAACGAACAGCGGGCGCGTGACCGTCCTCGACGCCGACCCTCGTCGCTCCTCGACGCGCGAGCAGATCGGCGCCATGATGCAGGTGGGCAAGGTTCCCGAGACGCTTCGCGTCCGCGAGCACATCGATCTCTTTCGCACGTACTATCCCGCGCCGCTGCCGCTCGACGTGGTGCTCGAAATTTCCGGCCTCACCGCGCTCGCCAATCGGCAATTCGGGCAACTCTCCGGCGGAGAGCGGCAACGCGTGCTGTTCGCGCTGTCCATCTGCGGCGACCCGTCGCTTCTTCTCCTCGACGAACCAACCGTTGGCTTCGACGTCGAAACGCGGCGCGCGTTCTGGGAGCGCATCTCGGCCTTTGCGCGCTCGGGCAAGAGCATTCTGCTCACCACGCACTATCTCGAGGAGGCGGACGCGCTCGCCGACCGCGTGGTGGTGATCAACCACGGCGTGATCGTCGCCGACGGAACTCCGGCCGAGATTAAGTCGCAGTCTGCTACTAAAATGATTCGCTGTCGCACGACGATTCCGGAAACAGACCTGCGCGCAATCGCCGGCGTGCGTACCGTGCGCTTGAATGGCGAACGTGTCGAGCTGCTTGCCGCGGTCGCCGAGCCGGTGGTGCGGGAGCTGCTTCTCCGAGATGACACCCTGAGCGACCTCGAGGTCAGCGGCGCTGGACTCGAGGAAGCATTTCTCGCATTGACGCAGAAGGGCGGTGCTGCCGAGCCGGAGGCGGTCCCGACATGACGATTGGCCGCATCCTGCGCATTCTCGCGGCCGAGACGAAATGCGAGTTTCTGAAACTCGTCCGCCTGCCTGCCTACATTTTGCCGACCATCGTCTTCCCGCTGATGTTCTACGCCATCTTCGGATTGGCGTTCGGAGGACGGACCGGAGGATCGAGCATCGCGACGTCGCTCGTTGCCACGATGGGTGCGTTCGGCGTCATCGGCGCGTCGATGTTTGGACTCGGCGTCACGATCGCGAGCGAGCGTGGGCAGGGTTGGCTCACCGTGAAGCGCGCGAGCCCCATGCCGATGGTCACTTATTTCGGAGCCAAGGTACTGATGGCGATGATCTTCAGCGCGATCATCGTCGCGCTGCTGTTTCTGCTCGGGTTTCTTTTCGGGAATGTTCGGCTGCCGCTCGCTTCCTG
Organism: bacterium; assembly: GCA_040002475.1. GTDB lineage: Bacteria > Gemmatimonadota > Gemmatimonadetes > Gemmatimonadales > Gemmatimonadaceae > JAQBQB01. The sequence goes on along the minus strand of JBDUEJ010000021.1, from coordinate 1,577 downwards.
GGTCGCGTTGGCCGCGTCGCTCGTGCTTGGCGCCGCGCCGTTTTGCTCACTCGGGCTGGCGATCGGGTATCTCGCCGGGCCGAACTCCGCTCCGCCGATTCTGAATATGGTCTATCTGCCGATGGCATTTGCGTCGGGATTGTGGATGCCGCTCACCTTCTTGCCGCACGTCATCCAACAGATCGCGCCGGCGTTGCCGCCATATCACTTGGCGCAGCTCGCCCTCGGCACGGTCGGACTTGCAGGGTCGGCGGCTCTTACACACGTGTTTGTCCTGATCGCGTTTACGGCTGCGTTTCTCATGCTTGCTGCGGTGGGGTATCAGCGCGACGAAGGTCGTACCTACGGGTGACCCAGACCCCGGTCCGCAGGCCTTCTTCAGTCTAGATTGGAGAACATGGCCGACTCCACCTTCGGAACATTCTTTGTTCCCGGACCAACCGAGGTCCGCCCAGAGATTCTTGCGCATTTGACGCGCCCCATGATGGGCCATCGAGGCAAGGACTTCGAAGCGATGTTCGCGCGCATCGAGGCCGGACTGCGTGACGTGCTGCTCACCGCGCGGCCCGTGTACGTGTGCGCGACATCGGCGACGGGCTTCATGGAAATGGCGATTCGCAACACGCCGGACGGGCCCATCCTCTCGCTCGTCAACGGCGGCTTCTCCGAGCGCTTTGCAAAAGTCGCCGAGTCGTGCGAGCGGCAGGTGCAGCGGATCGTTGTGCCGTGGGGTCAGACGTTCGACCTCGACGTCGTGGAAAGCGTGCTCGAAGCGAAGCAGTTCGTCGCGGTGACGGTCGCGCATTCCGAGACGTCGACCGGCGTGATCACGGACGTGCGGGCTGTGGCGGAAGTGGCACACCGACACGGCGCGATCGTGATCGTGGACAGCGTCTCCGGCGCGGGTGGCGCCGAAATGACCGTTGATGGATGGAATCTCGATTTCGTGCTGACGGGATCGCAGAAGGCATTGGCGCTGCCTGCGGGCTTGGCGTTCGCGGTAGCGTCAGCGGAGTACGTCGAACGTGCGAAGCGCGTGCGCAACCGCGGATTCTATTTCGACATCGTGCAATACGACGCGTACGCGGAGAAAAACCAAACGCCGAGCACACCGGCGACGTCGCTGCTGTACGCGCTCGAGGCGCAGATGGGCGACATTGGTCGCGAAGGAATTGAGCGGCGGTGGGAGCGGCACATTTCGATGCGCGACGCCACGATCGAGTGGGTGCACGCGATGTCGCAGCGTCGCAAAATCGACGTCGGCATTGTCGCGCCGGAGGGGTCGCGTTCGCCAACGGTAACGGTAATTTCCCTGCCCAAGGGAATGTCGGCGAAAGAACTGCGCGCGGCGATCTCGGTGCGCGGCTTCACGGTTGGCGCCGGCTACGGAGAGCTGAGCGAGACCACAATCCGGATCGGCCACATGGGCGACCACACCCTGCCGGGGTTGCGACTGTGTTTGCACGCGTGTGAGACAGCGATAGCGGAACTGGCGGAGAAGCGTAGGCTGACACGCGTGTAGCGCGCGGTCAATCGCGGCCGGAGATCGGCACCTAAAGTCTTAGTTGACAAATCGG
>JBDUEJ010000020.1:0-95291 GCA_040002475.1 bacterium | reverse complement strand
ACACGGCCGCGACGCACACATGAGACGTGAGCAGCCGCACCTGGAGCCGAACTATCGAGGTGCGTTTCTCGTCACGCTGGCCTAAACGGCATTGGCACGGACTGGCACTGGCGCGTCGCACTCTCCATCCCATTGCTTCCGGCGCTAGACGCGCTCGCCTAGCCGAGTTTGTGTTCGCCGCGAAACAATGTCGCGAGGAGAGACCATGAAGCGTAGAGCCTGCATGCTCCTGATGATCGCGAGTCTAATGGCGTCGTCACATCTGTCCTCGCAATCGATCGCGAACGCGACATCGACGGCGCAGATCGCCGCACATCCCAAAGACGTCGCCTCGGCCGACGCCATCGTCGCCGCGCTCTACGATGCCAATACCATCATGGTTGACCAGAAGCGCGACACCGATCGTTTTCGCTCCCTCTTCGTTCCCGGCGCGCGACTCATGCCAACTGCTCGGGCATCCAATGGCCCGGCTGTGATCAACGTTCAAACGGTGGACGACTACGTACGGACACGCATCCGGGCGCGGCATCAACAGCATTCAGTTGCTCAACGACGGAAGCCGCTGGTGGGTCGTCGGCGTGCTCTGGGACAACGAGCGCGCCGACCAACCCATTCCAGCTGCGTTCCTCAAACGTGGAGCGTCGCCGTAGCCGCTACGCCTCGAGCTCGGGAAGCAGCGCCTCCAGTTGCTCGAGCGTCTCACGCATCCCGCGCTCCATCCCGGACGCGAGTACGCCGTCCAACACTTCCTTCGACGGATACAGCTCGCGCTGCGTCAGCAGCGTTCCGTCGGCGTGCGCTTCATACGTTGCCGTGATCACGCCCACGCCGGCCTCGCGCATCGTCTCGAAGATCTGCGTATACACAATACGAGCGCCCGAGACAACTTCCTGATAGACGCCCGAGAACGCCATTTTCGCTTCTCCCGGCTTGCCGAACACGTACCGGTAGTTGCCTCCGACGCGCGCGTCCGATTCGCATTCGTACAATACGACGCCAAGAGACAGCGGCGCCCACCAGCGCTTGAGAAGCTCAGGCTTCGTCATCGCGTCGAACACCGTCTGCGGACGCGCATGAAAGACTCGGCGAATGACCAGCTCGCGCTCCGACGCGCGCTCGACCTGGGTGCGGCTCATGGTTGCACCTTCACTTTCGCTTTTTGCGGACATTGGAGGTCTCCTTGTTGTTTTCGAGCTCCACGAGGAGCTCGTCCAGTGCGTTGAAACGCACATCCCACACTCGGCGGTAGCGATCGAGCCAATCGTTGAGCGCCCGCAGCGGCTTCGCCTGCAACTCGTAGACACGCTGCTGCGCGCGCGGCTCGACGCGGACGAGCCCAACGTCCTTGAGCACGCGCAGGTGCTTGGACACCTGCGGCTGGTTCAGGTCGAGGCGGGCGCCGATGTCGTTGACGGAGCGCCCACCCGAGCGCAGCAGTTCCACAATGCGGTAGCGATTTGGCTCAGCGAGCGCAGCGAAGGTCTCGATCATGGGTCGAATATGCGTCTAACAGCATATGCTTGTCAAGGCATATTATCGCGCACGACTCGCTCCCGCCCGCCTCGGCGATCGCGCGCGTCGACGCCTGGCAGACGAAGCCGTGATATTTTGTCAGTGATGGTGAAGGGTCCGCGCACGCGCTCCGCCGGTCTTTCGCGACGATCTCAGACTCTATCATTGTTGAACACCATGCACCTCGGAATACCATGAGCCCTTCGCTCGGCGCCGTATTGATCTACGCGAGAGATATGCAACGAACGGCCGCCTTCTACGCGAAGTTCTTCGACTTCGAGTTGCGCGGACAGGTTGTCGAGGGTTTGATCACACTCACACCGCGGAGTGGAGGTGCGAGCATCGTGATCCACCAGGCGGCGAAGAGCGTCAAGCTCGGCCAAGTTGGCGTCAAGCTCGTGTTCGATGTTCAGGACATCGAGAGGTTCAAGCAGAAGTCCGCTGAGATGGGCCTGCAGTTTGGCGCGACGCATGTTGCCAACGGGTACTCCTTTGCGAACGCGAAGGATCCCGACAAAAATTCCGTCGCCATCTCGAGTCGCGCGTTTCGCGAATAGAGCTAAGCAGACCGGGGGTGCTTGGCCTCGCGCCGGCTCTTCCGCCGCTCAGCCGCCCGTTGTACCAACAGCGCGTTGCTTCAGTAGAGAATTCTAGTTTCTCGGCGAACGGGCGTCGGCGCCTAGCAACGAAAGGCGGCGCTTCGGCTCCTTCGCGAGCGTCGCGCGATACTCCGCCCGCGCCTCGGCCGGCCGCTTGAGCTCCACGAGCATGTCGGCGAGCAACTCGCGCGCCGGCGCGAGTGGACCCGGCGTCACGGCCGCCTTTTCCGTTGCGTCCTCGCGCGCCGCCGCTTCGCGCATGTGCGCGAGCGCTTCGGTCCCGCGCTTTTCGACCAATTCAAGGGTCGCCTGGGCAGCGAGATGCTGAATGGCAACCTGCTCCGCCCAATACCCTTCGCCGCTCGCGGTGAGCCGTTGTTGAATGGACGCCAGTGAATCGATCGACGATTTCGCCCTGACGGTGTCGCCGGTGTGCGACGCGCCAAGTGCGCGCGCGAAGTACGTCATCGCTTCAGCATACGGAAACGCGCTCGCCTTTGGTTCGAGCGCGGCTGCTTCTGCCCACGCGCGCCGCTCGAGCGTCCAACGCGCCGGGATGGCCGCGAGCGCAAACACTCCGGCAGAACCCGGTGCAGCGCCGGTAACCGCGTTTGGATCGAAACGCGCCGCAAGCGCCGGCAGCCCGTCGAGAATTGCCTTCGCCTCCCGCTCTTTTCCCATTTGCAGATTGGCGTACACCGCGTAGTCCGACGCGTGCAGCGCTTCCGCGATGGAACCGCTGGCCACCGCGACCTTCATCGACTTCGTATTCGTGTTGACCGACTCCTGCCACATGCCGACGCGCGTAAACGTGTGCGACGGCATGTGCAGCGCGTGTGCTGCAGACGGAGCGACGCTCGCATAGCGCTCCGCCGCGGCACGCGCCTTGTCGGCTAACGGTGGATAGTCATACGTGTGAATGATGTAGTGAGCCAGGCCGGGATGATTGGGCTGCTTGGCCCAGAGCGGCTCGAGAATACTGCCCGCCTTGAGTTGATTCGCATACGTCTTATCGGTCGGCGCCGCGGACGCCACGAGTGAGATGGCGTAAAAGATCTTGGCTTCGGTGTCCGCGGGCTGCTGCGTCGCAAGCTCGTTCATCGCGTGCTCGTAGGCGACGACGCGCGTCCGCTGGTCCTTATGCTCGAAGTCGTCATAGAGCTGCCCAACGGCGCGGATGTAGCCGCGCTCGCGCTCCGACGCATGCGCACCGAGTCGGGTCGCGGCATCGACCGACTGTTGGCCCTGGCGCAGCAACGCAACCGGCCGGTTGCCTGGCGCCATCGGATTAGTCCATCGACTGAGGGCGATGCCCCAGTGCGCCATCGCGCACGTAGAGTCGGCACCGAGCACGTCGGTGAACGTCCGAATCGATTCGCCAAATTCGAACGAGTGCAGCAGCGCGACGCCGCGATCGAATTGCGGCGCCACCTTCGCGGCGCACGACGTCGCGAAATGAACGGTGCCGAAATGGTCGGTCGGCGAATGTTCGTGGTCCTGCGAATACGCCGCGAACCCGGGGAGGGTCAGAAGCACCGCGGTTGTGGCAACAGATAGGCGCGTCATGTTCACTCCTGTGCTGATTCATTCTGCGCCGCAAAGGTGCCGGGGGCAAGGCGTGCTGCCGCCGACCCGACGGTTGGACTAGATATCGGTCTGAGCGATGGCGCGATCGCCTCGATCGACAAACCGGCACAGAAGTGCTGAAACAGAACTGCTGAACAGAACTGCTGAAACCGAGCGACTTAACAATGACGCTGACGACTCTAATACTGCCAGGCATTTCCAACTCCGGACCCGAGCACTGGCAGAGCTACTGGGAACGTGCCGATCCGCAATGCCGGCGGGTGTTGCAGATGGAATGGGAGCGGCCGCGATGCGCGGACTGGGTCGCGACACTCGATCACGCCGTTGCAACGACGCCGGGAGAAATCGTTTTGGTGGCGCATAGTTCAGCGTGCGCGCTCATTGCGCATTGGGCGCCCGCGGCAGCGGCGGACCGCGTCGAGCGCGTGCGCGGCGCACTGCTCGTGGGCCCGTCGGACCCCGATGGACCGAACTATCCCGTAGGGCCGTCCGGGTTCGCTCCCATGCCACTTCTCGCACTGCCGTTTCCGACCACGGTCGTCGCGAGCCAGGATGATGTCTTCGTTACTCTCGAGCGCGCCAAATCCTACGCTCGCGCCTGGGGCAGCACGTTCGTCGACATCGGCGCGGCCGGCCACATCAATAGCGCCACCAACCTCGGCGCATGGCCGGCGGGTTATGCGCTTCTCGAAGCCCTTCGCGCCGACCGGCGCACATAACGCGCTAGCGCAACATCCCGCGCAGCTTCGCGCTGTGCGCGGCGCTCGTCGTCATCCGCGAACCGTCGCGCATCGTGATCTCGAACTCGCCATGCACGTGAGGCTCGATGGTCGCGACGCGATCGATATTGACGATCACGGAGCGGTGCACACGCACGAACACCGAGGGATCCAGTTTCGTCTCCATCGCCGTCATGGTGTCGCGCAGCAAGTGGGTTCGGCCGCCGATGTGGAGTTGCACATAGTTCGCTTGCGCGTCCAGCCAATCGATCGTCTCGGCCCGGATGAACTGCATCTGGCGGCCGCGTCGCACGAGAAACCGCGATGGGAATTCACGCCGTGGACCTGTTGACTGAAGAAACGTCTCCAATTCCGCATCGACGCCCTCGGCGGCGGCGCCTTCGGTCATTCGGAGGCGTCGCACGGCGATCTTGTCCGACGCGGCGCGAAACGCGCGGTCGAAGCGCGATTGATCGAACGGTTTGAGCAGGTAGTCGAGCGCGCCCACCTCGAACGCTTTCAGCGCGAACTGGTCGAACGCGGTGACGAAGACGATTGCCGGCGTGGGCCCTTCTCCGATCCGCAGCGCGTCGAGCACCTCGAAGCCATCGAGCTCCGGCATCTTGATGTCGAGAAACACGAGATCGGGGCAATCGCGAAGGATCATGTCCGCCGCTTCCGCCCCATCCGCCGCCTCGCCGCTGACCTCACAGTGCTCGTGCGCCGAGAGCATGGCGCGGACGCGAGCGCGCGCCGGCGGCTCGTCGTCGGCAATGAGAACGCGAATGTTCATGCGACGCGAAAGGGGATCTCGACGGACACCTGCGCGCCGCCGTCGGGAAGTGACGACAGTGACAGCGGCTGGGCGTCGCCGTAGAGCCGCTCGAGCCGCTTTCGCGTGTTCGTGAGGCCAACGCCGGAGGCTGGAGCGCCATTGCCCGACAGGCCGGCGCCATCATCGCTTACCTCGAAACGGATTCGCGCCGCGCCGACCAGCGTCACGCGAATGCTGATGCACCCGGCCCCGGATCGACGGCCGATCCCATGCTCGAACGCGTTCTCGACGAGCGGCTGGAGGAGAAACTGCGGCACGAGCGCGCGTCGCGCTCCCTCGTCGATCTCGCGGCGAATGGACACCCGACCCTGAAAGCGAGCGTCCATGATCGCGAGGTATTTGTCGAGCAGCGCCAGCTCATCCGCCAGTGGAATCTCGCGAGCAGAGTCATGGTCGAGCGATGCGCGGAGCAGATCCGCCAGCTGCACAACGACAAAGTCCGCGACCGCGGGAGCGGTATGAATCAGCGAAGCCACGCCGTTCAGGGTGTTGAAGAGAAAGTGCGGTTGCAGCTGTCCCTTGAGCACCTGCAGCTCCGCCTCCGACAGCTGCGCGCGCAACTCGAGCGCCGCATGCTCGCGCTGCGATAAATGCACCTGCAGCTCGAGCACATGAATGACGGCGATCACACACCACAGAACGATGCTGTCGAAGATAAAATTCTGGGCGAGCGCGCGTGCAAACGTTACCTGAAGCGTGGCGCCGACCAGCGTCGAGCCGATCAGGTTGAAGATCGCCACCATAAGCACGCACTTGAGCACGACGCATGTGCTCGTGACGAGCAGATATCCGGGGAGCGCTTTTCGCCACGGCACCTCGTTCAACGGATACCGGCGCGCCAACCAGAAGCAGACCGGCGTGAACATCGCGCACGTGTACCAGTCGATCAGCCGTTCGGGTACGATGTTGCGCCAGGGCACCGACTGCCCGCGCTGATTGAACGCCACGGCGATCTGAAGGATCGACGCGAACGCAAGGACGGTCCACGCCACGAACAGCGTCCAGCCCCATTTCCACCGCGAGGCGCGCGGTGCGATCGACAGTGCGCTCGACACTGCGGTCGACAGTGCGCTCGACGGTGCGTTCGGTGGCTGGACTGCAGGTGTCACGCGAACACGATACCACGCTCCTGGTTCCGGAACCAGCGTTGGTGGGACGGTTTTGCTCTGTCGAGGGACCGTTCGTGTTGTCGAGGATCGCGAACGGCTCAACCTTGAGAACGAGAGCCGACCGGCTCTGCGTCATCACCCGCTCTTCTACGCACGGAGACGTCTCATGCGCTCGCTTGCCCGATTGACACTGGCATTGCTCTCAGCGGCCACGGCTCTTACCACGCGCGCCGAAGCGCAAGCCGCCGCCGACACAGCGGCGATTCGCGCCACCGCGATGGACTATATCGAAGGATGGTATGCTGGAGACGCGGCGAGAATGGAGCGGGCCGTTCATCCGGAGCTGGCGAAGCGAATCGTCATGAGCGACCCCAAGACGGGACGCTTCCAGTTGGAATCGATCAGCGCGATGACGCTCGTGAACCGCACCCGCGCCGGCGGCGGAACGCGCACTCCCGACGCGCGGAAGCAAAAGGACTTCACCCTGCTCGATGTCTACCAGAATGCCGCAGTCGCGAAGGTCATCGCATCGGACTGGGTGGACTACCTCCAGCTCGCGAAGTGGAACGGCAAATGGGTGATTGTGAACGTCCTGTGGGAGCTCAAGCCGCCGCCGGCGCCGTAAGTCGAGCTCACCATGAACCGGCTGAACATGCAATCGATGCGTTGGGTCGCGATCGTTGCGGCGGGCCTGTCCGTCGCGTGTCACTCCGTGCACCCGGAACGCCGCGCCGATGCGTCGGCGAGTCGCCAGCAAGCGTTGGGCAGGCTGATCTCGGATCTTCAACGCGACAGCACGCACGATCTCAAAGGGGTGATGGTCGTGCGCGCAGGACGTCCCGTCGTTGAGATGTACTTCAACGGCGACGGCCCCGACACCCTTCACGATATGCGTTCGGCCGGCAAGAGTATCACGTCGATGTTGGCGGGGATCGCGCTCGACCGACACCTCATCGCCAATGTGGACGAGACCCTCGGGCATCTCGTTCCGAGGCTGAACGGGACGCCGGCCGGAGGAACGACGCTCCGCGCATGTCTCACCATGCGCACCGGTCTCGATGCCGATGACGTCGACTCCCTTTCGGTTGGCAACGAACGCCGGCTCGACGAGAGCAGCGATTGGCTGGCGTTCGCCGGCACCGTGCCGCGCACGCACCCGCAAGATGAGCGATACCTATATGCATCGCTCAACGCATTTCTTGCCGGCGCAGCCGTCGAACAAGCAGCGCACATGCCTCTCTCGGCATTTGCCGATCAAGCGCTCTTTCGTCCGCTGGGAATCACGCGCTATTCGTGGCGGCGCGGCCCGCGCGGTGAGGGCGTGGGCCAGGGCAATCTGAAGCTGCGTCTTCGCGACATGGTCAAGCTGGGCGAGCTGTTCTTGCACGACGGCACGTACAACGGCACACGTGTCGTGAGCAGCGCGTGGGTCCATGCGTCCCTTGCGCCGATCGTGCCGACCGGCGGAACCATCGATCGCTACGCCGACGCCTACGGCTATCTGTGGTATCTCAAGCGCTACGACGTTGGCGGCGATTCAGTCACCGTGCACTTCGCCAGCGGAAACGGCGGCAACAAGATCTACATCGTGCCGCAATACGATCTCGTTGTCGCCGTCTCGTCGAGCGCCTACGGGAGTAGTTACGGTCAACGACGCTCGGAAACGATCTTGCGCCAAGTGCTCGCGTCGATGCAGCACGGCGCGACCGCCAACCACTGACGAGCCGTCGCGCCCCGCGATCAGCGCGTCAATTGTTTTCCGGCCGAGGGTTCGTGCACGCGCTCGACGAGCTTCTGGAATCGCGGATCGTCTGCGAATGGGCGAAGTTGCGGGTCCACACTCAGGAGCGCCATTGAGTGCGCGCGGTCGGTGTACGCGCGCTCGAGGCGTCTCAGCGCCGCGGGCATGTCGCCCAACGCCTGGTACACCTTCGCGAGATCGTACGAGGAGATGTATCGCCCGCCCTTTTCCTGTTCGAGAAGGTTGTCGAGGATCACACGCGATGCGTTTACGTTGCCGGCCAATGCGTGAGCCCGCGCCAGCGCGCTCAGCGTGAGCGAGCACCCGTGCGCACAGCCGCGTGATAGTTCCAATATGCGATTGAGAAACGGAACGGCGTCCGCCGGTTGTCCCTTTTGCTCGAGTGCAAGAGCCATCCAGTAGTGGGCCAGCTGAAAGTTCGGATCCAGTTGCAACACGCCGCGCAGCTGTTGGATGGCGCGATCATTCTGATTCGCGAGTATGTATACCCACCCAATGCACGAATGCGCGACCATCGACAACGGGTCAAGCTCGGCAGCCCGTCGCATTTCCTGCTCTGCTTCTTCCAACCGCCCGCGGGCGGCGAGGAGGCTGCCGTACCAGTGGCGCGCCGTGGAATACGTGGGCTCGAGCTCGATGGCCCGCCGAAATCCCCGCTCGGCCGCTGCCCAATTCCAGTGATAGAAGGTGTCGACGTAGGCGAGCGTGGCGTATGGCGCGGCGAGCGTTGGGTCGAGCAAAATGGCATGCCGGTCCGCGGCCTCCGCACGAGGAAACGCGACTTGCGGAGGAAGGTAGTCGTAGAACGCCAGCACCGCGTACGCATCAGCGAGTCCGGCCCAGGCGCGCGCGTAGTCGGGATCGCGCGCGACAACTTGCTCGAAGAGCGCGGCCGATTCTCGGAGCGTATCCTCGTTTCGCCGATGCCACTGGAATCGCGCCTGAAGATAGACGTCATACGTCTCGGGATCGGAGGCTAGGCGAACACCGGCTGGAGGTGCGACGCCGACAGTTCCGCCGACCGTAGGAGCAAGACGGTTGACGATCTCGCCCGCAATCTCCGCTTGAATCGCGAAGATGTCGCTCGACGTCCGGTCAAAGGACTCCGACCAGATCTGATAGCCGTTGCGTGCGTCGATGAGTTGCGCGACGATGCGCAGCATGGATCCTGAACGGCGCACGCTGCCTTCGAGAATCCAGTCGACGTCCAACCGGCGCGCCAATTCTCGCACGTCGAGCTTCAAATCGCGATAGGCAAACGTCGATGTCCGCGAGGCGACGCGAAGGCCGGGCGTTCGCGTCAGCAGGTACATCAATTCCTCCGACACGCCGTCGGCGAAATACGCGTTCGCATCGGAGTCGCTCACGTTGTTGAACGGGAGAACCGCGATGGAGCTGCCAAGCGACGGCGTGTGCGATGCGCGTGCGCTCGCCACGATGTCGGTTGCCACCGGAGTGTGACATACTGCACTCGCCGCCGTGATCGGTCCGGCCGGCATCGCCGCCTCGGCGGCGATCGCCGCACAGACCGGCGCGTCGCTCCGGGTCGCCATCTGGTCGGCGAGTTTCTTCACCGAACGATCCGGCTCCAGCCCGAGCGTTTCGCGAAGCACGACGGAATGCAGTCGCGCGTGGCGAAGTGCGCCCGCACGATTGCCGACCGTTTCCAGAGCGAGCATCAACTCCATCGCCACTCTCGAATCGTCGGGGACGAGTGCGGCCAGGCGTTGCCACCAGTCAACCGCGTCGGCGGCGGAACCTGTGTCGCGTGCTTCGACGGCGAGCGCTTCAAAGGCTTTGGCGACGGTTCGCGAATACTGCGCGCGTTCGTTTTCCATCCACTGATCGAATTCGGTCGCGCCGGGAAGGAAGAACCCGTCGAGAAACGGACCTGTGTGGAGATCGACGACGCGCCGCCACTCGCTCGACTCCATCGCGGCCTCAAAGTCCGCGACATCGCTGCCAACGACGGTCCGATTGAGGCGAACGTCCTCACCGGTCCCGGTGATGGCGTCGCCGCCGAGCGCTTGGTTGATGCGATAGACGGAATCCGACAGCAGCTTGCGACCGCGTTCGGCGTCCGCGTCCGGCCAGAGAAAAGTGATGAGCTGATCCCGACTTCGGTATAGCCGGCGTGTGGTCGACAACAAGGCCAAGAGCGCAATGCGATGGCGTTGCGCGGCGCGTCCGGTGATTGGACCGCTCTCGGTATCGAGCGTAGCACCGCCGAACAGCGTGAGGCGATTCGCGATGGCGCGGGCGATGCCCGGGCGATCGGGTGGCGATTCAAGGGCGAGAGTGAGACGATCGATGGTGTTTATCATTGGCGCACAAGTTCAGCTCAGCCATGCAAAGCGCATTGGAGCGGTGGGTTGGGCAAGAGTCATTCAGACAACAAGAGGATTACGAGTATGAAAGCGAGTTTGCGGTACGTCCTGGGCGCGGCACTTCTCTCCGCGGTGTGGGCAGCGGCGTGCAAGAATGATGATCCGGCTTCGCCGGTAACCACCCCGCCGGCGACTACGCCCGCGCTGCCTCAGGGTGTTGAGGCACTCCGCGCGGCGCTCGAGCCGTATACGAGCTTCGCCATGGCCAAGGGCGCCGGCTTCACCTCGATCACCGATTGCATGTCGAGCGGCGATCTCGGCGCAATGGGTATTCACTTCGGCAAGACCAGCACGTTCGACGCGGTCATCGATTCTCTTCATCCGGAGATCGTGATTTACGAGCCAGGGACAAACGGCGAGATGAGCTTGGTGGGCGTCGAGTTCGTCATTCCGTACACGTCGCTTCCCAAGACGGCGACCGCTCCTGTGCTTTTCGGTCAGAAATTCTTGCAGAACGATGGATTCCAACTCTGGGGACTTCATGTATGGACGCATCGCACCAACCCGAGCGGCCTGTTCGCATCCTGGAATCCGCGAGTACACTGCTGAGCAACGCAGCGGCGCCGTTGCCTACGCTTCGGCCCACGGTCTGGAAATCGAATGGCCTGCATCGATACATCATTGAGCGAGAACTGATCGGTGCGGGCAGTCTGTCCATGGATCAGTTGAGGGATGTCTCACAGATCTCCAACCAAGTGCTGCGCGATATGGGTCCGGGAATTCAGTGGATACAGAGCTATGTCACCGCCGATCGGATCTATTGTATTTATCTGGCTGACAACGAGCAGATGGTGCGGGAGCACGCAAAGCGCGGCGGACTGCCGTGCACGCGCCTCAATGAGATACTGCGCGTGATTGACCCAATGACGGCCATTGCGTAGACAACTTGGCGGTTTCGACGTACACGGGGCGGCGCGAAAACACGCCGTCTCGTGTTGTCCACGTCACTTTCCCTTACCGAAAGCAGACAGTCTCTCTAAAGCGAACGCATTCGGGCGCGGAAACCCGACACAGTCGCGTTCGCTACGTGGAGCGGGTCGGCTGACATGCTCGGCTCGCCGCTGATTTCGGCGAGGTCCCGGCCGGTTGGCAGCGACATCGCGGCTCACCAGCGATCGGTCCGAAACGGTGCCGCGGGCAGATGCTCCCTGTTGTAGAGGCTCGCCCGATCCGGATTGTTGGCCCACGCGTACCGGACAGCCACGGGCGTCTTCACCTCACGGCTCCAGACGAGCACGCGATTGCCGACAATCCGCGCAGTTGCCCAAACAAACTTTCGGTCGGCACCGGCAATCGCGAACCCGCCCACGCGCCCGTCGTTCGCGGTGGTGACCAGGCCTCCGCCCAGATCCGCAAACTCCACGACGACCGTATCTTCGCGGACGACGTGCGACCGATACGATGGTCCGGCGGCGACCACGGCCTCCTCGTACGCGACACGACGCGCCACGCGCGCGAGTCTCGCTCCAACATCCTGCTTGTTCGTTGGATGAAGATTCGTGGCGTCGCCCACGTCGATCGCGATTGCCTGTCCAGTCTTCGGAAGGACCAACGCCGCCGACATCGACTCGCGTTGTACGGCCCATGCCGGTGCGGTAGGCGGCGCACTGTCGGGAGTCCCAAAGTTGGGCAACTGTACCCAGAGGAAAGGGAACGGCTCGCGCAGCGATCCGGTTGGTCGGAGCAACCCTCCGCCCCACTCGCGGCGCCAACTCTCGATCAGCGTCGCGAACTGTCCGCGATACGCCAACGCCTGCTCTACGGTGTTCGAGTTCGACTCGCCCTGATACCAGATCACTCCCTTGATCGCAAACGGCAGGAGTGGGTGAACCATTCTGTTATATAGAATGCTCGGGATCTTGTTGATCTGCTGTCCGTCAGGTTGAAACGAGACGGCGCCGACCTTGAACTTCCACGCGCCGGCGAGCGATCGCTGCGTTCCGTTGCTCAACGTCAGAGACACTGCGCCGTTGATTCCGCCACCAGCGCCGGCGTCGGTGACGCGAACGGCGAGCATGTTCCGTCCGGCGTGAAGCGCACTCGCGGCAATCTTATAGGCGCGGGGAACGTTGTACCCAGTCGTGCGTCCGACTTCGACCCCGTTCACCCACGTGATGTCGTCGTCATCGATCCCCGCGAACGCCACCGTGACACCCGCCCGCAACTCGGCGTCGCTCAAGTCGAATGCAACGCGGTACCACGCAATTCCATCCATTCCACCGTAGCCGTGCGCTTCCCAGTATGCGGGAACGGGCAACTCGGACCAACCGCTGTCATCGAGCGACGGATCGGCCCACGGCGCTCGATCGTTCACCATTCCCGAATCCATTGCGGGGAGGACGCCGAGTTTGACGGTCAGGGAATCGCGAATGGCCTTCACTCGGTCCGCCTCGCGCTGCACGATAGCCGACCACGCGCTGTCCGTGATCTGCTGCGCGCCTCGACTGATCCACGTCTCGATATTGCTGCCGCTCCAGGTCGTGTTGATGATACCGATCGGGACGTGCGCCGACTTCCGTAAGTCGCGGGCAAAGAAGTAGCCGACCGCCGTGAATGCACCAACGTGCTGCGAGTCCGCTGGCGACCAATCTCCGCCGGCAAGATCGCTCTCCGGCGAGTTCGACCACGAGTTGGGCACCTTGAAATGGCGGAGAAGCGAATCGTTCGCGCTCGCGATTTCCTGCGCTGCGTTCTTACCCGCGGACACGGTGAATTCGATGTTCGATTGTCCGGACGCAACCCAGACGTCGCCCACGAGCACGTCGTGAAGCTCGATGCGTCCGTTGGCTGCGTGCACGGACAGCTCGAACGGTCCGCCGGCGCGTTGCGGCGGGAGAGTCGCTCTCCACGTTCCGTCGTAGACCGCTGCCGTGTGGATGGTGACGCCGCGGAATACAATTGAGATGTCGGCTCCGCGATCGGCCCAGCCCCAAATGGCGATCGGCGTGTCGCGCTGAAGCACCATGCCGTCGGCGAAGAGGCGCGGCAGGCGTAGCCCCTGGCGTTCAACGGGAGCGACGGATTGCGCCGACAGACGCGTCGCCGGATTGACGGCGGCACCCGCGGCGATGCCGAGTGCCGAGATCACGCTGAGGATTGCGATCCGCACTGCGGTGGGCGAGGGCATAGGACTCCGAAAAACTTCGCTGGGGCGGAGGCGGCCGTTTAGCCGATCTGCACAATTCGTAAGGTGACTTGGCAAATTGGGCCGTTCGTTGGCCGCTGCCTAGGGGCGAACGCCCCAATTTCTGGCGCTCAGGTCTCGAAACTGGGGAAACAATCCCCTTGACAGCCAAAGTCCTGGCTGTAAAATCGTGTGGCGATCGTGTCATCTTATCACTTTGTTGAGCCGCGCAACATATCCGTCGCGTCCGGCGGTAGATCAACGACTGCGTCGAGGCATCCAGGGACGCCCCCATCGCTACCCCTCCAGTCCGCCCGCCGACGACGCCCTCGTCCCTCAGAGTTTTTTCAGCCCGACATGTAATTGCGCCTGTGTTTGTCTCCGTGCCGTACGAATCTCACGCTCTCCGGAGGAAAGACTGATGGGACGCAGGATTCTCCAAGCGATCTTCACCCTAATCGCCGTCGCGGCTACGGCCCAGGCGCAAACCGGCGGCAGGATCGCCGGCCGGGTGAACGCGGATGATGGTCGGCCCCTGTCGGGCATTCAGATAACCGTCACCGGAACTTCGCGCGGCGCGGTGTCCGACACGGCTGGGCGATTCACCATCAGCGCTGTTCCAACCGGAACTCACAATGTGCTCGCTCGCGGCATCGGCTACGCATCGTCAACCAAATCGGTGACGGTGAGCGCCGGCCAGGACGCCACCGTTTCGTTCACGCTGGCGACGGCGCCGGCGCAAATGAATCCGGTCGTCGTCGTGGGGTACGGCACGCAAGATCGCCGCGACGTGACCGGTGCCGTGGGCACTATCCAAGCCGCACAGATCAAGGACATCCCGACCTCCGATCCAATGAAGGCGCTGCAGGGCCGGTTGCCCGGCGTCGACATCGTGACGACGAGCAACGAACCTGGGGCGGCGATGCGCGTTCGCGTACGCGGAAGCCGCTCGCTCACCGCGAGCAACGATCCGCTCTTCGTCGTGGACGGCATCCCGATCTCCGGCGGAATCCAGGACTTCAATCCGGCGATCATCGAAACGATCGACGTCCTCAAAGACGCCGCGGCCACCGCGATCTATGGTAGCCGAGGAGCGAATGGCGTCATTCTCGTGACGACGAAGAAGGGTCCGCGCGACGGCGGCATGCACGCGTCGTACAACGCCGACATGTACTACGGATCGCAGCAGCCCGTGCAGCTCATCCCGATGATGAACCTGCAGCAATACGTCCACTACATGCAGGACGGGGCGGCGGCGAACAGTCAGGACACGAGCATCACCAAGATCTTCACGACGAAACAGCAGCTCGCCATCAAGCAGAACATTTCGACGGATTGGCAGCGCGCCGTGCTTCGCGATGGTTTGCAAAAGAGTTTGCAGGGCGGGCTCACCGGATCCAACTCCGACACGCGCTACGCGCTCTCCGGAAACTACTTCGACCAAAAGGGCACGATCCCCGGCCAGGGGTATACGCGGGGAACGGCCTTCGCCTCAGTCGATCATTCATCACGCCGACTGAACATGGGCCTCACGGCGAACACGTCGCGCATCACGACCGACCAGGGCGAAGGCGGCGCGGCGTACGGCTACGCGCTCGCCATGACGCCGCTCGGACGCCCAACGAACTACACCAATCCTGACTCGGCGGGCCTGCTCGACACGCGCCCCGACGACGATCCGCTCAACATCAACCCGGTGCTCGAGGCGCAGTCGGTCGTTCGGCAGCAAGCGGTCAACCGCGTCTTCGGATCGGCGTACGCCGAGTTGAACCTCGCCGAGGGCGTCACGTATCGCATGAATTTCGGCCCTGACTATACGCAGTTGTCGAACGGCTGCTTCAACGGGCCATGGACCCACGGCACGTGCGCCAACCTCGGAGCGAATAGCTCCAATCAAGGACAGCCGCCGCAGGCCGGCCAGATCGATCAACAGGACTTCTCCTACACACTCGACAACATCCTGCACGTCAATCGCACACTGGGTTCGATTCATCGTTTTGACCTTACAGGACTCTATAGCATCCAGCACGATCGGTTCACGAAGGACTCGCTGTACGCCACGAACCTTCCGTATCCGACGCAGTTGTGGTACGACCTGGGCTCGGGCACCGCGGGCAACGAGCTGAGTCGAATCTCCGAATGGTCGCTGCAGTCGTACATGGGTCGCCTGAACTACACGCTGCTCGACCGGTACTCGCTCTCGGCCACGGGACGCTATGACGGATCGAGCCGACTTGCGCCCGGACACAAGTGGACGTTCTTCCCGTCGATCGGACTCGGGTGGCAGATCGGTGACGAACCGTTCTTCCGGCAGTTCAGTGCTCTGAGCTCGCTCAAGTTGCGCGGCAGCTACGGCACAACGGGCAACACCGCAATCAATCCGTATTCCACCGAGGGCACGCTCTCGTCGAAGCTCTATACGTTCGGCACGACGCGCGTTCGCGGATACAAGCCGGGCAACATCCCCAATCCGGATCTTGGTTGGGAGAAGACCGATCAGACTGACATCGGCCTCGAATACTCGATCTTCAACGATCGCATCTCGGGCAGCATCGACGGCTATCGCTACAACACGCACGATCTGCTGCTCACGCGGCTGCTGCCGGTGACGTCGGGCTTCACCTCCACGCTGCAGAACATTGGTTCGACGCGAAACAGCGGTGTCGAGCTTTCGCTGTCGACGGTGAATGTGCGCAACTGGCGCGGCCTGACGTGGTCGAGCGACTTCGCCTGGGCGAAGAACAAAAACACGATCACCGCGCTGGCGAGCGGTGCGACGTCGGACGTCGGCAACGTCTGGTTCGTGGGCCACCCGATCAACGGCGGCGGCAACTCGGTCTTCTATGACTACAAGTATCTCGGTGTGTGGCAGTTCGCGGACTCGGTGGCGATGAAAGCGTTCAACGCGCACGGAGGCACCTTCAAGTTCGGCGACCCGCGCGTGGCCGACATCAACGGCGACACCACGATCAACGCGAGCGACCGCACCTTCGTCGGCGACAGCTATCCCGCGTGGACCGGCAGCATGTCCAACCGTATCACGTGGCGCGGCTTCGACGTCTCAGCGCTCGTCACGGCGAAGTGGAACTACACATTCATCGACGGAACGCCGCGCAGCTACTTCGGCCGCTTCAACAACATCGCCGACCTCGATTATTGGACGCCGACGAATCCAACGAACAAGAATCCCGCACCGACGACCGGTGCCGTCGATCGGTTGTACGCGGCAACGCGTCTCTACACGGACGGATCGCATTGGCGGATTCGGAACATCACCGCCGGCTATACGATGGACTCGCGTCTCTCGCGTCACATTGGCGCGCAAAGTCTTCGTGTGTATGGCACGGCGCAAGATCCGTATATCCACTCGAGCTATCTCGGAATTGATCCGGAAGTCGCCGGCGCCGTTCCAACCGTCCGCACGCTGCTCCTCGGCACGAACATCGTCTGGTAGCCTCAGCCCACTCCCTTCTGGAAACGAGACAATACCGATGAAGCGCATCGTTCTTTCCACAGTGACGCTGGGGCTCGTCGCCGGATTTGCCGGCTGCGTGAACCTCGACGAAAAGCTGATCACTGGAGTCAGCAGTCAATACTACGCCACGCCCGACGGACTGAACTCCGCGGTGATCGCGAGCTACAGCCAACTGCGCGGGTTCTACGGACGCGAGCAGCTCATGTCGCTCACGCAGGTCGGAACCGACACGTGGATGGCGGCCGATCAAGCCGGATCGAACAACAAGGAATTCGATTCGTACAACGGCGGGTTGAACAGCACAGTGGCGCCGCTCGCCAATACGTGGAATCCGGCGTATCAAGCGATCAACACGTTGAACGCGGCGCTCGATCGCGGTCCGAATACGACCGGGATTCCGGCAAACATCAAGGCGACGCTGCTCGCCGAAGCGCACTTTCTGCGCGCGCTCAACTACTTCACGCTCGTGCAGACGTTTGGCGACGTCACGCTTTCACTGCACGAGAATCAGGGGGTAGTGGCAACGGCGGTGCGCGATCCGGCGGCCGACGTTTACAAGGCGATCCTTGCCGATCTCGATACCGCGGTCGCCAATCTTCCGGTGGCGCAGGCCGACGTCGGGCGTGCGACCAAGGGTGCCGCGCTCACGCTCCGTTCCAAAGTCTATCTTACGCGCGCGTATCAGTCGTACTCGCCGAACAAGCAGGCGGACTTCGCGGCCGCGCTGGCCGACGCGAAGGCGGTGATCGGCTCGGGTACATACGCGCTCGAACCGGTGTTCGCCGATCTCTGGTGTGTCGCGCGTCCCGCCGATCCCAATCGCACCGGCTTCTGCGAAAACACGGGCTACAGCCAGAACCACAAGGAATTCATTTTCACGGTGCAGTTCTCGTACGATCTCACGCAGTATGACGGCAGCGATCAGTACGACTACATGCACTTGGTTTACTTGAGCCAGTACGACAACAACGGCATCTGGGCCGGCACGCCGCGCGACCTCAACAACGGCCGTCCCTTTCGCCGCGCGATGCCGACGCCGTATGAGCTGAGCATCTGGAACAAGTGGGTGGGCACTCCGGGCGCCAGCGACGTGCTCGACACGCGGTTCGACGGCAGCTTCCAGACTGTGTGGATCGCGACGGCCGGCAACGTGAAGAACGCCGCCGGGACCTGTCCCGTGTGCACGAGCAACGGCACCATCAACGTGGGCGACACGGCGGCCTTCATGCCGAACTATCCGGTGACGAACGCCTTCCGCCAGAGCAAAGCGTACGAAGTTCTGACTCCCTGCCCAACCGACCAGGTGTCGCCGACCGCCACCACGTATTGCGGCGACCGCAACAACGCGAACGACGGCTTCATCAACTGGCAGCGCTTTCCGTCGCTCAAGAAGTTCCAGGACAACTTGCGCGCAAACCTCACCGCGCAGGAAGGCGGAAAGGTCGAAGTCATCTACCGACTCGGCGAGGTCTACCTCATCGCCGCCGAAGCGGACGTCGGCCTTGGCAATGCGGCCGAGGCGGCGACGTTCATCAGTGTGCTGCATCAGCGTGCGGCGAGCACGGCGCACAAGAACGACTACAATGTCACGGCTGGCCAGGTGACGTTGGACTATATCATGGAAGAGCGCGAACGTGAGCTTGCCGGCGAACACGATCGCTGGTATGACCTGGTGCGCCCCGGCGCTCAGTTCTTCCTTGACCACGTGAAGAAGTTCAACCCGCACGCCGCGCCGAACGTGCAGCTTCGGCATGCGCTCCGTCCGATTCCGCAGTCGCAGATTGACGGTGTGATCGTCGGGCCGAAATACCCGCAGAACCCCGGGTACTGACGGTTGTCAGTCTGAGCGATGCGAAGGATGCTGTTCTCCGTCATGGTTGTGTCGGCATGACGGAGAACGGATCGTTCGTTCGCGGAGGAACATGAATAACACGACTGAATCTCTCGCTCGCGCGGCGGGAAGCGCGCCTTCGACCACTCCGGTGTATCGCGATGCGAACGCACCGGCCGCGCAGCGCGTCAAGGATCTGCTCGCGCGAATGACGCTCGAAGAAAAAGCCGCGCAAATGATGTGCGTCTGGAACGAGAAGGCAGCCAAGCTCGTCGATGCCGCCGGCAAGTTCGACATCGACAAGGCCAGCGCGGCATTTCGCGACGGTCATGGGCTCGGGCAAGTCGGACGCCCCAGCGACGCAGGCGGCGGACAGAACGCGCGCGGACAGGCCGAGCTGACGAACGCCATTCAGAAATTCTTCATTGAGAACAGCCGCCTGGGCATTCCGGTGGTATTCCATGAGGAGTGTCTACACGGACAGGCCGCGCCCGACGGAACGAGTTTTCCGCAGCCGATTGGCCTGGCGTCCACCTGGGATCCGTCGCTCGTCGAGGCGCTGTACACCATGACCGCGGAAGAAGCTCGGTCGCGGGGCACGCATCAGGCGCTCACGCCCGTCGTCGACGTCGCGCGCGATCCACGATGGGGTCGAGTGGAAGAAACCTTCGGCGAAGATCCGTATCTCGTGGCGCGCATGGGTGTCGCGGCGGTGCGCGGGTTTCAAGGCGACGCAACGTTCCGCGACAAGAAGCGCGTCATGGCCACGCTCAAGCATTTCGCGGCGCACGGCCAGCCCGAAGGAGGCATCAACTGCGGGCCCGTGGACGTTTCGCTGCGGGTGTTACGCGAGACATTTCTCTCGACATTCAAAACCGTGCTGCACGAAGCCGGCGCCGTCAGCGTCATGGCGTCGTACAACGAGATCGACGGTGTGCCGTCCCATGCAAGTCGTTGGCTGTTACGCGATGTGCTGCGCAACGAATGGGGATTCACCGGCTTCGTCGTCTCGGACTACTACGCCATCTGGGAGCTGAGCGACCGCCCCGACACGCACGGCCACCGAGTCGCGGCCGACAAAAAGGAAGCGGCGCTCCTCGCCGTGCGCGCGGGCGTCAACATCGAGCTGCCAGAGCCCGACTGCTATCTCTATCTCGTTGACCTGGTCCGAGAGGGCGTGCTTCAGGAAACGGACCTCGACGACCTCGTTGAGCCCATGCTGCTTTGGAAGTTCAAGATGGGATTATTCGACGATCCATACGTCGACCCCACTGAAGCCGAGCAAGTGGTCGGGTCAGTATCGAATCGCTCGATTGCACGGCGAGCGGCGCAAGAGACGATCACGCTGCTCAAGAACGACGGCAATCTTCTGCCGCTCAATCCCGCTGCGATCAAGTCCATCGCCGTCATCGGACCCAACGCCGATCGCAGCCTGCTCGGCGGGTACAGCGGCAAGCCGAAGTACGACGTCACCGTGCTCGATGGAATTCGCGCGCGTGTCGGCGAGAGGGTTGACGTTTGGTATTCCGAGGGTTGCAAGATCACGATCGGCGGATCGTGGAGCGGCGATGAAGTGGTTCCGAGCGATCCCGACGAGGACCGGCGGCAAATCGCCGAGGCGGTCGCGGTGGCGAAGCGTGCGGACGTGATTGTGTTGGCGATCGGTGGAAACGAGCAGACGTCGCGCGAAGGGTGGTCGAAGACGCACCTTGGCGACCGCACCAGCCTTGATCTCATCGGACGTCAGGGCGAGTTGGTTGACGCAATGCGTGCCACCGGAAAGCCGGTTGTCGCGTTGCTGTTCAATGGGCGTCCGCTGGCGATCACGACCCTCAGCGAGACCGTTCCGGCCATACTCGAGTGCTGGTATCTCGGACAGGAGACGGGCGCCGCTGTCGCCGACGTTTTGTTCGGCGACGTGACGCCCGGAGGGAAGCTGCCGATCAGCATTCCGCGGTCGGCGGGCCATTTGCCGGTATTCTACAACTACAAGCCGTCGGCGCGCCGGGGATATCTGTTCGACGACGTGACGCCGCTCTATCCGTTTGGCTTTGGGTTGAGCTACACGACGTTCGCGCTGACCAACGTTCGTCTGGCGAATGAGACGATCGGTGTTGGCGGGTCAACGCGCGTCAGCGTTGACGTCACCAACACTGGCGGCGTGCAAGGAACAGAAGTGGTGCAGATGTACATTCGCGATCGCGTCAGCTCGGTGACACGTCCGGTGAAGGAGCTCAAGGGCTTCACGAAAGTCTCGTTGCATCCGGGCGAGACGACGACCGTAGAGCTCGTGATCACGACGGAGTCGTTGGCGTTCTACGACATCAACATGAGCTACGTCGTGGAACCGGGGGAGTTCACGGTCATGGTCGGCACGTCGTCGCGCGACGAAGATCTCCAGCACGTAGCGCTTCGCGTGGAACGCTAAACACTCTCGCATCGAGACGCTTGCCCATGGCCGGTAGCACGGAACGATTGTCGTTCGTCGAGAAGGCGGGATATAGCCTGGGGGACGCGGCAGCGAATTTCGTCTTCATGACGATGATTCTCTTCCAGCTGAATTTCTATACGGATGTCATGGGAATCACGGCGGCGGCGGCGGGCACGATGCTGCTCGTGGGCCGTCTCTGGGATGCGTTCTTCGATCCGATGATGGGCGTGTTGGCCGATCGGACCAACACCCGCTGGGGGAAGTTTCGCCCGTGGGTGTTGTGGACGGCGGTGCCGTGGGCCGTGGTCATGGTGCTCGCGTACACCGTCCCGAACGTGGGGATGACGTCCAAGCTTCTCTGGGCGGGCGCGACGAACATTCTGTTGATGACGCTTTACTCGATGAACAACACGCCCTATTCGGCGATGAGTGGCGTCATGACCGGCGACAGCGATGAGCGCACCTCGCTGTCGTCGTTTCGGTTTGTCGCCGCGATGCTGGCGCAGTTGATCGTCGGCGGATTTACGCTGCCGTTGGTGGCAAAGTTCGGCCACGGCGACCGCGCCGCAGGCTGGCAGATGACGATGGCACTCTGGGCCGTGGTGTGCGTCGTGTGCTTCGTCATCACGTTCGCGACAACGCGTGAGCGCATTCTCCCGCCGCCGCAGCAGAAGTCGCAGCCGAGGGAGGATTTCAAGAACCTGCTCACGAACGGGCCGTGGATCGCGATGTTCGTGCTGACGCTGTCGCATTTTGTCTTCGTGGCCATGCGCGGCGGCACGATGTTCTACTACTTCAACTATTACGTCGACCAAGCGCGTCTCTTCGAGTTTTTGCAACGATTGGGATTGCCGCAGGCAACGGCGGCGCTGCCGGACGGCGGCCACTATCTGATGAATACGTTCGGGCTGATCCTGAACGCCGATCGCTCGAACGTCGCGTCGGTTGGCTTTAGCCTGTTCAACATCGCCAGCCAGTTCATCACGGTCGTCGGTGTGCTGTGCTCGACGTTCCTTGCCATGCGGTATGGCAAGCGCGCTATCGCGTTGGTCGGGTTCAGTCTCACGACCATTTTCATGGCGGCGTTCATGCTGCTGCCGGCGGGGTCCATCGAGGCGACGTATGGCCTCGAGCTCGTGCGCGCGCTGTGCTACGCGCCGACCATCCCGCTCATCTGGGCCATGTTCGCCGACGTCGCCGACTACTCCGAATGGAAAACCGGGCGACGGACTACCGGCGTCATCTTCGCCACCATCCTCTTCGCCCTCAAGACAGGACTCAGCCTCGGCGGCGCGATCGCCGGATGGTTGCTGTCGGGGTACGGCTATCAGCCGAACGCCGCGCAGACGCCGCATGCGCTGCTCGGAATTCGACTCACGGTGAGTGTGTACCCGGCCATCTTCCTCGTGATCGTGGTAGTCTGCCTGGTGTTCTACCGAATCACGCGGTCGCTGAATGCGCAGATCGCCGGCGAGTTGGCATTCCGACGGAACAATTACGCTGACGCCGCGTCAATCATCGCTCCAGACGGCGGAGGCCCGCGTGCTGCGATCGTTAAGTAGCAGAGTGCTGGTGGGCGCGACGCTCATCGCGGCGTGCGCGCATGCGCAGACTGGCGCAGGCGGTCCGGTGCCTGCCGCGCTTCGCGACGTCTTCAAGAATGCGTTTCGCGTCGGCGCGGCGCTCAACGAGAATCAATTTTCGGAGCGCGACGCGCGCGGTGCGGCGTTGGTCAACGCCCAGTTCAACACCATCAGTCCGGAAAACGTGTTGAAATGGGAAGTCGTCCATCCCCGACTCGGAACGTTCGACTTCGCGCGCTCTGACAAATTCGTGGCATTCGGCGAGGCGAACAACATGTTCGTCATCGGGCACACACTGGTGTGGCACAGTCAGGTACCGCGGTGGGTCTTTCAGGATGCGAACGGAAAACCATTGGGCCGAGACTCGCTGCTGAACAGAATGCGCGAGCATATTTTCGCGGTGGTGGGTCGATACAAGGGCCGCATCAAGGGGTGGGACGTCGTCAACGAAGCGCTCAACGAAGACGGAACGCTCCGCGCGTCCCCGTGGATGACCGGCATTGGCGACGACTATATCGCGAAGGCATTCCAGTACGCGCACGAAGCCGATCCCGCCGCTGAGTTGTATTACAACGACTACAATCTCGAGTTCGCGGCCAAGCGCGCCGGCGCGGTTGCTCTGGTCAAGAAGTTGAAGGCAGCCGGCGTGACGATCGCCGCTGTGGGATCGCAGACGCACGATCATCTCGATCGTCCCACACCCGCGCGCATGGACTCCACGATCACCGCGCTTGCGGCGACTGGTGTGAAGGTGAACGTCACCGAGCTCGATGTGGATGTGCTTCCGGCCCCCACACAGAATCGTACGGCGGACGTAGGGGTGACGGCTCGAGGCAATGTCAGCCAGTTCAATCCATACCCGGACTCGCTGCCAACGGTGGTGCAGCAGGCCCTGGCGAAGCGGTACGCCGACCTGTTCGCCGTCTTCCTCAAGCACCGGGACGAGGTGGATCGCATTACGTTCTGGGGAGTGGGCGACGGCGATTCCTGGCTCAACAACTGGCCCATGCGGGGGCGGACGAGCTATCCGCTACTGTTCGATCGGCAGGACAGGCCGAAGCCGGCATTCGACGCAGTGGTGCAGACGGCGCGTCAGACCGCTAGACGGTAGGGCGGGGTCACGAGGGAGACCATGCGGACATCAGCCCGGTGCACCCGCTCGAACCGTCCGCCGAATCATTTCATATTTCGGGTTTCTAGGGAGAAGGCAGCATGAGAGACGCGTTCGCCCCGGTGCTGAAGCAAAGCTTGTCGGACAAGCTGGCGCAGCGAATCCGAGCGATGATCGGCAAGGGCGACTACCAGCAGGGGGACCGGCTCCCTCCGATCATGGAGATGGCCCGGCGCTTCGGCGTCGGACATCCAACCATTCGTGAGGCGCTGAAAAAGTTGGAGACGATGGGCTTCGTGGAGATCCGCCACGGCTCAGGCGTCTACGTCAGCCGCAGCGAAGAGGTGCTCGTGCACGCCAGCCCCGGCTATTCGGGCACGGTGACGAAGAAGCTGCTCCTCGACCTCATTCGCACGCGGATGCCGCTCGAGCTGCAGTCCGTCACGGACGCTGTTCGCAACGGTACGCCCGATGACCTCGAGGAGATGCGGAAGCAGCTCGCCACGGCGAGCCAGAACTTCGCCAACGACGACATCCTGCATTCAGCGAACATGGCGTTCCACCGGCAGATCGCCCTCGCGTCCGGCAACACGGTGCTCGCGCAACTGCTCGACGTTTTGCAGGAGTTGTTCACGCGCGAGCAGCGCCTGATCCTCGGCATCCATGGTCCGCGCGAGCGCGATCACCAGGAGCATATGGGAATTCTCGAGGCGCTCGAACAGCGCGACGAGTTGCTCGCCGTGGGGCGCATGCGCCAGCACCTCCAAGGTGTTCAGGACGCTATCGCGCGTTGGAGCCCGGAAGACCATCCGGTCGACTGATGGGAGCGTCGCGCGCACGACGTCTCGTGGAGACGTTCGCGGTTGTCGCAGGCGCGGCATGCGGTTCAGACTCGTCGCAGGGTACCGCTCCGCCGGCCATAGCGATGGGACCAGTCATACCCGCGGTTGATACGACGATGCTGCGCACCTATGCGGCCAAGAGAAATCTGTTCGTCGGCGCCGCGATCGACCGCGGTTTTCGCTACTCCGGCTCGGATGGCGTCACGTTCAGGCAGACGATGACGCGCCAGTTCAATATCCTGACGCCCGAAAACGACATGAAGTTCGATCACATCCATCCCGCGCGCACCACGTATCGGTTCGCGTCGGCGGATTCGTTGGTCACGTTCGCTGAAGCGAACAGCATGCGGGTGCGAGGGCACAACCTCGTATGGCACAGCCAACTCCCTTCGTGGCTCACGTCGGGAACGTGGACGAAGGACGAAGCAAAGTCGTTGCTCGTCGATCACATCACGCAGGCGGTGGCGCACTATCGCGGACACCTCATGGAATGGGACGTCATCAACGAGATGCTCGGCGACAACGGCTCGCTGCGTTCGGGATTCTGGCTCGACCACATCGGGCCGGAATACGTCGAGCTTGCGTTCCGCACCGCTCGCGCCGCTGATCCCACCGTTGGCTTGTTCTACAACGACTACAACATCGAGGGCATCAACCCCAAGTCCGACTCGGCGTTCGCGATCGTCAAGGATTTGTTGGCCAAGGGCGTTCCCATCACGGGCGTCGGATTTGAATCGCACTTCCAGTTGAACGGTGTGCCAAGTACGTTGGCGGCCAACATGGCGCGGTTCGCGGCGCTCGGGATCAAGGTACACATCACCGAGCTCGACGTACGGTTGCAAACGCCGTCTACCGCCGCGCTCCGACAGACGCAGGCGCAAAACTATCGTGAAGTGGTTTCCGCGTGCACCCAATCGGCGGCGTGCGACGTCGTGGTCATCTGGGGGTTCACCGACAAAGAGTCGTGGATCCCGAGCGCGTTCCCGGGTTGGGGCGAGGCGCTGATCTTCGACAATGCCTACCAGCCCAAGCCGTCGTACACGTCGCTTCAGAGCTTACTAAAGAACTGATACAGGCGATCAGCGCCCCGAAGTGACGGTGATCGTTTTGTTCAGCCGCACATCCGCCGACGACGCCCCCACGTTGAGCTGTACCGGCTCGGCCTCGACCACCCATTTGTGCGTGTCGGGATTCCAATACGCCAGCGACGACGCCGCGAGCGAGAATTCGACGGTCTTCGTCTGGCCGGCCTTGAGCGCGACACGCTGGTAGCCCCGCAGATCCTCACGCGGCCGATCGACCTTCGAGCCAAGGTGTTGAACGTAGAGCTGAACCACCTCGTCACCGTCCGTCTTTCCGCTGTTCGTTACGTCGACCTGTACCGTGACCTTGCCTGTGGGCGACAGGCGATCGGTATTGGTGCGCAGGTTCTTATAGGCGAACGTCGTGTAGCTCAGGCCATATCCGAACGGATACAGCGGTGTGCCCATGAAAAACCGGTACGTGTGCCCCGCCATCTTGTAGTCGTCGAACGGCGGCAGATCGCTCACGCTCTTGTAGAACGTCACCGGAAGGCGGCCACCCGGGTTGTAGTCGCCGAACAGCACATCGGCGATTGCCGTTCCGGCGGCCTGACCCGGATACCACGCGTCGACAATCGCCGGAACATGCTCCTGCGCCCAATTCACGGCGAGCGCGCTGCCGTTGAGCAACACGAGCACCGTTGGTTTGCCAACGGCAATGATTCGCTCGAGCAGCGCTTGCTGCGGTGCCGGTAGATCAATGCTCGTGCGGTCGCCGCCGCGAAAGCCTTCGATCTGCACCGGCATCTCCTCGCCTTCGAGCCGCGCCGTGAGCCCGAGAAACATCACGACCGCATCCGCCTGCTCGGCCGCCTTCACCGCTTCGGCGGTCAACGTCTCGTGCGGCGACGACCACACGAGTTGCAGCGCGGCTTCGCCGTAGGATTCCTGGCCCTCCACTCGCAGACGATAGATCTTCCCCGCATCGAGCTGAATTGGCGCGCTTTGCGCGAGCCTCGCATCGGGAAACTCACCGTCGTGCGTTGGATAGACCGAGCGAACAATGACGCTGTCGTCGAGATACATCTGGAACTTCACCGTTCCGAAGAGCCCGAGACGATACAAACCGGTCTGCGGCGGATGAAACGCCGCCGTCCATCGCACACCGAAGTCGTCCACGTTCATGTCGGTGCGCGGCGCGCGGTCACGCCAATTGGCGTCAATGGTCGAGTCGATTGCGCGGAACAACGGAGCGCCCTGCATAGTGCGACTGCTGAAGTAGTCGACGTTGAACCCCGGCTTTCCGTCGGCTGTCCTCACCGCCGTTGGCGGCATGACGTCCAACACCGGAAATCCGTCGGCCAGATCGGCGCCGCGCGCGTACAACACGCGCGTACCGGCGGGCACGGCTTCCCGAATGCCTCGGAGCGGCGTAATCGGGTCCGCCGGCAATCCGTTGTAGTTGCCGAGCAGCATTGTCTTCTGATCCGAATTGGGCCCGATCACCGCGATCGTTCCCAAGTTCTTCTTGAGCGGAAGCATTCCGCCCGTGTTCTTGAGCAGCACAATCGATTTGCGCGCGGCGTCGAGCGCGAGCCGCCGATGCGCAGGTTGGTCGAGCACAGTGATCGGAATGCGCGCCCACTTCACGCGCTCCGGCGCATCGAACATGCCGAGCTTGAACCGCGCGAGAAACAGCCGCATCACCGACGTGTCGATCTGCTTCTCAGTGATCAGTTGCTGTTTCACCGCGTCTACCAAATTCGGGTACACTCGTCCGCAATCGAGATCGGTACCGGTGCGAACGCCGAGCGCGGCGGCTTCCGGCGCAGTGGCAACGACCTTGTGACGCAGATACATGTCGTCGATCGCGCCGCAGTCGGACACGATGTAGCCGGGAAATTTCCACTCGCCGCGAAGGATGTCCTTGAGCAGCATGTCGCTGCCGCAGGCCGGCTTGCCGTCAATCCGGTTGTAGGCGCACATGAGCGAATACGCCTTGCCTTCGCGAATGCCGCGCTCGAAGTGCGGCAGATAGCTCTCGCGGAGATCGCGCTCGCTCACGACCGCGTCAAATGAATGACGCTCCGGCTCGGGGCCGCTGTGCACGGCGAAATGTTTGACTGTCGCGACGGTCTTGAAGTACTTGGGGTCGTCGCCCTGCAACCCGCGAATGAACTGCACGGCGAGCTGCCCCGTGAGAAATGGATCTTCGCCGTACGTCTCCTGCCCGCGGCCCCACCGCGGATCGCGGAAGAGATTGATGTTCGGCGACCAGAAGGTGAGCCCTTGGTATCGCTGGCGGTTGTTCGTGCGCAGATATTCCTCATGTTTTGCTCGCGCCTCGTCGGAGATCACCGTCGCCACGCGAAACATGAGACGGTCGTCCCACGTCGCCGCCATTCCGATCGCCTGAGGAAACACGGTCGCCAGGCCGGAGCGGGCCACGCCGTGCAGCGCCTCGTTCCACCAGTTGTACTCCGGAACACCGAGTCGGGGAATTGCCGGAGCCACGTCCTTCATTTGAAGAACCTTCTCCTCCAACGTCATCCGCCCAACGAGGTCCTTCGTTCGCGCCTCGAACGAAAGCGATTGATTCTGATACGGAAGCACGGGTTGCTGCGCGAACACTGCTCGCGCACCCACGACGACCGTCGCGAGCAACCCCAACGCCCACATGGTCCCCACAACGCGGGATCCTAACGGTGCGTCACCACGTCGTTGCGACATACGGCCTCTTGGATGAACTGCGTACGGTCCGGCCTACACCACCGAGAAGCGATAGACAGTCGTCGATCGATACTCTTCGCCGGGCCGCAGGATCGTCGACGGGAACGCCGGCCGGTTCGGCGAATCAGGAAAGTGCTGCGTCTCGAGCGCGAACGCGCCATATCTCGCATACGCGTGGCCACCTTTGCCGAGCGCTCCGCCGGACAGTCCGCGGCCGGCGTAGAACTGAATGCCAGGCTCCGTGGTCAGAACGTCGAGCACGCGTCCGCTCGTTGGCTCACTCACTGTTGCGGCGACGTCGAGGTCGCCGTCGCCTGCTCGATCAATCACGAAATTGTGATCGTATCCGCCGCCGAGCCGCAGCTGATGATCGTCCTGGTGGATTCGGGCGCCGATTTCGTGTGGCGTCGTGAAGTCCAGCGGCGTGCCCGTCACCGACTGAATGACTCCGGTGGGAATGAGCTTCGCGTCTACAGGCGTGAATTGGGACGCGTTGAGCGCGAGCGCATGGCTCAGGATATCGCCCGCGTCGTGGCCGGCAAGATTGAAGTACGCATGTTGCGTCAGATTCACCGGCGTCGGCGCGTCTGTACTCGCGCGGTAGTCGATGCTCAGGGCGTTGTCGCCCGTGAGCGAGTACGTCACCGTTGCGTCCAGCGTTCCCGGAAATCCTTGATCCCCCGCCGGGCTGCGATGTCTGAGCACGGCGCCGCTGATGCCGTCTCGCTCAAATGGTTCTACGCGCCAGATCGCCCGATGAAAGCCGCCCGCGCCGCCGTGCAGTTGATTCTCGCCTTCGTTGCGCGCCAACTGATGGACGACGCCGTCGAGAGTGAATTGCCCATGCGCGATGCGGTTCGCGTATCGCCCGACGATTGCTCCAAAGAACCGGCCGTCGTTCACATAGGCATCGAGGGAGTCAAACCCCGTCGTGACATCGGCGAAGACGCCGTTCCTGTCCGGCACGCGTATCGAGACGATGGTTCCCCCATACGCCATGAACTGCACTTCCATGCCGGCCGCGTTCCTGAGCGTGAACAGATCCACGGTCTACTGCGCCGCCGAGTGCGCGTACATCCCCAGGGTCGTGCCCACGAAACCGCCGGCGCGCTTCGTACTGAGAATCGCTCCGTCAGCATCGCGGAACAGGGGAATCCACTTTCCAGGGCTCGTGCCGTAGTAAAAGTCATATCGATCGCCACGCGCCTGGATCTCGAGATAGACCGTGGTGCCGAGCGAAACAGGAAGTGGCGCCGACGCGATCACGACGCGATCGGGCGATATCGATTTGCCAGCGTGCATCTCCACCTCGACGACTGTTTCCTCACCGCGACGCGCCAGACCGAGAAAGTAAAAGTAGTCCTCGTTCTGAAACGCGACGAGTCCGGCCTTGTCGCCCGACTTCCTCGGGACAAACTTCATCGCCGTCGATGCCGACGCCTGTAGATGCTGCTGCCGCCGTCCGATGAACGACGGCTGCGCTCGCATGCCGATGTCGTCGGGCCGCGCGCGAATGGTCAACCAACCGCGCGACGACGTCAAATCGTACCATCGCTCGCGCGGCGTGCGAATGAACATCCAGGTGCGCGACAACTCGGTGCCGTTGAAGTCGTCGCGATACGTGAAGTTGCCACTCATCCGGATCGGCGCGGCCGGCTGCCGGGGCACCGCCGGCCGCTCGGCGACATAGGGCACGGTCGCCGAACCGGTCAGGATCACCGGCCAGCCGTCCACCCAGTGGACAGGCATGAGAAAGGTCTCGCGGCCGGTGTTGTACATGTCGTCACGGTATGGGCGCGTGCCGAGAAAGACCGCCCACCAATCGCCCTTTGGCGTCTGAACGAAATCGGCGTGACCCGTGGATGTGATCGGGAATGGCCGCGCGGGATCCAGATGTCGCTGCGTGAGAATTGGATTGCCGGGGTAGGGCACATACGGTCCCCGAACCGATTCAGCACGAAAGACAACCTCGGAGTGGTTCTCGGCGGTGCCGCCCTCGGCCGCAATGAGATAGTACGCTCCGCGAACCTTGAAGATGTGCGGCGCCTCGATCCAGATCGGCTTTTTTGAAAGATCAACTCCGCCATTCACGATCACCGACCGTGGGCCGATGAGCTTTTTGGCAGTGATGTCGAACTCTTGAATCCAGATCGCGCGATGCCCGTCGTACAACGGCGTGCCCACGGGCGGACCGTTGTTCACCATGTAGGCGCGACCGCTGTCGTCGAAGAAGAGCGACGGATCGATGCCGTCGAAGTTGAGCCACGCCGGTTCAGACCATGGACCCGCCGGGTTCGTCGCCGTCACCACAAAGTTTCCGCCCTTGTCGATGAGCGTGCACACGACGTAGAACAATCCGTTGTGATATCGAATGGCCGGCGCGAACAGTCCGCGCGAGATGCCCGCGCTATCCAAGGCCAGCTGCGATGGACGATCCAGCACACTTCCGATCTGCGTCCAGTTGACGAGATCCTTGCTGTGAAAGATCGGAAGCCCCGGAAAGTAGGCGAAGCTCGACGTCACCACATAGTAGTCGTCGCCTACACGCTCGATGCTCGGATCCGGATAGAATCCGGCGAGAATGGGGTTGGCATAGTGCGACGCGTCCAACTTGAGCGTTTCATAAACAGAATCGCGACCCTGGTACTCGAACCAGTCGAACCGTGCTTCGCCTCCGGTAGGCGCCCAATGGCGCGCCGCGAGCCCGATCGCGAGCGATGGGGCCAGAATGGCGGCGGCGGCTATCAACGAGATTTTCATCGTCTTCTCACCTCGGCGTCCCCGCCCGATGAAAGCTCTCCGGCGGCCCAAGATAGCTCGGCGCGATGTCGCGCGTCTCGATGACGATTTTCTGAAGCACGACGCCGGGATCGACCATCCAGAATTTCAACACGTGTTCGCCTGATTGCGGCACCGTGTGGGTCGACGACGACAGCGCGATGTTGTCGGCGACGATCTTCTCCCATGCCCGCGTCGTCGTGTCTGCCTGCGCGTTGATGATCACCGGCGGCTGGTCGTCGAACGACACGGCGTACCGGAGGCCGTCCTTGGACCCGGAGAAGTTGAGCGTCGGCGAGAGGTACGCCTTCACGGTCACCGCTCCGCTGTCGAACAGAAACACGCGATACTCGAGATGCGGTGAGACGCCGCCGGGCGTCTGACTTGGCGCGGTCACCGGGCTCGGCGTCACACCAGAGACCGTTCGCCCAAGATCGGGGATCCGCTGCCAATTGATGACGCCGAGGCTGACGGCGCGCGTGTAGTGCTCGGCTTCCATCGATACGTAGCCGCCGCCCTCGACGAATCCGACAATGGAGTCGCGTTTTGGTGAAGCGGGGTTGCTCACCGCCGCCTGCGCCGTGATGTGCGCCCCATTGGGCCCGGTCACGATGATCGGGACTTTGTGATCGCCGAACGGCGCGCGTTTCCAATCGACGCTCACGGCGATGCGTTCTTCTTTCACGACGGTGCCGCGCGCCGGCGCGACGTTCACCCACGGCTCGCTGCTCTCCACGGTGTAGGCAAAGGCCGTTTGGCCTTTGTTGTACACGTCGAAATGATAAGTCTGCTGTTGATAGGGATCGAACACCGGGAGCGCGATGTCACCTCGCCCGAAGAATCCGGGTGGGGCACCTCCAGGAATCGGCCCGCCTCGGCCACCGCCGCGCGGCGCCGCCGGACGGTTTTGCTCGACCACGGCGACGCCCATATCGGCCGCGCGAGGTAGTTGAATCACATCGACCCGTGGCATGACGTTGCGCGGCGGCTCCTGCCAGTAGGTGTAGCCGATGTGGGTCTGATCCATCAGGTGATCCCATTTTCCGTCGGACAACTGCGTGTTGTAGTAGTGCGAAATCTCGGCGTCTCGATCGAACAGCGTGCGCGCGCGATCAGCGAGATCATTTGTCGCGGCGCGTCCCTGCGAGGCATACAATCGGTTCTTCGCAACCGTGACGTACAAGTCATTCAGGTTCGCGGTGGCGAGCACCGGATGAAGCACCAACTGATAGAAGGCGTTTTGGTGCCGCGGCGCCAGCGACTTGCCGATCGCCGAGGCGCGAATTCGCAACGAATCGTACGCGGCAACGACTGACTCGGCCTCACGGTAGTTGGTGAGACTGTAGGTTGCCGTATCGAGCAGTTCCGGTTTGCGGCGGGCGGCGAACTTGAGGTCAGCCGTGACGACATCAGCGATTTCTGATGCGTGCTCCGGCCCAAATTGTTGCTCTGCCCAGCGGCGCGTGTACTCCGGCAACCGCTCGGCAGGCCAACGCGCCGGATTCCACGCGTAGTCGAGGAAGAATGAGATCGGAAGCTCCATCGGTTTGAGGTCGCCGACGTTGACGATCCAGATGCGCTTTGCGCCGTACCTGTACGACAGGTGCATCTGCTCCCAGACGCGAGCGATGGGGTTCGTGTTGAGCCACTTGTAGTTTCTGGGACCGCCGACGTAGTCAAAGTGGTAGTAGATGCCGAAGCCACCGGAACGCAGCGTGTCCGTGCCGAGCGGAAGGCGCCGGACGTTCCCCCAGTTGTCGTCGGAGAAAAGCAGCGTGACGTCGTCGGGGACGCGCATGCCCTTGTCGTAGTAGTCTTGCACTTCTTTGTAGAGCGCCCAGAGCTGGGGCGTTGCTGACGGATCCTTGCCGGTGACCTGACCGATGATTTTTCGCTGGTCGGCGACGATGCGCTCGAGCAGTGCGACGTTGCTGCCGGCGCTCATCGGCATGTCGCCGTCGCCGCGCATGCCGACCGTAACGATGCTCTCGTGCGAGCCCATGTTGCGAATGCCCTGCGTCCAGAAGGCGCGGAGCGTGGAGTCATTGTGTTCGTAGTTCCACTCCCCCTTGCCGTAGCGCTTCCATTCTTGTTGCGCGCGCAGCATCGGCTCGTGGTGCGACGTGCCCATCACGACGCCGTATTCGTCGGCCAGCTTGGCGTTGAGCGAATCGTCGTCGTTGAACGCGTTGCCCCACATCGCCGGCCAGAGGTAGTTGCCTTTGAGACGGAGCACGAGCTCGAACACTTTTTCATAGAACTGATGATTCACCCCACCGAACTTTTCCTTCGTCCATCCTGAGAGCGCCGGCGCCTCGTCGTTGAGAAAGATTCCGCGGTATTTGACGGCGGGCTCCCCGCGCGTGTGACGGCCCGGCAGAACAAAGAGGCTGTCCTGTTGGCGCGCGGGGACATCGGCCCACCACGTCCACGGCGATACGCCGATTTCGGCGGAGAGGTCGTAGATCCCAAAGATCGTCCCGCGCTTGTCGCTGCCGGCGATGACGAGCGCGCGGTCCACGCCGGGCATCGGCTTCTCGACAATCTGAATGACGAATGTCTCCCAACGTCCGGCAATGCCGGCGACGTTGAGTTTTTGCTCACGGACCAGGCGATCGATCACCGCGCTTCGCCCGAGCGTTCCGATCACGACGATCTCGCGCGAGGCTCGTGCCGAGTCGACGTGAAACGCCGGCTCGACGTTGGAAACGCGCAGCACGTCGGCGCGAAGATCGCGCGCGGCGCGTGTGACACCCGGGTAGTCCTTCGCGCTGACGAGCAATGGCGCGGCTTTGCCGGCGACGAGCGCGAATCGTCCAGCGCCGCCGTGCGATGCGACATAGGGGGCATCGTCGGTCGCCGCGCTGACCGCCGGCTTCTGCGCCGCGGTTCCGTTCGCGACGAGCTGCATGAGCGCGAGCGCTTGTGCGGCGAGGACCGATGTCAGAGATAGGGTCATAATATGACTTTGGCGAGGAAACAATGCGTGCGCAACCTCCCCGGGGCGGATTTTCTGGAATCAAATGTTTACGAGAGAGAGGTCCCGATCGCGCTCAGTGCGGATTCGTCGCCGACGCCGGTCGCGTCGAAACGAAAATCACCCCGGCGCCATGATCGAGACCCCACCGGGCCGTCGCCGAAATCCCGTCGAAGTGCTTGATGAACGAGATCGTCGACACCGTGATCGTCTTGAGCGTTTCCACGCCGCCCAACAACGTGTTGTCGAGATACACGCGCACCTGAGTCGGATTGGCAAAGCTGTCCGGACCTCGCGTGCTCAACCAATTTGAGCGAAGCGCCTGCACGGCGTCGTAAACCGTCAGATACTTGCTCCCCGCCATCTGCTCCTGCGTGATCACATTTCGATCGGGCCGCTCCGTGGTGGACGTGGGATGCGCACACGCAGAACCGAGGGCGATGAGCGCGCCCGCGAGGAAGAGACGAGACCGAGTGGACATGGGAGGTTCCGCTGGGGTGGAGGCGCCTTCCCGATATAGAATCATGGACGCGCGTCACACGGCGTGCAAGCAATCACGCAGCAACACGCCGGACCGCGACCCGTCCTGAACTGGCGGTGCTGTTCGTTCGACTCAGAACGGCGTACTCTTCCCCGGTCTCGCACCGATACCGCCCTAATGACTTTCAAACTGATCTCGAAACGAATTGCTCGCGGCGTTCTCGCCGGCGCTTGTCTCGCTGCACCACTGGCCCGTATGGCCGCTCAAGCCGCCGCGCCTCCAGGACCCGGAACCATGGAAGAGTCCGTCGCCCCGGGCAACAACTACGACAAAGCGGAGTTTCGGCTTTGGGTTCCGCGCGACGCCGGCCCGCTGCGCGCGATCGCCATCCTCGTCCCCGGTTCCAACGGCGACGGGCGCGCCCAGGTCGAAGACACCGTGTGGCAAGCGTTCGCCACAAAACACAAGATCGCGCTCGTCGGCTGCCGCTTCACCGATAAAACGCACCCGCAGAACTTCATTGAGGAATATGTGAACGTGTCGCACGGAAGCGGACAGGCGCTTCTCGACGCCGTCACACGCTTCGCGGAACGGTCGCACCATCCGGAGCTGGCGTCCGCACCATTCCTTCTCTGGGGGATGTCGGCAGGCGGCCAGTTCAACTACGAGTTCGTGGCGTGGAAGCCGGAGCGCGTCGTCGCTTTCGTGGTCAACAAAGGCGGCATCTACTACACGGCCCTCACATCACCGGCCACACGACAGGTTCCCGGAATTCTCTTCGTCGGTGGAAAAGATCTCGAGTTCCGCACCAATACGATTACCGGGCTATTCGCCGTGAACCGCCGAGCCGGTGCGCTCTGGGCGCTCGCTGAAGAGCCAAGCGCGGCGCACATCGTGGGTCGGTCGCGCGATGTCGCACTGGTATTTTTTGACGACATGCTCGGGATACGCCTCGCGGGTGAACCGTCCAGCGCGGCCGGTGGGCTCACGGCACTCACCGAAAAGTCGGGATTTCTTGGCGACCTCAAAGCGAAGACTTTCGCGCCGCTCGGCGAGGACAAAGTGCCCAACTATCCGACCGCGTGGCTGCCTACGGCCCGTGTTGCTCGTGCATGGCAGGCCCTGGTGTCGGAGAAACCGTTCGATCCGTGAACGGGGCCGCTGAAGACTGCTCGCTGGATTTGCGGTCGTTCGCAGGCTCGCGCAGAACTTCCTGATCGGCCACACGCAACGAGCGCGCGTCGGCCGAATGGGGAAGGCGCAGTCGGAACGTGCTTCCCTCCCCAACGATCGACTCCACAGAGAGCTCGCCGTCGAGCAGCTCGGCGAGTCGCCGCGAGATTGGCAGCCCCAAGCCGGTACCGTCCTGCAGCTGCGTCTTTCCGAGCTGAACGAACTCGTGAAAGATGCGTTCCTGGTCTTCCTTCGAGATTCCCTCGCCCTGATCAGTCACTTCGATCACGACGCCGCGGTCCTCGGTGGGCCGCGAAATGACCTCGATTGGTTTGCCGCCGCCGAACTTGATCGCGTTGGAGAGCAGATTGAGAAGAATCTGACGAATGCGGCGAGGATCGGACACGACGAGGAGCGGCTTCTCGTGTCGTTGCGCCAGCGACAGCTGCGATCCGTGTTCATCGGCGAGCGGTCGTACGGTGACGAACAGGTCCTCGATCAACGCGGGGAACTCCACCGGCTGCAAGCGCAGATCGATCTTGCCCGCTTCGATCTTGGAGAGATCGAGCACATCGTTCACCAGCTCGAGGAGATGCCGGGCCGCCTTCTTGGTGCGTTCAATTCCTTCGGACTGTTTCTCGTTCAACGGACCGTAGATCTTTTCGAGCAGCAGCGTGGTGTAGCCCAGCACGGCGTTGATCGGCGTGCGGAGCTCGTGGCTCATCGACGCATAGAACCGGCTGCGCGCGGTGATCGCGCGCTCGAGCTCGAGTTGCCGCCGCCGGAGCTCGTTGTTCAACGTCTTGAGCTCCTGCGCTGATGCGGTGAGCGAGTCGGCCTGGCGCTCGAGCGCTTCCTCGTGTTGGACGCGCTCGGAAATGTCGCGCACGATCAGCGTGAACGTCGTGCCCGAGACCGTCTCGAGGCACGACACCGACGCCTCGATCGGAAAATGTTCGCCGTGTTGCCGCCGCGCCGTGAGGGAATGGGGTCCGGCGGACAGACTCTGCTCAACGCCGTCGCTGCGCTGAACGTCAGCCGACTCGCACATCCTGGTCATCACGTCGATGGTGACGCCCTCCGGAAATAGATTTTCGATCGGCGATCCGACCACGTCGTCGACCTTGATTCCGAACATGCGTTCCGCGGCGCCGTTGACCAGAGAGATTTTGCCTTCGGCGTCGAACGTGACGATCGCGTCCATGGCCGAGCTGACGATCTCGCGAAAACGCGCCTCTGACTGCAGCAGCTCACGCATGTGCCGGAGCTCCAGATCCTGCCGCTCGGCGGAGCGCAGCCGCTGCTCCTGTTCGGCGAAGCGCCGCTGCTGAACGTAGAGATCGACGAACACGCTCACCTTGGAGCGAAGGATCTCGGGCTGGAACGGCTTGAACATGTAGTCCACCGCGCCAACGGAGTATCCCTTGAAGACGTACGCGGCTTCCTTGCTGATCGCCGTGAGGAAAATGATCGGGATAAACTTCGTCCGCTCGCGCGACTTGATCATGCGGGCGGTTTCGAAGCCGTTCATGCCGGGCATCTGCACGTCGAGCAGGATGACCGCAAAGTCGCGCTCGAGCAAACAGCGCAGCGCTGCTTCGCCGGATTGCGCCCGCGTGAGGTTTTGTCCGAGCGGTTCGAGAATGGCCTCGAGCGCGAGCAGATTCTCGGAACGGTCATCGACGAGCAGAATGTCGACCTTGTCGTCAGCAGCGGATGTCGTCATCGGCGGTCCGGCGAACGCGGCGTGGGACCCGGCTCCGCCCACGGCAGCGATCCGAGCGTGTCGGCGATTTCTTCGAGCGTCAGCGAACGTGCTTCGGGAACGCAGGCGAGCGCGGCGAGCGGCATGGTCGGACTCTCGGCGCTGTCCGGCCGCTGCACGATTGCCAAACCACCGCGTTGAAAGATTCGTTTGAGTCCGCGAGCTCCGTCAGCGTTCGCGCCGGTGAGCACGACGCCGGCCGATCGGTCGCCATACGTGTCTGCGGCCGAGACGAAGGTGACGTCGATTGACGGTCGGCTATAGCGGACGGGCTCATCGATGGACAGCGAAAAAAACCCTGCCTCTATCAGCAGGTGATAGTCCGCGGGCGCGAGGTACACGTTCCCGCGCTTGATCGGGGCTTTGTCTTCGACGTCGCTGACACACAACGGCGTCCGATCCTGCAGCAGCCGGGCCAACAAGTGATCCGAATGCTTGTGGCGATGCTGAACGACGACCACCGGCAGGGTGAATCCCGACGGGAGCCGGCCAATCAGCTCCCGCAAGGCCGTGAGGCCGCCCCAGGAGGTGCCGATGACGATGATCTCGTAGCCCACCGTTATTTGACCTTTCGGTAGATCTTGGTCGCCGCGTCCACGCGTTCGTAGCACGGTTCGAACTGCGATGAGCGCAACGACTCCTTGCTTCCCAACGCGAGGATGCCGAAGGTGACGAGACTTTGATAAAACAGCTCGTGCACGCGATTCTGCAGGTCCCGATCGAAGTAGATCAGCACGTTGCGGCAGAAGATCACGTTGAACTCGCTGAACGAGCGATCGGTGACCAGGTTGTGCTGCGAAAACGCCACGTTTCGCGTGAGCGACGGACTGAACAGCGCGCCGTCGTACATCGCGGTGTAGTACTCGGAGAACGATCGTCGCCCGCCCGATCCGATGTAGTTCTCGGTGTACTCCTGCATGCGGTTGAGCGGAAAGATCCCGGCGCGAGCTTGATGGAGCACGGCGTCGTTGATATCCGTCGCATAGATGCGCGTGCGATCGAGGAGGCCTTCTTCTTCGAGCACGATTGCCGTGGAGTAGACCTCTTCGCCGGTCGAACAGCCCGCGTGCCAAATCCGGATGAATGGGTAGGTGCGCAGCATCGGCACCACCTCGCTCCGAAAGACCTGATAGAAGCCAGGGTCTCGGAACATGGCGGTGACGTTTACCGACAAATCGAACAGCAGCCGCTCCATGGCGGCGGCCTCGTGCAGCACGAGCGCCTGCAGCTCGGAGATCGACGTCAGACCTTCGGCTTCGATCCGTTTCCACAGGCGGCGCCGGATGGATGCATACGCATACGCGCGAAAGTCGAATCCATAGTGACGGAAGATTCCTTCGAGCAGCAGTTCAATCTCGACACGCTCGAGGTCGGGATTGTACCAGACGGGTGGCCCACTCAGCGAATACTCCGGCTTTAACGGTAGAGCCATACTCGCATCAGGCTCAGCAGCTGATCCGTGTCCACCGGCTTGGTTATGTAGTCCGACGCTCCTGCCGCGATGCACTTCTCACGATCTCCTTTCATGGCCTTCGCCGTGAGCGCGATGATCGGCAGCGACCGGAATTGCGCTCGATCTCGAATGGCGCGCGTCGTCTCGTAGCCGTCCATCTCCGGCATCATCACATCCATGAGGACGAGGTCGATGCCCGGTGTCGAGTCCAGCGTCGCGACGGCGTCCGTCCCATTCTCGGCGAACGAGACTTCCATGTCGTGCTCTTCAAGCACACTCGTCAGCGAAAAAATGTTCCGTACGTCGTCGTCGACGATCAGAATGTGTTTGTCAGCGAACACGGCGTCGGTATTGTGAAGCCGCTCCAGCATGCGGCGCTTCTGCTCCGGCAACCGCGCTTCTACACGGTGCAGGAAGAGGGCCGTCTCATCCAACAGCCGCTCAGGCGACTTCACGTCTTTCACGATGATCGTCTCCGCGAACTTCCGGAGACGCGTTTCCTCGGCGTGGCTCAGCTCTTTGCCCGTGTAAATGATGATGGGCAGCTCCTGCATTTTTGAATCCGATTTGACCGTTTCGAGCAGCTGGAATCCGTCCGTACCGTCCGACAAGCCCAGGTCCAGAACCATACAATCAAAGTGCATGGTCTGAAGCTTCTCGAGCGCCTCGCTCGCTGTTCCGACCGCTGTGATCTCAACGTCTTCGTGCGCGATGAGCTCGATCATACTCTGGCGCTGCGTCGGATCATCTTCGACCACGAGCAGCCGCTTTACCTGCTGATCGATGAACTGGCGCAGCCGATTGAACGAATCCTCGAGCGCGTCTTTGGACACCGGCTTCTCGAGGTAGGCGATCGCTCCCGCTTTGAGTCCTTGCTGGCGTTCATGGATTCCGGTGATGATGTGCACCGGAATGTGCCGCGTGTCGGGATGCTGCTTCAGGCGGTTGAGAACGCCCCATCCGTCGATGCCCGGCATATCGATGTCGAGCGTGATCGCGTCGGGACGGAACGCATGGGCGAGTTGCAGCCCCGCGTCACCACTCAGCGCGACGAGCCCCTTGAATCCCTTTTCGCGCGCCATCTCGAACAGGATCTTCGCAAAGGTCGGCTCGTTCTCGATCACCAGCACGACCCGATCGTCCGGCGTGATCGTCTCGCGATCGTCATCGAACCCCTCGGGGCGCGGGAGATGCTCGGCGTCGATCGGCGCATCGAGCGCCGCGTCGATCGTCGCCGTCGCCACGCCACCCGGTGGAGTTCCCGCCCACGGCTGCTCGGGCGTCACGCGAAAGACCACCGGCGAGTAGCGCGGCGTCGGTTCGATGCGTGGAGTCCGATCGGACGGGAGGAATCGGCTTTTGTCTCCCCGCGTCTCCCCCTCGCGACCGGGCGGTTCAAAGAACTTCGCCGGCAGATACAGCGTGAATGCGCTGCCTTCGCCCGGCTTGCTTTCCACGCGAATCTCGCCGCCTAACAGACGCGCGATTTCGCGACTGATGGAGAGGCCAAGGCCGGTGCCGCCGAACCGGCGGCTCGTGGTGCCGTCCGCCTGTTGGAATGCCTCGAAGATCAGCTGCTGTTTGTCTTTTGGAATACCAATTCCCGTATCACGCACCTCGAAGGCGATCACGCCCCCGTCGGTTTGGTCGAGCGCGCGTGTCGCAAACCGGCGAGACGCCTCGGCACGGCTGACCGAGAGCGTCACGCGGCCCTGCTCGGTGAACTTGAACGCGTTCGACAAGAGATTCTTGATGACCTGCTGCAGACGCTGGCCATCGGTCGTGAATGGCGACGGCACGTCTGCCGCGATCTGGACATTGAACTCGAGCTCTTTCTGCTCGGCGACCGGGCGGAACGTGCGTTCGACGAAATCTTGAATCTCGGTCATCGGCACGTCGGCAAGGTTGATCTCCATCTTCCCGGCCTCGACTTTGGCCAAGTCGAGAATGTCGTTGATGAGATTGAGGAGATCGGTGCCCGACGAGTAGATCGTTTGCGCGAACTCGACCTGTTTCTTCGACAGATTCTGGTCTTTGTTCTCGGTGAGCATCTTGGCAAGAATGAGCAACGAGTTGAGCGGTGTGCGCAGCTCGTGCGACATGTTCGCCATGAATTCGCTCTTGTACTTGGAGCTGACCGACAGCTGCTCGGCCTTTTCTTCGAGCGCGACGCGCGCCGCTTCCACCTCGCGATTCTTCTGCTCCACCTTCGCGTTTTGCTCGGCGAGGAGTGAGGCCTTTTCCTCGAGCTCTTCGTTGACCTGCTGCAGCTCTTCCTGCTGTTCCTTGAGCAGCTCTTCGGACTGGCGCAGCGTACGCGCCTGCGCTTCGAGCTCGGAGTTGGAACGCTTGAGCTCCGCCTGCTGCTGCTGCAGCTCCTTTGATTGGCTCTGGAGTTCTTGCGTGAGCTTCTGCGACTGCTCGAGCAGTTCCTCAGTGCGCATGTTCGCCTGAATCATGTTCAGCACGACGCCGATCGACTCCGCGAGCTGATCCAGGAACGTCTGGTGGATCTGGCTGAACGGAAGGAAGCTCGCCAGCTCGATCACCGCCTTGACCTCGCCCTCGAACAAGATGGGCAGCACGATGATGTTGCGCGGCGGCGCTTCGCCGAGGCCCGACGTGATCTGAATGTAGTCGTCGGGCACGTTCTGCAGGAGAATCGGCTGCTTCTCGAGCGCCGCTTGTCCCACGAGACCTTCACCGGGCGCAAAGTGATTCGCGATGTGCTTGCGCGCCCGATACGCATAGCTCGCGATCAGCTTGAGCAGCGCGCTCGTCGCCGCGTTGTCCATGATGAAGAACGCGCCGTGGTGTGCCGACACCAGCGGCGTCAGCTCCGACATGATCAGCCGCGACACGCTCTCCAGATCCTTCTGCCCCTGCATCATCCGACTGAACTTGGCCAGATTGGTCTTGAGCCAATCCTGCTCCTGATTGCGTTCGGTCGTCTCGCGCAGGTTCGCGATCATCTGGTTGATGTTCTGCTTGAGCTCATCGAGCTCACCCTGCGCTTCGACGGTGATCTGCCGGGTGAGGTCGCCCTTGGTCACCGACGTGGCGACGTCGGCGATGTTGCGCACCTGCACCGTCAGCGAGTTGGCCATGGCGTTCACGCTGTCCGTCAGGCCCTTCCATGTACCGGCGACCCCCGGCACCTGTGCTTGTCCGCCGAGTTTTCCTTCGGTGCCTACTTCCTTGGCCACGCGTGTGACTTCGTCGCCGAACACTCGCAGTCGATCGACCATGTTGTTGATCGTGTTCTTGAGCGACAACACCTCGCCCTGCGCTTCGACGGTGATCTTCTGCGACAGATCTCCGTTGGCCACCGCGGTCGTGACGTCGGCGATGTTTCGCACCTGCGTCGTCAGGTTGGACGCGAGTCCATTCACGTTGTCGGTGAGGTCCCGCCACACACCGGCCGCGCCGGGCACTTTCGCCTGTCCGCCAAGTTTTCCTTCCGTTC
Source organism: bacterium (assembly GCA_040002475.1). Taxonomy (GTDB): domain Bacteria; phylum Gemmatimonadota; class Gemmatimonadetes; order Gemmatimonadales; family Gemmatimonadaceae; genus JAQBQB01. The sequence goes on along the minus strand of JBDUEJ010000020.1, from coordinate 52,539 downwards.
CTACTTCGCGCGCCACGCGCGTCACTTCGCCGGCGAACGCATTGAGCTGATCGACCATGGTGTTGATCGTGTTCTTGAGCTCGAGGATTTCTCCTCGCACATCCACCGTGATCTTTCGAGACAGGTCACCGCGAGCAACGGCCGTGGTCACGTCGGCGATGTTGCGCACCTGCACCGTGAGGTTGCCGGCCATGGCGTTCACGTTCTCGGTCAAGTCCTTCCACGTGCCGCCCACGCCGGGCACGCTCGCTTGTCCACCCAGTCGCCCTTCGGTTCCCACTTCTCGAGCGACGCGAGAGACTTCGTCGGCGAAGATGCGCAGCTTCTCCACCATGTTGTTGATCGTGTCCTTGAGGTCGAGCACCTCGCCGCGCACTTCCACGGTGATCTTCTGCGACAAGTCACCGTTGGCCACCGCCGTCGTCACCAAGGCGATGTTCCGCACCTGGTTCGTGAGGTTGGCGGCCATGAAGTTCACGTTGTCGGTCAGATCCTTCCACGTGCCGCTCACGCCCTGCACGCTCGCCTGGCCGCCGAGGATTCCTTCGGTGCCCACTTCGCGCGCCACGCGTGTGACTTCCGATCCGAAGGCCGACAGCTGGTCGACCATCGTATTTACCACTTCTTTAATCTGAAGAATCTCGCCCTGCGCCTCGACGGTGATCTTGCGCGTCAGGTCGCCGGTGGCGATCGCGGTGGCCACGGCGCTCACGTCGCGCAACTGCACGGTGAGGTTGGCGGCCATGCCGTTCACGTTTTCGGTGAGGTCGCGCCACGTGCCGCTCACGCCTTCGACTCGCGCCTGGCCGCCGAGCTTTCCTTCCGTTCCCACTTCTTTGGCCACACGGGTGACTTCGGAGGCGAACGCGTTGAGCTGATCGACCATGGTGTTGATCGTGTTCTTGAGCTCGAGCACTTCACCCTGCACGTTCACCGTGATCTTTCGTGACAGATCGCCTTTCGCCACCGCGGTCGTCACGTCGGCAATGTTGCGCACCTGCGCCGTGAGGTTGCCGGCCATAGCGTTCACGTTGTCGGTCAAGCCCTTCCACGTCCCCGCGACCCCCGGCACATTCGCTTGACCTCCCAGCACGCCTTCGGTTCCCACCTCTCGAGCCACGCGCGACACTTCGTCGGCGAAGATTCGAAGCTTCTCCACCATGTTGTTGATGGTGTCTTTGAGGTCGAGCACCTCGCCTCGAGCTTCGACGGTAATTTTTTGTGAAAGGTCTCCGTTGGCGACTGCCGTGGTCACGAGTGCGATGTTGCGAACCTGGTTGGTGAGGTTCGCGGCCATGAAGTTCACGTTCTCCGTGAGATCCTTCCACGTTCCTGCAACGCCGGGCACGTTCGCTTGACCGGCCAGCATTCCTTCCGTTCCTACTTCGCGCGCCACGCGCGTGACTTCGGCAGCGAACCCCGACAATTGATCGACCATCGTGTTGATCGTGTTTTTGAGCTCGAGCACTTCGCCGCGCACTTCGACGGTGATCTTTTGCGACAGATCGCCGTTGGCGACCGCGGTCGTCACGACAGCGATACTGCGCACCTGATTGGTCAGGTTCGACGCCATCGCGTTCACTGAATCGGTGAGATCCTTCCACGTGCCGCTCACGCCCTGCACGTTGGCCTGTCCGCCGAGTACGCCTTCTGTTCCCACTTCGCGCGCCACGCGCGTGACTTCGCTGGCGAATGCGTTGAGCTGATCGACCATTCGATTCACGGTCGATCCAATGCGGAAAAACTCGCCTTGCACCTGCTTGCCTTCGATCTCCAGCTCGACCTTCTGCGACAGATCGCCCTCGGCCACCGCCTTGATCACGCGCGAGACTTCGGACGTCGGTTGTGCGAGATCGGTGATGAGACTGTTCACGGAGTCGATCGCCGTGACCCACTGACCGCCCACGCCAACCATCGCGACGCGGTCGCGCATCTTGCCCTCGCGTCCGACGGATCCGCTGACGCGCGAGATCTCGTCGACGAGCCGCGATTGTTTTTGCGCGACGCTGTTGAAGACCGTGATGATCTCCGCCATGAGTGGATCGCCGTCGGGGGCAATCTGTGCGGAGAAGTCGCCGGCGTTGACCGCCCGAAGTCCGGTGAGCAGTCGATGAAGCGACCGCTCGCGCATCAGCCGGCGATCCTTCACCGATTCGCTTCGAGCGACGGGAACTTCGACCTCGGAGTTTCCGTTGCGCTTTCGGCCCGTGGACCGCCCTTCGCGCTTGGGAACTCCGGATTGCGTTGCCCGGCCGCCACCGTTCTCAGCTCCAACGTGTCCGTCGGAAATGGTGGTGCCTTCCGGTTCGGTGATTTCGGGACTTTCGCCAACGCCCACGGGTCGACTCCTGGCGATACGGTGAGATGTCGAAGGCCACCGGGCGGACGCCGGCGGCGAGGTGATGCTTAGAGTTGCCTGCGGCGTGCTATTTCAAGATTGATGCCGGGCTCGTCCGTAAAGTCGGCGGCGCGCTTTCGCTTTTGGCTCGCATTGCACTGCAAAAAGCGAGGCCTCCAGCGCGACGGATTCCGGCGAGTATGCAAGAACCGGACACGGGCGGGTTTTGAATTGCACAGCCGTACATCGTACTCAGGTACTCAGGTACGAGGACTGGCTACCGGCCACCCCGATTCGGTCCTCTCTTGGAGAATGGATCCGCGAGGGCGAATGGGTACGCGTAAACGCGAGTCGTGAAGGCGGCCGCGGTAACAGACCGTCCCCCACGCGCTGTCATCCAGGCACTGGAACGTCCGCGACAACGAGACGCACGGGAATTCCACCGTTCTTGGTGCGAATGGATTCCTTGAACGGCAGTCGCGTTTGCTGCTCGAGTCGCGGATCGGCCGAGAGGAGGGCGAGAGTCCAACCCGCGCGATGTCGGCGAAGCACATTGCCGAGCTGCGCGTACAGATCGCGCAGCGCATCGGTATCTCCAATGCGCACACCGTACGGTGGATTGCAGGCGACGAGTCCAGGGGCCGGCGCATCCACCAGCGCCGAGATGGACTGCTCGCTGAACGTGATGTCGTCCGCAACACCGGCACGCTCGGCGTTGGCGCGCGCCGAGCGGATCGCGCCCGCGTCGCGGTCTGCTCCCGTGATAGTGACCGGCGATTGTTCCAACTCTCCGCGTCGCGCTTCGTCGACGAGCGACGTCCACAGCTGGGCCTCCACGCCCGGCCAGCGTTGGAAGGCGAACGTCCGATTGCGGCCCGGAGCGATGCGACGCGCGATGAGCGCCGCTTCGATCGGAATCGTGCCCGAACCACACATGACGTCGGCGAGCGGCGTGTCGCCCTTCCATCCCGAACCGAGCAGCATCGTCGCGGCCAGCGTCTCGCGCAGCGGCGCCTTGGCGAGCTGCTGCCGATAACCTCGGAGATGGAGCAACGCCCCGGAGCTGTCCACGCTCACCGTGCAGATGTCGCGATTGAAGCGGACAATGAACAGTTGTTGGTCAACGGTCGGCGCGTCGCTGTCCTCGGAATCGGTGCCGGTGTCGGCCGTGCTGCCGACTTTTGCACCGGGCACTCCGCGCTTGAGCGCGTCGGCAAAGCGCTGCGCGACAGCGTCGCTGTGGTAGAGCTTGGACTTTCGACAGGTGACGCGGAACTCCGCGTGAGAACCAGGCGCCACGAAGCGATCCCACCGAATTGCTCGCGCGTGTTTCTCGACTTCAAAGAACGCGGTGGCACGGAATTCGGCGATACGAACAATCACGCGACTCGCGGTGCGCAGCCACAGATTGGCGCGCGCCACCGATTCGATTGTGCCGCTCCACGAGACTCCGCCTTCCTCGGGCTTACCTCGAATGCCGATCGCCGCAAGCTCTGCGGCACAGAGAGGCTCCAGGCCGGGCGCGGTGACCGCGAATGCCGATAGTCGGTTAGGCTGCTTAGTAGGCTTCACACCAACAACAATAACCCAATGCGAATCCAGTTCTCGCTTCTCGTCGTCTCTTCGTTGCTCACCGCGGCCTGCAACCACCCCGATACCAGCGTCTCACCCGACGCGCTGAATGATCAGCGAGTGCCGCTCAGCGCCGCGAGCATTGACATCGTTGCCGAAGGAGGCTTTGCCGGACTCACCGTGCATCATCAGGTGACCCACGACAATCGCGCGTTCCTCTACACGGTCCGCCATTTCTGTTCGGCCAACTGTCCCGTGCCGTTTGATTCCACTTCCGGCACGCTCGCCGCCGCTTCGGCTGACTCGCTGTTCGCAGTGATCGCAGCGCAGCGACCGCTCGAGCTCAAGGATGACTACGGCTCCACGCACGGCGCAGCCGACTTCATGGACTACACCATGCGCGTCACGATCGGCGGCACAACGAAAACAATTCGCGGCGACGACGGCTCTATCCCGGAACCGATGCGCCGGATCCTCGAGGCCGTGCACGCATCGATTTCTGCCGCGAGTCGATGACGCGATAACCGAGCAGCGCCGCGAACACCGCGAGATAGACGAGCGGGAAGAACGTGTCCTTCTTCACGGCCCACAGATAGTGGATCGTCCCGGTGATCGCGGCGATGTAGACGAGGCGATGGAGCCGCACCCAACGTTTGCCTAACCGGCGCACCCAGCCCTTCGTGGACGTGATCGCCAGGGGCAAGAGAATGAGCCACGTGGTCATCCCAATGAGGATGTACTTGTGCTTCACGATCTCACCCCACATGTCGCCCCAGGCGAAGAACCAGTCCACGCCGGCCCACATGCTCAAGTGCACGCACGCATAAAAGAACGTGAATAGCCCGAGCATGCGCCGGTACTTCACGAGGAAATTCCAGCCGAAAATGCGGCGAACGGGCGTCACCGACAGCGTCACGGCGAGGAGCCGGAGCGTCCACAGCCCCGTCTGAATCTCCAACTCGCGAATGGGATTCGCGCCGAGTCGGTCGTGAAGAAACTTCCAGGCAAGCCAACCGAGCGGAACGAGCGCGAGAACGAAAACGAAAACCTTGCCCCATCCAATCCTCAGACCTGATTCCGCTCTCCTCAGAAGTTCTTCCTCAGGTCCATGCCCGCGTACAACGGCGCCACCTGCTCGGCGTATCCGTTGAACATGAGCGTTTTCTGACGACGAAACTGTCCGATGCGGCGCTCGCTCGACTGCGTCCACCGCGGATGGTCGACCTCGGGGTTCACATTGGCGAAAAATCCATACTCGTTGGGATTGGTGATCTGCCAGGTGTTCCGCGGCTGCTTGTCCACGAATGAGATGCGCGTGATCGCCTTGACGCCCTTGAAGCCGTACTTCCACGGAACGATGAGGCGGAACGGCGCGCCGTTCTGATTCGGCAGCGTCTTTCCGTACAGACCCGTGACCATCAAGGTCAGCGGATGCATTGCCTCATCCATGCGCAGCCCTTCGACATACGGCCACGGAAGAATCGCCAACTTTTGCCCCGGCATCTCATCGGGCGCCATGATCGTCGTGAACTGCACAAACTTCGCGCTCGGCAGCGGCTCGAATCGCTTGATCATCTCGGCCAACGCGATCCCCTGCCACGGAATGACCATCGACCACGCTTCGACGCAGCGAAAGCGATAGACGCGGTCTTCGAGCTTGCCCGCCTTGATCAAGTCTTCGAGATGGTAGTCGGCCGGTTTCTTCACCAAGCCGTCGACCTTCACCGTCCACGGCTTGGTCCGGAAGTTCTTCGCGTTTTGCGCAGGGTCTTCCTTGTCCGTGCCGAATTCGTAGTAGTTGTTGTAGCCGCTGATCTCTTCCAGCGTGTTCGGCGTGTCGTTCTGCTGCCGGAACGGCGTCAGCGCCGACGCGATCCGAGATGTGCCAAGCACGCCGGCCGCCGCGACACCGGCGACCGCCAGGAACTTCCGGCGATCCACATACTGGGTCTCGGGAGTGATCTCCGAGGAAGGAATGTCGTTCGGTTTTTTGATCAGCATGGCAATGTTGGGTTGGCCTGATTGGACCATAACATACGAATTCGACGAATCCAGCGCAGAGACCGACGCCCGGCTAAGCCCCGGGCTGGCCAGACAGTTCCGCTCCGCGGCCCCGGATACGGGAGTTACCCCGCCCGCGACCGAAAAGTCTACGCGTTGGAGCGATGTCCGGATCCATAAACGCCGGCCTGCACGTTCGGGTTGAACGGTGCCACCACTCATAACGCCCCGCCGTCTCCACTTCCGGTTTCCAATTGTCCCTCCGTTCGCGCGAAACTGCCCTCGTAGTCGCCATCGTCTCGGCGATCGCCATTTGGTGGGTCTGGGCCGCGATTGATCCGGCGCCGCTGGTGGAGGACGAAGTTTCGTACGTTCTGCAATCGCAGATTTTTGCGAGTGGACATTGGGCCGCACCCTCCCCGCCGGCTCCCGAGTTTTTCCAGCAGGCGCACGTGATCACCGTTCCGGCGGTCGCGTCCAAGTATCCGCCGGGGCACGCGCTCCTTCTCAGCCTCGGCACGCTGCTCGGCGCGCGAGCGCTGGTTCCGCTGCTTCTCACCGGACTGAGTGGGGCGCTGCTCTTCCTCCTCGTTCGCCGAATCTCCAACGACTGGGTCGCGGCGCTCACGTCGATCATCTGGCTCGGCGATCCGATCAACCTCCGCTTTCGTGCGGGCTACTACTCAGAGGTCACCAGCGAAACACTGTGGTTTCTCTCGTGGTGGTCGCTTCTCCAGTGGCGCGACACCCGACAGCGCCGCTGGCTGCTGGCACTGGCCGCGGCGATCGGCTGGGGAGCGATCACGCGTCCGCTGACCATGTTGGCCTTCGCGGTCCCGGTTGGAATTCTCGTGATGCGCGACGTCGTGCGCCTTCGCCTGTGGAAGGACTTTGGACTCGCGGTCGCGCTGGGGACACTGGTCCTCGGCGTCATCCCCCTTTGGAGCGCGCGGACCACCGGCAATTGGCGCGTCACGCCGCTCACGCTCTACCTGCGCGACTACCTGCCGTTCGACAAGCCGGGCTTCGGCGTTGACTCCACGCCGCCGGCGCGCGCGCTGTCGGCGCCCAACAACATCACCTATGTCGGGTTTTACGACGAGCACGTCCGTCACACGCCCGGAAACCTGCCGCGCATCGCGTTCGATCGATTGCGGGTGATCGCCACGGATGAGTGGGGTGGAGTGCGCGTCGTGCTCGTTCCGTTTGTCGTGCTCGGATTCTTCGCGCTGAACGCCGAAGCCGTGTTTGCGCTTGTGTGTGCGCTGGCGCTTTTCATGGGCTACCTGAGCTATGGCCATTGGTCGCGATGGACGCTGTACTACTTCGAGGCGATGCCGGTGCTGTCGCTGCTCGCCGCCCTCGGCGTTTGGAAGGCGCTTACGTATTTTCGGTCGCGCGGCGGCTCGCCCGTGTCCGATCTGCCATCGCGCCGGATGCGCGCGACCATGTTTGCGACTGCCGGGCTGCTGATGATTCTCACCGGCTACGAGTTGCGCACGTGGCGTGACATCCGGCGGGGCCTCGCCATTTGGGACACGTCGTTTCACGAGCTGGTCGGAAAACTCCCCATGCACCAAGCCGTGATTTTTGTTCACTACGCGCCGGGTTTGGTGGCGCACGGCACTTATATGATGAATTCGCCGCACCTCGCCGACGAGCCCATCTGGCTGGTCAACGACCTCGGCGCCCGCAACACCGAGTTGATGCGGTACAGTGGTCCGCGAATTCCGCTCGCCTTCTACGAGGTGGGCGGAAAGCTCGAAATCGATCGAAGCCTGATCGGACCCAAGCCCAAGTAACGGGAGCCTCGAGGTTCGGTTATCATTGGGCGTTCTCTCCCTAACTCGCCCATGTATGTGCCCGGCCCGCTGACCGAGATCCTCGACCACGTGTTCCTGAAGAATCCCGTGGAGACATGGCTGAGTGCCGTGCTCACCGCGGCGATTCTCTTTGTCGTGCTGCTGGTGGTTCGACGATTGGCGTCGTCGCACCTGGGCAAAATCTCGGCGCGCACCACGAATCAGATCGACGACATGGTGTTCGCCATGATTACGGGGACCCGCACGTGGGTTCTTCTGGTGATCGCGGTGCTCACCGGCGTGCACTCGCTCGATCTCGGGCGTCTGAGCGACTTCCACGGTCCGGCCACGCGCCTCGTCATTCTGTGGCAGGCCGCGGTGTGGGGCGGCGCGGCGGTCAACTTCTGGGTGAACCACCACCTGACGAATCGCGGGACCGCGGGCGACAAAGCCAGCATTGCGATGATCGGCGCGATGGGCGTGGGCGCAAAGGTGGTGCTGTGGGCCCTGCTTCTGCTCACGACGCTCAAGTCGGTGTTCAATGTCGAGATTACCGCGCTGATCACCGGCTTGGGCGTGAGCGGCATCGCCGTCGCGCTGGCGGTGCAGAACATCCTGGGCGACCTTCTGGCCGCGTTGGCGATCGTGTTCGACAAGCCATTCGACGTGGGCGACGCGATCGGAGTCGATCAGATCTCTGGGACGGTCGAGCACATTGGGCTCAAAACGACGCGTATTCGGAGCACCAGCGGCGAACAGATCATCATCGGCAACGGCGATCTGCTCAAAAGCCGCCTGCGCAACTACCGTCGCATGCACCAGCGTCGCGTGGCGTTCGGTCTCGACGTGCCGTTCGATACGACGCCGGACGTCTTGGCGCGCCTTCCCGGAATCGTCGAGCAGATCATCGTTGCCCAGAGTCCCGTGAAGTTCGACCGCTCCCATATCGCCAGCTTTGGCGAGTCGGCCATTCGCCTGGAGACGGTCTACTTCGTCCTGGACCCCAACTACAAGCTGTACATGGACATCCAGCAGGCCGTGTATCTCGAGGTGCTGCGGCGGTTCGCCGGGGAGCAGGTGAGGTTCGCCTTGCCGAGTCGGACGGTCTACCACGAAGGTCCGCTGGCGAAGGATCTCGCCGTCGGCCCCCAATCATAAAAGGCAAGGGCTCGCATTTGGGCGCGCGTTTGGGCCCACATTTGACCGACGTGGCCCCGCCTGACGCGCCGCCCAATGTGCCTCGTGTGGTTGACGCCCAAGCGGCGAGAGCGCAATGTAGCATCTCCCCTTAGCAACCCTGGGCCAGCGATGACACGCTCGCATGGGCGCAGGTTCCTCCGTCTCACGGCTTCCCTCCGCATGCGCCTCCCGCTTCGATCTCTCGCGACGCTGGCCGTCGCCGTTGGCGTCGCGACGTGCTCCGACTCTGCGAGCACCGTGGTGAAGCCGGCCATTGATGGAAATGGCGGCGTTGCACAACTCGGATTCGTACCCGTCTTCTCCAAGGAGGCGGCTGCGACCTACGCGCGGCTCGCGGACTTCGCCATCAACTTCGATCACGTGCACGTGGTCGTCACTCGACCGCCGAGCGAGGTGGTGAAGGACACCCTCGTCGCGTTCAAACCGGGTCAGGCGCCCATCACGCTCGAGTTGAACGTCGTCGTCCGCACGGCAGGCGAGGTGTTCAACGTGTCTCTCGATTATCTGAACATTCAAAGTCTGCTCTTTCACGGCGAAGGAACCGTGCAGTCCCACGGTACCAACCAGGCTGCGCCGCCTCAGCAGATCGTGATCAACTACAAGGGACCCGGCTTCAACGCCACGCGTGTCGTGCTCTCGCCAAAGACGGTGAACGTCGTTCCCCCGCTCACCGCACCCTTCACCGTCGCGGCGTTCGATGCGAACAATGCGCCGGTCGCCAACGTCCCAATCAACTGGACGACGTCCGACGCGTCGATCGCAACGATCACCGCCGGTGCAAATCCCAACACCGCTACGCTGACGCCGACCGGCAAGCGCGGCACGGTGACGGTGACTGCCCAGACGCCAGTGGCCGGCGTGAGCGACAACGCCGCGGTAACCATCTCCCTTCCGCCAACATCGATCACGCTCGTGAGCGGCGGTGGCCAAACCGGCAAGGCCGGCGGCGGGCTGGCGCAGCCGGCGGTGGTACGTGTCGTGGCGAGTGACGCCGTGGGTGTGGCCGGAGTAACGGTGACGTTCGCCGCACCTGCGGGAGGCAAAGTTGGATCGGCGAGCGTGACGACCGATGCCTCCGGAGCAGCATCGACGTCGTTGGCGCTTGGTGGCACCCTCGGCGCGCAGAGTTTCGTCGCGGCGACGGGCACCTTCAGCGTTTCCATTCCCGCGACGGCGACACCCGGCGATCCCGCCGTGATCACGGTGACGTCGGGCAACGGTCAGTCGGATACGCTCAAGCACGCGCTGAAAAACCCGCTCGTCGTCAAGGTAACGGACGCGTTCGGGAACGCCGTGCCGAACGTGACCGTCACGTGGACCCGCGCCGGCGCCGGCACGCTCGGCGCCGCGACGTCAACGACCGATACTGCCGGTTTGGCGAGCGTGACCTACACGCTTGGCGCAGCGATCGGAAACGAGACCATCACCGCGTCAGTCACCGGTATTGCAAACCCGGCGAGTTTCACCGTGCAGGCGGTGGCTACGGCGCCCGCAGCGATTGCGGTCGTCTCCGGCGGCGGTCAGAGCGGCCGCGCCGGTCAGCCGCTACCGGCGCCATTCGTAGTGCACGTGGTGGACGACGCGGGCAATCCCGTGAGCGGAGCGTTCGTGAATTGGACGTCGGTGAATGGCACGTTGCCGGTTGCCCGAACGACGACCGATTCGGCAGGCAATACCTCCAACACATTGACGCTCGGCTCAACGGTCGGTCCGGCATCCGCGACGGCCACCGTGGGCACGAGGTCGGTCACGTTCACGGCGACTGTGCAGGTGGGAACCGTCGCAAAACTCGTCTTCCGAACAGTGCCGGCCAACGGTGCAGCCAACCAAGCGTTGAATCCGGCCGTGCAGGTCGAACTGCAAGACGCTGGTGGAAACTTGTCGCCCGCGACAAACCCTGTGACGATCGCGATTGGATCGAATCCAGCGGGCGGCGTCCTTGGCGGAACGCTCACGCGAGCGGCTGTCGCTGGTGTCGCCACGTTCGATGATCTGACGTTGAGCGTGAACGGGACGTACACGCTGGTCGCGTCGAGCGGCGGCACTCCACCCGCCACGAGCAACCCGCTCATTATCGGCGCCGGCTCGCCGAGCATGCTGTTGATCGATCCGACCACCGGAAATCCGATTGCGGGCAGTCCCGCCATTTCGGTCACGGCGGGCGCTCAGCCGCCGGCCAACGCGCCGGTGATCAAGGTGGTCACCGCCACGAACGTGCCGATACCCTTCAGGCCCATCACGATTTCCGTCACCGGCCCCGGTTCGGCGACCTTCAATGTGGCGACGGACAGTGCCGGTATCCTTCGCTTCATTGGCGCGCTGCGACTGGCGGGTGTGTATACCGTCACTGCGACCGGGGCCGGACTGTTGAACAGTCCGCGAAGCGCGACCGTCACGGTGCTTCCCGCACCGGCGATACAGCTTGCATTCAGCGTCGTTCCGCAGACTGTGCAGCCGAACGTGTCCGCCGCGTACCAGGTTGCGGTACTCGACTCGATCGGCAACCTCGTGAACATCGGCGCGGGGTCGACCATTCCGATCAACGTCACGATGTCGTCCAACCCGCCGGGTGCAACGATCACCAATGGTGGAACTGTCAATGCGGTGGCGGGCCTCGCGAACTATCCAGCGCTGACGCTGTCTCTGACGGGCGGCTACACATTGCGCGCGACGTCGCCAGGCGTGGGTGATGGACTCGCCAATGTCACGGTGGGCCCAGGAGCCCCCGCGCAATCGTTGATCGTCGTGACCCCGGTTGGCAGTACCACCGTGGGAACTGGGCTGCCGGCGAATCAATACCCGTCATTCAAGGCAGTGACGAGCGGGAACGTCGGAGTGCCAGGCGTGCAAGTCAGCTTCTCCGTCTCGTCCGGGTCGACGTGCACACTCATCAATCCTTCAACGACAACCCTCACCACGGACGCCAACGGACTTGCGACACTGACGTCGGCGCAACTCACGGTTGCGGTCGGCGCTGCCGGCTCCTGTACCATACTCGCGAGCACGCCGGCGGACCTGACCGGAAAATCGACTGTTCTTGTCGCACCAACCGGCGCGGCGGTGTGGACGGGCACGACCAGCACGAGTTGGATTATCGGGAGCAACTGGTTGAGCGGCGCAACACCGATCGCGACCAGTCAGGTGTTCGTTCCCTTCTACGTGCCCAATCAGCCCGCGCTGAACGGGAACACGACCATCGGCGGACTCACCATGGAAGCGGGAGCCGCGCCGTCGATCAACCTCAACGACTTCACGCTGACGATCAACGGCAGCGTAACGTCGAGTTCTTCGGTAGCCACGACGTCGGGAGTCGGAGCGGTCGTGTTGAATGCGCCCGGAGCAGCAACTGTCTCCGGAATCTTCTTCTCGCCAGTGACGATCGGCGCAATCAGTTGCACGAGCGCCTATTCGCTCAACGGGCTGTTTGGAAGCAACGGTCTCACGGTGAACTGTCCACTCGACTTGACCTCGTTCCCGGCGAGCATCACCGGCAACGCGACCATTCAGAATTCGGGCAGACTCGCGATGACCCAGTCGGGAGCGATTTTCACCGCGACCGGCAACGTGAACTTCCAGGGCGCGAGTGAAGTTGGCTTCATGAGCAATGGCGCTGTCGCTGTCGGCGGCGGCTTGACGATTCAGAGCGCCACGGCATATGCGCCGAGTGGAGCACACCTCACGAACTTCACCGGAGCGGGGGCGCAAGTGCTGGCGCTCAGCGGCGGTATCACGGCGTCGTTCCGAGACTTCATCATCAATCCGGGCGTGAGCGTGAGTCTCACGTCGCCCAACGCATTCAACATCAGCGTCGGTGGCACGTTCGGTCAGTTCGGGACGCTCACGATTCCCGGCATCGCGTCGATCACGACAACAGGGGCAGCGACGTTGACTGGAACCACCACAGTGAACGGCGCGTTGACGCTGCCCGCGACCTCAAACACAAGCTTCGCATCCACCTCGGTCACGAATGGGACCGGAACGCTGAACGTCACGCCGCCGTGCACCAGACACACCGGTGCATTGGTGACAGTTACGACGAATAACGCCGCCGGATGTACTGTGGCGCCATGATCGCCCAATCTCTGACGGCGGCGTTTAGAGCAGCGCTCTAATCCAGCCGCCGTCCACGGCGATCGACTGACCCGTGATGTAGCTCGCCCGCTCCGACGCCAAGAACGCCGCGAGCGCGGCAAGCTCCTCGGCCTCTCCGAGTCGCCGCATTGGAATCTGCTCCTCGAAGCGCGCGAGAATCTCGTCGCGCTTGAGTCCTTCCTTGGCGGCCGTGGCATCGGCAAGCTCTTCGACGCGCTCGGTGCGCGTGTACCCCGGAAGAATGTTGTTCACCGTGATGCCGTCCGTCGCGACTTCGTTGGCGAGCGTCCGCGCAAATCCGGTGACCGCCGACCGCACACTGTTCGACAGGATGAGATTGTCGACCGGCTGCTTCACCGCGATCGACGTCACGTTGATGATGCGTCCCCACTTTCGTTTTCTCATACCGGGGAGCAGCGGTCGCGTGAGCTCCACCACGCTCCGCAACGTGAGATTCACCGCGCGCTCCCACGCCTCCCACGCGTGCGTCTCGAACGTTCCGGCGGGCGGACCGCCGGCGTTCGTCACCAAAATGTCGACGCGACCGTACGCCGCCATCGCCTCCTCGGTGACACGATCGATCCCTTCGCGCGTCGAAAGGTCGGCTACGACCGCGCGCACGTCCACGCCGGTCGCGCCGGCGATGGACTCGCGCGCCTTCTCCAAATTCTCGGCGCCGCGCGCGCAGAGCACCAGCGTCGCTCCCTCCGTCGCCAACTCGCGCGCAATCGCCCGACCCAGGCCTCGGCTCGCCGCCGCGACCAACGCCACTTTGCCACGAATACCGAGGTCCATGCGCGACGCCTATTTCCGAAGGTAAGAATCGGTCTTGTTGAGCCAGTCCTGCCGCGGCGGATCGAAGATGTCCACGTCCAGCGTATCCTCGAGCGCTTCGGCCATGTGCGGCACGTTCGACGGAATCACCAACACCTCGCCCGCACGCACGATCTGCTCTCGTGACTGATCCTCGCCGAGGTGGAACTTGAGCGCGCCTTCGAGAATGTAGGTGATCTGTTCATTCTCGTGCGAATGCTTGGGCACGATGCATCCCTTTTTGAGGTACACGTGCGCCAGCATCATGCGGTCGCCGGTGATGAGCCGCCGGTCGAGCATCGGCGACACGGTTTCTTTCGGCATCGCGTCCCACTGGAACAGCGTGCACGAACGTTCAGTAGTCGACATGGGAGTCAGATGAAGAGGCGAATCGATAATTGCGAGAGATAAGGCTGTGCTCTTGGACGAATCGGATCAAGGGTGGGGGCTGAGGATCGTAGGATAGTAGGTCTGAGGATGATACCACGGCGGTTTCTACCCATCCTCACCTATCATCCTATTGTCCAATCATCCTGGCATTCAGCCGACAGTCTTCGTGAAGCGCACCACGCTCAACAGAATCAGACCGACGGCGAATCCGCAGAGCGCCAGCGTTTCCGGCCAGAGCTGTGCCATCCCGATGCCCTTGAGCAGCACGCCGCGCAAAATAGTCAGATAGTAGGTGAGCGGGAGCGCGGCCCCCAACCATTGCGCCGGCACCGGCATGGCGTCGCGCGGAAACATGAAGCCCGACAGCAAAATGTTGGGCATGATGAGAAAAAAGCTGAGCTGCATCGCCTGCACCTGCGTCTTCGTCACCGTCGATACCAGCAGCCCCAGGGCCAGGTTCGCCACGATGTACGCCATCGTGAGCACATACAACAGCAGCAGACTTCCGCGCATCGGGATGTCGAACAGCAGCTTGCCGAGCACGAGCACCACGGTCATCTGCACGTAACCCACGACGATGAACGGCACAATCTTGCCAAGCATGAGGCTGGTTTTTCCAATCGGCGTCACTACGAGTTGCTCGAGCGTTCCCCGCTCCCGCTCCCGCACAATCGCCATGCTGGTGATGAGAATCAGCATCATCGCGAGCAGCACGCCGATGATCCCGGGCACGATGAACGTTGAGCTCTTGAGATCGGGATTGTACCAGGGACGAACTCGCACCTCGAGCGGTTGCACATGCCCGCCGCTCATTTCAGTGAGTGACAACGACGTCGCCGTTGCCGCCAGCGCTGCGCCGTTGATCGCCGCGGTTGCCGACAGCGGATCGGCTGCATCCACGATCAGCTGCGCCTGCGCGCCGCGGCCACGCTTGAGCTGCCCCAGATAGTTCGGCGGGATGACCAGCGCCGCGTGCGCTTTCCCACTCTCGATGCTGATGCGCAGTTCCTCGCGCGACGTCACCACGCCGGCGACATCGAAGTTTCCCGTGTTGCGCATGACGTCAACGAGCTCGCGACTCTCCGCGGTGTGTGACTCGTCCATCACCACCATCGGCACGTGACGCACCTCCATCCGGATTGCATAGCCGAACAACATCAGCTGAATCGCCGGAATGCCGATCATCATCGCCAACGTAAACGGATCGCGGCGCATCTGGATGAATTCTTTCCAGAGCATGGGCCAGAACGCGGACTTCATCGTTTTTCATCCCTGTTTTGCAGCTCCACGAACACATCCTCGATCGTCGTTTTTCCAAATTGCTTCACGACGTCCTCCGGCGTGCCGATAGCAATGAGATGTCCGCGCGAGAGGAAGCCAAGCCGGCCGCACTGCGCCGCCTCATCCATGTAGTGCGTCGTGACGAGAATCGTCGTTCCCGCGGCGGCGAGCGCGTGGATCCGGGTCCAGAATTCTCGGCGCGACGCAGGGTCGACACCGGCGGTTGGCTCATCGAGAAACAGCACCGGCGGCTCGTGCGCCGTCGCCGTCGCCAATGCGAGACGCTGCTTCCATCCGCCACTCAGCGTGCCGGCACGCTGCGACGCGCGCTCGCGCAGATGGAGATCGTCGAGCATTTCGTCTATTCGCTTCGCACGCGCCGCGCCGTGCAGCCCGTACACCGTGGCGTAGAATCGAATGTTCTCAACGACCGTGAGGTCGTCGTACAACCCGTACTTCTGCGACATGTAGCCGATGTGCTGCTTCACGAGCTCCGGCTGGCGCGTCACGTCGAAGCCCGCCACCATTGCGCTGCCGGACGTCGGTTCGATCAGCCCGCACAGCATGCGGATCGTCGTCGTTTTTCCCGAGCCGTTGGGACCGAGCAACCCGAACACCTCGCCGCGTCGAACCTCCAAGTCGAGCGAATCGACGGCGACGAGCGGCCCGAACGTCTTGCGAAGATGCTCGGTGCGAACAGCCGCGGCGTCCGCGACCGGTGCCGTCACTTGGTTGGGCGCGGCGCGATCCGCACGGTCACCGGAAGACCGGCCTTCAACGTCGACGACGAATCGACGAGCTGCACCTTCACACCGAACATGAGATCAGCGCGCTCGTCTCGCGTCAACGCGACGCGCGGCGTGAACTCGGCGCGATCGCTCAATGCCACGACCGTTCCGCGAAACGGCCGGTTGGGAAACGCATCGAGAATGACATCTGCCCAATCACCAACATGAATGCGCGGAAACACCGTCTGATCGACGTAAATGCGCACGTATGGCCGACGCACGTCTCCGATCGTCATTCCCGACGCTCCCGGTCCCAACACTTCGCCCGGCTCCACATGCCGGCTCAACACCGTACCGGCAACCGGAGCCGTGAGCACGAGATCGTGCGCGGTCTGCTGCTCGCCCGCCAACACCGCCTTCGCTGTCGCCACCGCCGCTCGCGCACCAGCGACCTGCTCCGGGCGCGCGCCCTGTCGAACAACTCGCTCTGCCTCGTGTACAGCATCCCGGCGACTCGCCGCACCGCGCGCCGCCGCCTTCGCGGCGTCGAATTGTTGTTGGCTGATGTCACTCTTCGCCGCAAGCGGCGTAAGCCGCTCGAGATCCTGCGCGGTGCGCGTTGCTTCCGCCTCGGCAGCGCGCGTGTTCGCCTCGGCCTGTGCGATCTCGGCCGGACGCGCCCCGGCGAGCAAATCGCGCAACTGCGACTCGGCTTGCGCCATCGCCGCTCGGCGCGCCGCAATATCCGACGGCAACGCCGATTGCATGAGCGTGATGAGCGTGTCGCCCACATTCACGCGGTCTCCCTCCTGACGCCACACCGCCGTCACACGCGCCGGCACCAGCGGCGCAACGTCCACTTCGACGAGCTCCAGCGAGCCCGTGCCGCCAATGTCCGTGGACGGCGTGGATCGACAGACGGCGGCGATGACCAGCGCGAGAAGGGAGCAGCGCTTGAGAAGCTTCACGTTGCCAAGGTTGCGGTCACCTGAATGTCGACGTTGCCGTTGAGCGCCTTGGACACAGGACACCCGGCTTTCGTTTCGGCGGCGATGCGCTGGAATGTGGCATCGTCAACCTTCGGCACCGTGGCGCGTACGTCAAGCTGCATCTTCGTGATCGCAAATCCCGTCGCGACCTTTTCAACCGTGCAACGCGCGGTCGTTTCAATACTCGTCGACGGCGTTCCGTTTCCTTCCAACCCGCCGGCCAACGCCATGCTGAAACACGCTGCTTCCGCGGCAGCAAGCAATTCCTCTGGGTTCGAACCCTCGCCGTTCTCAAAGCGAGAGCTGAAATTGTATTGGCCACCCAGTCCTGTCTGTCCGGCAAACGTTCCGCGTCCTCCCTTGAGACCCCCTTCCCATTTCGCGCTTGCGCTGCGTGTCGGCATGCTTGCTTCTCCCGTCGGATGCTTCGAGTGAATGACTTGACGCCGCCTCGCGCGTTCGGTTGAATCCGACCCATGAGCGACACGACGTCACACGGACAACTCCCACCGACTATCGCGCGAGTGCTTTCGCGCTTTGAAGCGATGGGACGTGAAGAGAAAATGCAGGCTTTGCTCCACTACTCCAAGAAGCTGGAGCCGCTTCCGGAGCGATTTCAGAACATCGACCACGGAACCTTCTCCGTTCCCGAGTGCCAGACGCGAGTGGATTTGATGCCCGAATACCGCGATGGGAAAATGCATTTCTACGCCAATCTCAACGTCCGGCAGTCCCCCACCATCGCGGCCTTTCTCGCCATCCTCTTCTCCGCGATCAACGACCAACCTCCCGAGACGACTCTCGCCATTCCCGACACCTTCGTTCCACAGCTCATGGAGGGGATCGGTTTGTCTGGGCGCGAGGTCGGCCTGAACGCCATGGTCGGGCGAATCAAGCGGTACGCCGCGCAGGCTGCCGAGGCTGCGTAGGGTCCGTGACGATGGCTCTGCTCGTCTAGCTACCTTACGACTCATGCCTCTCGAGAACTCTCCGATGGACGAAACAGAGCTCGACGAACTACTGTCGAGACCGCGACCCGAGACGGTGGCCGCGTTGGAGGCATGTCCCGGCGACATCCTGATACTGGGCGCGGGTGGCAAAATGGGCCCGACTTTGGCGCGCATGGCCACGCGCGCCGCGAACGGATCGCGCCGAGTGATCGCGGTTTCCCGCTGGACGTCGCGCACGGCCGAGCAGGAGTTGAACGATGCAGGCGTGGAGACGTTGTACTGCGATCTCCTCGATCGCAACGCCGTGGCCGCCCTGCCCGACGCGCCCAACGTCGTGTTCATGGCCGGCCAAAAATTCGGCACGACCGGCGCGCCGGCCATGACGTGGGCCATGAACACGGTAGTGCCCGCCAACTGCGCCGATCGATTTCGCGATTCGAGGATCGTGGCGTTCTCGACCGGCAACGTTTATGGACTCACGTCGGTCGAGAACGGCGGGTCGCGTGAGAACGATGCGCTGTCTCCGATCGGCGAGTATGCTGCGTCGTGCGTCGGACGCGAACGTGCGTTCGAGCTGTACGCCGAACGGCACGGTGCGCGAGTGGTGTTGCTGCGCCTCAACTACGCTATCGCCCTTCGCTACGGCGTGCTCGTGGACATCGCCATACAGGTCCGCGCGGCCGAACCTGTTTCCGTGGACATGGGTTACGTGAACGTGATCTGGCAGGGAGATGCAAATCGAATCGCGCTCGAATCGCTTCCGCTGACCGCGACAACGCCGTTCGTCGTCAACGTCACCGGCGCGGAGCGACTGTCGGTCCGCACCGTCGCCGAGTGGTTCGGCAAGCGGTTCGACACAGAACCGAGCTTCACCGGACTCGAGCGCCCAGACGCTCTGTTGAGCGACACCACGCGCATGCGGAAAACCTTCTCGGCGCCCGAGACGTCGACCGAACAGATGTTATCATGGGTTGCCGACTGGATCGAGCACGGCAGACCGTTGCTCGGTAAACCCACCAAGTTCGAGAATCGCGATGGAACGTTCTGATCGAATCAGCGTTCGCGAACATCTGCGCGAGGGGCAGGTCATCCCCGCACATCCGCTCGCCCTCACCGCCGCACGATCGCTCGACGAGAAGCGCCAGCGTGGACTGACGCGCTACTACATCGGAGCGGGCGCCGGTGGGATTGCCGTTGGAGTTCATACGACGCAGTTCGCGATTCGCGATCCGGCAGTCGGTTTGTATCGGCCGGTGCTCGAGCTCGCGATGGACGAAGCTCGCGCGTTCACCGGTTCGCCGCCGCGGCAGCCGTTCGCCATGATTGCCGGCGTCTGCGGCCACACAGCGCAAGCGCGCACCGAAGTGGAGATCGCCGAGGCGATCGGTTACGACGCGGCGCTCCTCAGCCTGGGCGAATGGCGATCTGAGGCGGAAAGCGAGCTTCTGGCGCACTGCCGCGAGATCGCCGAGGTCCTTCCGCTCTTTGGGTTTTATCTGCAGCCTGCGGTTGGTGGTCGAGTGCTGTCATACCGCTTTTGGCGCGAGTTCGTCGAGATCCCGAACGTGTGGGCGATCAAGATCGCTCCGTTCAATCGCTATCAGACCATCGACGTCGTGCGCGCGGTCGTCGAGGCGGAACGGGACGACATCGCCCTCTACACCGGCAACGACGACAACATCGTCGCTGATCTGCTCACGCCGTTTCCTGTGCACGTTGGCGGAACGACCATTCTTCGCTGGATCGACGGCGGGCTACTCGGCCAATGGGCGGTGTGGACCAGGGCGGCGGTCGCAATGCTCGCTGCGATCAAGGTGGCTCGAGTGACGGGCGAGTTCGAGCCCTCGCTCCTCTCACACGGCGCCGCGTTGACCGATGCCAACGGCGCGGTGTTCGACGCCGCGAACGGTTTCGCCGGATGCATTCCCGGCATTCACGAGGTGCTTCGCCGTCAGGGACTGCTCGATGGAATTTGGTGTCTCGACCCGAACGAGACGCTATCCGACGGTCAGGCCGCGGAGATTACACGAATCGAGCGAAGCCACCCCGAAGTCACCGACGCGGGCACACTGTAGCGTCGCGGGAGAAATCAGAGTACTAGAAAAAGCCGGCAGTCCACGCCTGCCCCGCCGGCCGCTCGAACCTCGTACGCCACTCCGCCGCCCCCGTCACGCTGGTGTCGAACACCGGCGTCTCGTGCCCAACCTCTCCTCCGCGCACACGTTCGGCGAATTCATCACGCGTCGCCGTCTCGATGCCGGACTTCGTTCGATAGAACACGCGTCCGCCGCCGACCAATCGCGAACCGATCGAGCGTTCCAACTGCTGCAACGTCCGAAACAGCACGTCGATCGAGCAACCCGAGGCATTTTCGGCCGTTACGTCGACACCGATGGCGAGGAACCGCCCGTCGCGCCAATCCCGAGCGCAACGAAGCGGTACGCCATGCGCCTTCCAATCGGCAAGAAATTCGTCGACCGCACCGAACAGCGTGGCCGCCGTATCGCCCGAAAGTGGTCGTTCGCTTGCGAACACCCAGACCCGCGCGGAATCCGGAAGTGCCTCGAATTGAACAATTGGCATGCGTCAAAAGATAGCGATGGCGAGGAAGCGATCCGATGGATGCTCTCTCTACGGCTTGCCCAGCTGTAACATTGGAATCGCCGACCCCGACACCTGCGGCATCTTGCCATCCCACTTCTTGGCCATCTCGTATTGGACCAGATTCGCGGTGACGCTGCGGCTCAATAGCTCGTTCGCCTGCGCCTGCGACTGCGCCAAGGATAGAATGGCCTTCGCTTGACCCGCGGCCTTGATCGAGTCGCCCTGCGCCTGGAACGTGTTCTTCTGCAGCTCGTTCTGCGCCGTCAGCGCCTGCTGCTGCATGACGTTTTTTTGATTGATGGCTTCGATCACGGCCGCCGGCGCGCGCAGCTCGTTGATCGTGAACTGCTTCACGATGATGCCGTACTGCGCCAAACGCTGGGACAGCAACATGGTGGTCTGGTTGACGGCTTCCGCCTTCTTGGGACCGATGACCGCAGCGATCTCTTCATTGCCGACCACTTCCTGCAGCGCCTGACGAATGGACTGCTTCACGTAGCCATGCTGAATCGCCTGGATGTCGCGCCTGAACGTGCTGTATAAACCCGGCGCCTTGTCCTGATCGAGCTCGAAGCTCATGGATACGTCGAGGGAGATCGGCTGCCCTTCCTTGCTGTTGACGTTGATCTCGTCGTTGGCCAGCGAACCCTCCGCCGGACTCTTGCCCAGCACGAGAGTCTGCATGAACACGGGATACTCCTCGATTCCCGTCGTCAACGGATTTCTCATGTGCAGCCCCGGTCCGAGCGGCGTCTTGTCCACTCCACCGCCGGCGCGATGAATCACGATCCCGACGTAGCCAGGATTCACATAGGTCACGGTGGTCGGCAACAGGAACAACAGCACGACGACGCCCACGATCAACGCGAGGATTCGGCGAATCTTCCGTCCACCGTCGCTGCCACCGGTCATTCTCTCAAAGCCGACTGACGATAATCGGTCACCGATCGAGCTACCCATCGAAGGTCTCCTTATAGCAATCGGGGCACAGCAATTCCCCGCTGGCGAGGCGTACCAGTTCAGTTGACGCGCGCGGTCCGTGAATGGGGCACACCAGTTCGGCCGCGCGGTCGATTCGCCTCCGGTTCCGCGCCTGGCGGACCCGAACGCCAACTGGTGTGAAGTACAGCACGAGATAGTAGAAAAGGGCGCCCAGGGTCGCGATCAACGCGACGAACAGGACCCCCTCGATGATTATTTCTGTCATGTTGGTTCGAACATACAGAACGCGTGTCGCGCCCGTGGAGTTTCGGGCAAAGCTGCGTTCAACGGCAGTGATCCTCCCACACGCAGAATAATCCACGTAACTCGTTACCGGATACCGTGATAGCCAGTGGTGCGTCGTCCCGGCGGAGACTGCCCCCAGGCATCATGGCGACTATTGAACGGACATCAACCGATTCAACGGATGCGAACCGATACGCCCGGCGGCTACTCGACCTCTGTCTCTAGATTTTTTTGATGCCCAGGGCCTCCGCAGTTCGGCCTCGCGGGCTCGAGATCACAGTCCGTTTGTGCCCGTTCAATCGGTCGGTGTCCGCTCATTTTGCCGCGACGGCTTGCAGCGCCAAATGAGTCTCAAAGAGCATTTGGACATCGGGTCTGTCGTGACGAATTCTGGGAACGGCCTCGGGACGTCATAATAATTGTTGAAACAGACACTAACGAATCGAACGAACAACGGAAACTGCAGTTCATTTCTTATTACAGCCCACGGCGCCAATCAAGCGGAACGCACGCGACTGCCGGCTCGACAAAGGTCTCTGAGCCCACCTTGCGGTCGCTTCTGTCGAGCGATACGGATTAGGCCCGCTCTCTCCGACCCCTTCCCCGCCCCCATGTCAGACACCAAATACGACCGTCGCGCCTTCATGGCGTATTTCACTTCTATCGGCCTCGGCGCGACACTGCTGCCAGGCGTGTTGTGGGCCCAAGCCGGAGGCGGACAGCAGCAGCTCGGACCGGAAATCACCAAGGAGATGATCGCCGCCGCCGAGGAGATTTCGGGGCTCCATTTCTCCGACGAGGAACGGACGGCGATGGCCGGCAGTCTGCAGCGGATGCGTCAGGGTTTGCAAACGCTTCACAAGGAACCGCTGGACCAGAGCGTACTCCCGGCCATCGTGTTCGACCCCGTGCCGCCGGGCAAGGAGCTCCCGAAAAAGACCAAGATGCTGACGGTGCGCAGCAAAGTCCCCGTGATGGCGCGACCCGGCAGCCTCGAGGAGTTGGCCTACGCCCCGGTGACCCAGCTCTCTGAATTGGTGCGCACGCGCAAGGTGAAGCCGTCGGAGCTCACCGACATGTATCTGTCTCGCCTCAAGCGCTACGACCCGCAACTCCATTTCGTGGTGAACCTCACGGAGGAGCGCGCGCTGAAGCAGGCCAAGGACATGGACGCCGAGATTTCGCGCGGAAAGTATCGCGGCCCGCTGCATGGAATCCCCTGGGGCGCCAAGGATCTGCTCGCGGTCAAAGGCTATCCAACAACATGGGGCGCGGGACTCTACGCCAATCAGACGTTCGACTACGAAGCCACGGTCGTGAAGCGCCTCGACGAAGCCGGCGCCATTCTGGTCGCCAAGCTCACGTTGGGCTCGTTGGCGCAGGGCAACCATTGGTGGAAGGAGTACACCCGGAATCCGTGGATTCCGGAGCAGTTGTCCCCCGGAGCGAGCGGCTCGTCGGCGGGGCCGGCGTCGGCGACGGCCGCTGGTTGCGTTGGATTCAGCATCGGATCAGAGACGAACGGCTCGATCACATCACCGGCACGGACCTGCGGCGTGACGGGATTCCGCCCCACGTTCGGCCGAGTCTCCCGCGCCGGTGCAATGGCACTCTCGTGGACGACCGACAAGCTCGGACCCATCTGCCGGAGCGTCGAGGACTGCGCGCTGGTCTTCGACGCCATCCACGGCCCCGACGGCATCGACTATTCGGTCAAGGCGTACCCGTTCAACTGGAACGCCGGCCTCAAACTCTCGCAGCTCAAGATCGCCTACTTCAAGGCGAATTTTGAACGGCGCAATCTGGTTGCCGACGGTCGCGGCGGGTTCGCACCGGACGGCGGTCCCGGGACGCCGATTCCCGAGGCGATGAATTTCCTCAAAGTCCTCGAGGCGCAGGGCGCCAAGCTGGAGCCCATCGAGGTACCGACACCGAATTATGGATACTTGGATTCAATTATTCTAAATTCCGAGTGTGGCGCCGCCTTTGAGACGGACACGCTGAACAGCAAGATCAAGGAGCTCGAGGCGTACAGCACCTGGCCGAACACCTTTCGCGGCGCGCAGTTCATCCCCGCCGTCGACTACGTGAACGCCAACCGCGCGCGCATCTTCGCCATGAACCAGATGTGGGAGCTCTTCCAGAAGTACGACGTGGTGCTCACACCGGCCGAGAACACGTCGGTCACCAATATCACGGGCACGCCCTCGATCGTTGTGCCCACCGGCTTTGCAATCCCGCAGTTCGGACGTGGGGGCGGTGGGGGTGGAGGCGGAGGTCGCGGCGCTGGCGGCCGCGGCGGCGATTCTGCACGCGCGGCTGCACCCACCCCCCCGCCGCCACCCACAATTCCGCTACCGACCTCCATGTACGTCATGGGCCCGATCTTTCAAGACGAGAAGAATCTCCTGGTCGCCCATGCGTTCCAGCAGGCCACGGATTTCCATAAAAAGCACCCACCGCAGTTCGCCTAGACTTACTCGGTGATCGATCCACCCCCTTCGACGCCCGCGCCGGAGGGGGTTCTTCTTGGTCCTCGAGAGCGGTCGTGACTGGTCGTGACTGCCGGACGTCGAGCGCCTTGCGCAGCCCCCTTAGTTTTCAGCGCTCGAGGCAGAGCAGGCGTAGTTGTTCGGTCGGCGAAAGGGGTATTCGCCGTCGCTCGGGGAGCACCCGGCGCGATTCGTTGCCGTTAGAGCAGTTCTCGAGGTGTTCGGGCTCCGCTGGACGAACGTCCGGTGTGTGGCCGACGCCCTTCGAGAACTCCGTGACCGGTCCCGTGTCACGATGCATTACAAAACCTCTACGCGGATTGGGAGCACCCCTTTTCGCGTTCAGGTGTCTAACGGATCAAGACCGGGACGAAACTAGCGTCGTCCGATTTCAGTAGTACCGGAAGGCCGGTCGCCACCACAGACGGGTGAGCCTCGCAGCCTGATGTCAGCATCAACCGCAGCCTCGGATACAGACCAACTGTCGGTGTTGAAATCACGATCGCTCGCCCTGTCACGCACGCCCGCGGCCCCCGAGGCGCTGGCGTTGACCGGCGAATACAGCATTCTCGGCCTGACGCGCGCTGCCGATCAGGCCGCAGTTCGCGAGCGCCAGGTTGGCTTTACGCTGGTGCTGTTCGGCATCGCCACCGTCATCGCCGTTCTCTACTCGATCGAGCGGTACTTCTACAGCCGATTGGTCGGCGTTCCAGTCTCGCTCACGCAGCTGGTACCGGCTGAGCTGATCTTCACGTATTCGTGGGCGCTGCTCACGCCGCTCGTCATGTTCGGCGCCAAGCGGTTTCCCGTGTGGGGGCCGCAGCCGGCGCGAAACTGGGTCGTCCAGATCGGCGCGATGCTCCTGTTCATCGTCGCCCACAACGCGATCTTCTCGATCGCGATGGCCATCCTCGACTCCACCGTCCGCTTCACCGACGCCCCGAAGTTGTTCGGCGCCTCACTGTTGGCGTGGACGGTCCTCGACGCCGTGGCCTTCTGCGTGATCATCGTCATCCATCACGCGGTCGTGTACTACCGCGTCTCGAAGGACCGCGCGCTTCGCGCGTCGCAGCTCGAAACCCGGCTCGCGCAATCGCAGCTGCAGATGCTGCGCATGCAGCTCCAGCCGCACTTCCTGTTCAACACGCTGCATTCCATTTCGGCGCTGATGCACAAGGACGTGCGCCGCGCCGACTCCATGGTCGCCGCGCTCAGCGACCTGCTTCGCATGTCGCTGCAAAACATCGGCGCGCAGGAAGTGCCGCTCCAGTCGGAGCTCGATTTTCTGCAGCGCTACATGGAGATCATGTCGATTCGCTTCGGCGATCGGCTGCGCGTCTCGCTCGACGTCGACCCCGAGATGCGCGACGCGCGCGTTCCGAATCTCTTCCTGCAACCGCTCGTCGAAAACTCGTTCCGCCATGGATTCGGCGATCTCGGACAGGGTTCGATCGCCATCACGGTCCGTCGGGACGGAGACATGCTGCGCTGCGATGTGATCGACGACGGGCGAGGCCTGCGCGCCGGTCACAAAGAAGGCATCGGCCTCGCCAGCACGCGGCAACGACTCGCGCACCTGTACGGCGAGCGACACGCCTTTTCGCTGCGCGGCGCACCCGGCGAAGGCGTACACGTCACCATGGCGATTCCCTTTCACCCTTACGAACGAACGGCGGCCGACTGATGACTATCTCTCCGCAACTCCCCGAATCGACCAAAATTCGCACGCTCATCGTGGATGACGAAGAGCTCGGGCGGGACCGAATTCAGACGCTGCTCGAGCTGCAGCCGGATGTCGAGATCATCGGCGTCTGCACCGACGGAGCGAGCGCCGTTGAAACGATCGAGCGCGCCCAACCCGATCTCGTGTTTCTCGACGTACAGATGCCGGGCATGGACGGCTTCGAAGTCATTGAGAATCTCGACCCCACACGCTTGCCCGCCGTCGTCTTCGTCACGGCACACGACGGACACGCCATTCGCGCCTTCGAGATCCACGCCCTCGATTTTCTGCTCAAGCCGTTCGACCAGACGCGCTTCGAGAAAGCCCTCGAGCGCGCACGCGCGCAGTTGGCTCGCAACAAAGGCCCCGCGATCGACTCGCGCCTCGTATCCCTCCTCGAAGAGCTTTGCGAAGAGCGAAAGTACCCGGAGCGCCTCATCGTCAAGTCGAGCGGACGCGTGTTCTTCGTTCGCACCGAAGAGATCGACTGGGTGGAAGCGTCCGGCAACTACGTGAAGATCCACACCAAGGCCGAGGCGCACCTGCTCCGCGAAAGCATGAAGAACATGGAAGCCAAGCTCGATCCAAAAATCTTCGTGCGCATCCACCGCTCGGCCATCGTGAACATCGATCGCATCAAGGAGCTCGAGCCCTGGTTCCATGGCGAGTACATCGTGATCATGCGCGATGGAACGCGACTGACCGCGAGCCGAGTCTTCAGCGACCGCCTCAGCGCGTTGATCGCTTAGAGTTTTCTAATACGACCCGGCGCTGGTGATGCCGCCGGGTCGAGGCGCGGGGAGTTACCCCTGTGCCACCGGATTGAGCGCGCTCCTCAAGCCCGCCTCGAGCGTGGACGAGCCGAAGGCGAACCCGTGGTCCAGGAGCCGGCGCGGGCGGACGCATTGGCTGGCGAGCGCCATGTCCTCCGCCATCTGACCGAGCAGCAACGTCAGCGCAAATCGCGGAACAGGAATGATCGCCGGACGCCGCAGCACGCGCGCCAGCGTCTGCGTGAACTCAGCATTCGTCACCGGATTCGGCGCCGTGAGATTGACCGGACCAGCGATCTCCTCCTGGCGAATCAGCAACACGACGGCGTCGACGTAGTCGGCAAGCGTGATCCAACTCATCCACTGCCTTCCGCTGCCCAAGCGTCCGCCGATCCCGAGCCGAAACGGCCGCAGAAAATTCACGAGCAGCCCGCGATCGCGCGCCAGCACCAGGCCGGTGCGCAGAGCGACGACACGAATTCCGGCGTCGGCTGCCGGCATCGCCGCCGCTTCCCAATCCTTGCAGACCGTGGAGAGGAAGTCCGTGCCCAGGTCGCTCGTTTCATCCAGGATCTCGTCGCCGCGATTACCATAGACTCCAATCGCCGATCCGGTCAGAAAGGCGCGCGGCTTGGGATTGGCCGCGGCAGCCGTGCGCGCAAGGAGGCGCGTGCCCGACACTCGGCTCTCACGCACGCGACGCTTCACGCCGTCCGTCCATCGCTGCGCCAGGTTCTCGCCGGCGAAATTGATCACCACGTCCACGCCGGCAAATCGAGCCGCGTCGATGGTGTCATGCTGCGGATCCCACGAGATCTCGTTGGCGGTGCGCGCGTCGCGACGAACCAGGCATCGAACCGTGTGGCCGAGCCGCGTGAGCGACTTGGCCACCGCCGAGCCGATGAGACCACTGGAGCCCGAGATCGCGATGACGATCGGCGACCACGACTCGTGCGCGTGCAGCACGGGATTCGTCATACGATGAAGCCGGGCGTTCTCGGCGGCACGATGGATTTCCGTCGCGCGGTGCTCGAATCACACGCGAGGGCGGAACGAATGGTAAGCGCTATCCGCCTCCAGACGCGAGGGCCGAGCGCAATGCTGTGTGCTGAGCTTGGTTCGGATGGCCCGACGAGGATCGTCAATGAACCTCGTCGGATTGACTGCGGATCAGGCGATCTTGCGTCCGGCCTTGATCGCGAAAATTGCGTCGGCCACGGCCTGCTGAGCCGGCTCGGCTGCCGCGGCGACCGCCAGGACTGCGGCCGACGTGGTGCGAGCGTCCTTCGCGATTTCGGTGTCCTCGTCCTGTTCCTTCGAGAACGTCACGGCGGGCGGCGCGAAGATCGCCACCACCTGTGAGATCCGCGTGCGCATGTCGCCGAGCAGTGTGGCGATGTGCGCGAGCTGCTGCGAGGTGATGTCCTGAAACTGCAGATGGCTCGACAGATTGCCCAGTTCCTCGCGGAGCGATGCGGCCAGGACGTGCCGTTCATCGTCGGTCAGCTTGGGCGCCGTATCGAACTTTTCGACGAGGTCGCTCGCGCGGCCCACGCCATCGAGAATGTCGGTCGTCGCGGTCTCCGTTGCCGACGACACTTCGGCGAGGCGGCCGTGCATCAGTTGAAGCTTGTCGATGCCGCCGCTGTCGAGCATACCGGCGCTCTCACGGAAGCGCGCGACGATTCCCGCCGTTTCCGCGTAGGCGCGGAGCAAGGTGCGCGACAACTCCGCGAGCCCGCCGGGTTGCGCCATAACGTGCTCGAGAAATCCGCGAGCTTCCTGATCGAGCTCGGCCCCTGAAGCACTGAGCTCTTCGATCGCGTGATCGACGAGGCGCAGCGACGCTTCCGAGTCGTAGAGCAGCTCCTGGGGCGGTCTCATGAGAGTTCCTTAAGCAGCCGCGCCCAGGCTGGCCAAGAGACGGTCGATCTTCTCTTTCAGCACGAGGGGCGTGAAGGGTTTCAGGATGTAGTTGTTCACGCCGGCTTCGACGGCGGCGACGATATCTTCGCGGGCGCCGCGGGTCGTGACCATGAGAATGGGAACCGACTGTCCGCACGGCGTCGCTCGCACGGCGCGTGCGAAGTCGAGGCCGCTCATTGACGGCATGTTCCAATCGGTGATGATGAAACCGATGCTGGCGTCGAACCGTCCGAGCGCTTCGTGCCCATCACTCGCTTCGATGGCATCGGTGTAACCGATGCGCTCGAGTGCGTTGATGATGATGCGTCGCATCGTAAGCGAATCGTCGACGACAAGAAACTTCATTGGAGTACGGCCTGTGGGTGGAGCGGTGAGGGGGCTACAAATCCCCGCTGTCGAGGAGTCGGCGCGCCACCGCGTCAACAACCTCCAGTGTGTCGTATGCGCCGTTCAGAACGCGGCCGCGAATGGCCGTTGTCCGAGCGGAGTCGAGCGCTGCTGGCGAACTGCCGTCACGCGCCGCGAGGGCGCGACCGGCGTTCGAGATCTCCACTTTGTCCGATCGGTCGGTCGAGGACGGGGTGGGTGCCACCGACTTCACCGAATCGCGATCCGGGGTGTCGATTGGCGAGGTGCGGGTGGATTCCGGACGGACTGCGCCGGGGTTTTTCGGATAAATTTGCATTTGATTCCTCCGCCTCTGAGTATCGGACCACCGGTCGAATCCTTTAACCTCAAACGAATGTGATTCGCTTGGAGGCCTCAGGGGGCCGATTCTCCGCCGTACCATGATTGCCGTAAAGACGTAATCATGTCCTTAAGATGGCCTAATTGTGTCCTATCTCCGGTCCGACCGACGTTCAATAACTCGTTGCCGATATAACCGTAGAGGGCCGCCAAGCGGGGCACCAACTCGCCGCCATGCTTGTAATCCAGGCTGTACAATAGGTCGAACACGATCCCCGACGCGTCCTCGAGATGCCCACTCCGACCCGCCGTATCGCCGTTCTCGAGCTCACGCTCGGCACGTGCGAGCTTGCTGAGCAGCAGCTCATACTGCTCAGGAATGTGCGCGTCGACGATGCCCCCTAGGACGGGCTTGTCGGCGGCCACGCTCGGCTGCCGCCGGTTTCCGGCATCATTTTCCATCTGCGGATGCGCCATGACTCGCTCACCCGGTCACGGAAAAGGTCAGCGAACGCTTGGCTGTCGACGCCAAGCCGTATTGATTCGCGACAGAATCCGGACGAATGTTGCGTTGAATTGCATTCGACAAGCGGTCGCGCTCACGGCGCGCCTGCGACGCCAGATGTTCGTGCGACACGAGGGCGGCCGCAGCGGCGCGCGCCATGTCAGCGAGCAATCGTGCCGTCTCCGGATCATCCGCGCTCGGAGTGCCGCTGCCGGCGCCGCGCTCGTGCGCGAGCGCTTCGACAACGTCGTCCAATTTCGCCAGGATGTCGTCGCGTCCCGCGACCGCCGCGAGAAACTCGTCGCTGTTGTCGTGACCAAGCGCGTGCAGCGCCGTCTCGGCCTGCTCCTCGAGCTCCTGCAGCAGGCGTTTGGCCGCTTCAACGTGGAGCGCGACGGCGCTCGTGGCGGTGCGCGACATCAGGCCGCCGGCACCCGCGCCATGTTGCTGGCGACAGAGTCAAATGCGCCACGCAGGTCGGTGACGATACCGATGATGCGTTCGATCTCACCGCCGTCCGGGCGACGCACAACGTCGATCAGCTCGGACAGGATGTAGACGTACAGCGCCTGGAGATTCATGGCGATCTCGCCGCCGCGTTCGGCGTCGAGGGTCACCAGCAATTCAGTGATCGCCTCGCGCGTTTTGCCGACGGCATTCGCGCGCTCTTCGATCTGGCCGGTCTGCACGGCGCGACGGGCGCGCATCAAATTCGCCAACGCCTGGTCGAAGACGAGGACGACAAGTCGGGCCGGGGAGGCTGATTGAATCTCGCGGTGCCGATACGCGCCGGCGTTGTTCGAATAGCTCATGATTTAACTATCGGCTCAGTTCTTCGACTGCTGAAGCGCGTTTATTTGATTCGTCAAAGCCGCGGACTGGCCCTGAAGCCTGGACAGCGCCGTTTCCATCGCCGTGAATTGTGCGGTGAGCGACTTGTGCTTCTGATCGAGCCGTGCCTGCGCATCGACGGCGCGCTTGGTCAACGAATCGATCGCCGTTTGCAGGTTCGTCTGCGTGACCGCAATCTGACCGTCGCCCGACCGGGCGAGACTGGTCATCACGTTGGCCAGCATGCCGCCAATGCCCTGCACGTACGTGACGTTCGCCGTCTCCGGAGGCGTCAGGCCTGTATACAAGATCGCTAAACCATCGGCAGGGTTTGGTGGGTCGCCAAACGCCGAAGCTGATGCTGTGAGCAAGCGACCAACACCCGTCGCGGGCATCCCGTTAATCGTGCCGGCGACGTCGGTGCCGAGCACAGATG
Source organism: bacterium (assembly GCA_040002475.1). Classification (GTDB taxonomy): domain Bacteria; phylum Gemmatimonadota; class Gemmatimonadetes; order Gemmatimonadales; family Gemmatimonadaceae; genus JAQBQB01. The sequence continues at coordinate 21,179 of JBDUEJ010000020.1, read as the reverse complement.
TGGCTGCAAAGCCAAGCTGTGAAGGCGCCGACGCCCCATTGAGCAAGAAGCCCACGGTGAAAGATGAGCGCGAGCCGTATTGGGTTCCGGTGAGCTGCAGCTCCTGGCTGCCGGTTACGGATGCGCCCAAGCGGAGGCCGTCTGTTCCGAACGCGACATTCAGCTTTCCAGCGATCGACGCCACCGTATCGGTGTCGGCGAGTGCGATCGTGGTCGTCTTGCCCGAGAAACTGTCGGTGACCGTCATCGCGTTGGCAACAGCGGCGTTTCCGTACGTGCCTACGAGCGCGCTACCGGTGGCGGTCGGTGTCGTCGCCACTTGCGTGATCGCCACGGTGTACGTGCCGGCCTGCGTTGCCGGTGTGGCGTTCATGTACTGCACCGTGGAGAGCGTCGAGCTGCCGGCGGTCGCGAACAGCGCCTTCACTTCCTCAGGGTTGGACGCGAGCGCCGCGTTCAGCTTGGTCTCGTCGACGGTCAGCTTTCCCGTCTTGTCCAGAGACACACCGATCAGCGGCGCGTTCACGAAAGTCGTATTGGGCAGTCCCACGACCGTGTTGAACATCGACGTCTTGATCTGCCGCAGCGTTCCGCGCATGGTGGAATCGAACGCCAGCGGTCCATTGGCCGCCGTGTTCGTGTTGACGAACGACACCACCGCATTGTAGGCGCTCGCGTAGTCCTTCAACGCGGTGACCGCCGCGCTGTTGTCGCGCGTCACGGAGACGTCGACCGCAGTGCCGATCTCGGCCTGCTGGAGATTGAGCGTCACGCCGGCGAGTGCGTCGGAGATGGTGTTGGTGCTGCGCGTGATCGGAATGCCGTCGACCTTCACCTTGGCATCGGTCGGCGCGACGAGCTGCATCGCCACGCTGCGATCGTTCCTGAGGAACCCGAGCTGCTGGAGATTCTGTGTGCTCACCGCTTCCGCAGGCGCGCCGTCGTCCGGGTTCGTGGTCACCGTGCCACTTACGATCAGGCGCGAGACCGTTTTCCCATTCACCACTTCAGACGAAACGATCGCGGTGTTCGCTCCAGCCGCCGCATTGATCTTTGTCGCGACCGTGGCCAACGAATCCTGGCTCAAATCGACATCGACGCGAAAGCCGTTGACCTTGAAGCTTCCGGCGGCCGGCATTGTCGTCGCGAGCACCTGCGCGACCGGCTTGGTCGTATCGCTGATCGCGTAGCTTCTGGCGCTGCCGTCGATCGTGTTGGCGACGAGCGAACCGCTGACGAGCCCGAGCGAGACGAGCGCCGAGGTGCCGCCGTTCTCGACGAGCTCGATGCCGGCTGATCCGGTCACGTTGCTGGTGAGTATGAGGCGGCTGACGCCCGACGACACGGTGAGGATCGAAGCGCTGACGCCCGATGCCGACGCGCCCGTGTTCAAGGCATTGATCTTGTCGCGTATCGCGGAGAGTGAGTCCGTGCCGGCGATGGACAACTGCCTGCCGTTGACGAGAACGCTGCCGGTCAAGTTCATCGCAGCGTTGACGTCGCCGACGTTGCTGCCGCCGAGCTTCTCAGCTCGGGCGATATCGTCGACTTCCACTTGGTAGGTGGCAGGCACAGCTCCGCTCGATGCCGTTGCTGAGACGAGCGAATGGCCGCTGGTTGCGCTGACGCCGGCGGTTGCCTGGAAGGCGCCAAATGGCGTGCCCGCCTGAAGCGCCGTTGCCGAGTCCTGAAGTTTGGCGACGACGTCGGCGTAGCTCTTCCACGCCGCCTGCTGCGTCTGGTCCTTGGTCTGCTGCGCCGTGATCGGATCCAATGTGCGCGACTTTTCAATCGACATGATCTGCGTGATCATGTCTTGCCATTGAATTCCGCTGCTGAGACCCTGGATGGATCCGACCGGCGATGATGTGACTGGAGCCGTCATCCTAACCCCCTGTACCTGCTAGTGCACTGCTGCTGCCTTGTGCGTCAAAGTATCGGCAGAAAGCCGAAACTCCCGAAGGCGGGAGGAGAATTTCCTCGCCGCCTTCGGGAGCCTGACTTTTGGAGCGTTTACTGGAAGAGCTTGAGAACACTCGAGGCTGACTGGTTCGCCTGGGCCAACATCGCCGTACCGGCCTGAGCCAGAATCTGGTTCTTCGAGAAGGTCGTCATTTCCATCGCCATGTCGACGTCGCGGATCGTGGATTCAGCCGCGCTGTAGTTAACAATGGTCGTCTTCGTGTTGTCGAGCGCGAAGCTGATTCGGCTCTGCGCCGCACCGATCGCGCCGAGCGCGCTGTTGACCACCGTCAAAGCGGAGTCGAGCGAGGCAAGCGCCGTCTGGGCACCGGCCTGCGTGCTGATGTCCGACGCGGCGATGTTCAAGCCGGTCGCGCCCGTCGTCACATCAACCGCGGTCGCGAGCGACACGAGGTCGTTGCTGCTGTACTGGCCCGCTGCAGCGCTGACGAGGAAATCCGCGCCAGTGGAGCCGGCGGTTGCGACAACAGCGGTGGCGTCAAGCGCAGTCGCCGCAGCGCCCGTGTCGAACGAGGCAGCCGTCTTGAACGAGATACCGAACTGTGAGAAGTTGACCGTCTGCACGCCCGTCGCAGCGACGGTGGCGACCTGCACGTTGCCGGCGGCATCCGTCATCGAAAGATGCGTGGCGTCGACCAGGTTGACCGTGTACGTACCAGCTTTGGCGCCGTTGATCTGAACCGTGCTCGCCTGAGCATGCGCATCGGCAAGGATCGTCGAGGCGGCAGCGCTGCTGTTGAGCTTGTTACCCATCGTGCCGTCGATCAGGTTGTTGCCCTGGTACTGGGTCGTCGCGGTGATGCGCGTGATTTCCGCGCGGAGCGTGTTGAACTCGGTCTGCAGCTGCACGCGGTCGCCGGAGTTGGACGAAGCCGACTGCGCTGACAGCTCTTTCATGCGCTCGAGGATCGATTCGATCGCCGACGTGCCGCCTTCCGCAACCTGCAACAGCGCAGAACCCTGCTCGCCGTTCACTGACGCCTGGGTCAGCGCACGCGTCTGGGCGCGCAACGCGTTGGCAATGCCGAGACCGGCAGCGTCATCAGACGCCTTGTTGATGCGAAGGCCTGAGGAAAGCTTCTGCATCGAGCTATCGAGGGCGTTCTGAACGCGGCCGAGGTTCGTGTAAGCCTGGATCGCGCTGACGTTCGTGTTGATACGCATCTGGGTGTTCCTCCGTGAACTGTTATCGGAGCATCCTTGCTCCAAAGCGCCGTCTGATCTCAGTCGCCGCTGCAGTTCATTATCGGCGGTGCCCCGCCCGACTTTAGCTCGGCTTTAGCTCGGCTTTTCCGAGCCGCTCATCAGCTGCTGCAGATCGATCGGAACCCGGACCCCGAAGTCGGTTTCGCTCAGCACGATCTGCTTGGCGGTCCGGGTGGCGAAGTTGATCGCGATGGGGCCCTGGAGGTTGGCAGTCGGCTTGTCGCCAGCAGCGCCAGGCAGCGTAACTACTGACAACAGGCCGATATCGGGCGGGCGGTGGGCGCCAAGGTCAGCCAGCTGCGAGGGTGCCACATCGATCGAATAGTTGGTCACGACGGCGAACGGATCGACGAGCAGGAAGACCAGCGTCGAGTACTCCATGGACTGCATCCAGAACAGGCCGTCGCGCTCCGCACGAACCAACGCGAAACGGCGGCACTCCGGAAAGCCCAACATGCCCGCGGGAAACATCAACGCATCGGCCGAGCGTACTGACAGATCTCCCAACAGGTCCGACCGAACCGTGAGAAGCTCAGGTTCAGCGCCAACCAACTTCAATTCGTTCATTTCAGATAATCCGCGAGGTTGAGGCTCATCACTTTGTTCGTGGCCAGCATGGCTGCCTGATATGCGACCTGCCGGTTGGTCATCTCCGTCACCGCCTGCTCGACGTTGATTTCCGAGAGATCTGACGCGAACGTGGTCAGGTTGGTCTTGTACGCGTCCAGATTCTGCTGCGCGTTGTTCAGCTGCAATCCCTTGGCGCCGACGTCGCCGACCAGCGATTGCACCGAATTGAATGACGAATTGAGGCTGGTGATCGCGTTGCCGATGCCCGTCTGCCCATAGGTGGGCGAGGCCGGATCCATGGCGTGCGACAACTGCTTTACTGCATCGAGCACTCCGCTGTCGAGCAGAAGCTGCTTGCCGTCGTGCGCGATGGCCATGGTTTGGCCCGCGCCGATCGCGACGGAGCGCGTTCCCTGCGAAGCCGTTGCCGTGTAGTCGAGAGTGGCGCCGCTTCCGGTCGTGGTGAATGGCGCCGTTTGCGATTGCTCGCCGCCAAACAGGAACTCGTTGCCGAATTTGGTGTTACCCAGCGCAGCGATCTCCTGAAAGATCTGCTGCACTTCAGCATTCGCTACCGATCGCGTCTGGTCCGAGGCGGTCGCAGTGGCTTGCGAGGCTCCCAATTCCTTGGCTCGGGAGAGCAGGTCGCCCATCTGTTGCAGGACGCTGTCTTCCTGATCCACTCGGCTCGAAGCACGCTGGACGTTGGTCCGGTATTGATCGAGGGCGCGGAGCGAGCTGTCCGAGTTCATGATCTGGACCGAGGCCGTCGGGTCGTCCGACGCCACCTGGATCCGCTTGCCCGTCGTGGCCTGTGTCTGCGCCTTGAGGAGCGCCGCCATGTTGGCGGCGAGTCCTTCGAACTGGGACCGCGCTGTAATACTATTGGTAATTCGCATACGAAGAGTTGAAACGAGGAGCCAAGACTGCCGCGTGTGCGGGAATCGGGGTGCGGAATCGGCCGAGGATCTATGCTGCGGACGGCGGCGAGGCGCGGTTAGCAACTGAGCCGACAAGAGTTGCCCCTCGACGGACCCACGCGTCATTCCGGAGTATCGTCATCTCTCTGGCAGCACTTGAGTGGCTGCCCAAATCCAACCTATGGCAACGATTCTCTGTCTCGATGACGAGCCGGCGATCGGGCTGATCCTTCAGGATACGCTCGAGCGCGCAGGTCATCAGACAGTTTCCGCCCACAACGTTCCACAAGCGTTGCAGGCGTTGGCACGTGACCCGGTGGACCTCATCATCTCTGATTATCGGATGCCGGGGCTCACAGGACTCGAGTTTCTCGCGCTGCTCCGTCAGGAGGGGTACGAGACACCGCTGATCATGCTGACCGGATACGGCAGCATCGAGCACGCGGTCGCGGCGATCAAGGCCGGCGCGATCGACTACATCACCAAGCCCGTTCGACCGGAGCAGCTGGAGCTCGCGGTCAATCAGGCCTTGGAGGTCGTGCGACTTCGCCGCGACAACGATCGGTTGCGCCGCGAGGTCATGGAATTCCGAAGCGAACGCCAGATCATCGGCGAGAGCGCGGCTATTCGGCGGGTCTTGCAGACGGTAGCGACGGCCGCGCCCACGCGCGCCACGGTGCTTCTCGAAGGTGAATCCGGCACCGGAAAGGAGCTGTTCGCGCGCAACATCCACGCGCAAAGCGAGCGCCGCGACGGTCCGTTCATCAAACTGAACTGCGCCGCGCTGCCCGAAGGCCTCATCGAGAGCGCGCTGTTCGGCCATGAGAAAGGTGCGTTCACCGGTGCGATCAAGCGTGTCGAGGGTGCGTTCGAGCGGGCGAATGGCGGAACGCTGCTGCTCGACGAAATCTCCGAGATGCGGCTCGATCTTCAGGCAAAGCTCCTGCGGGTGCTGCAGGAGCAGGAGTTCGAGCGCGTCGGCGGGTCCACGGCGATCAAGGTCGACGTGCGCATCGTCGCGACGACCAACCGCGACCTGGCCGTTTTCGCCTCGGCCGGGCATTTCCGGCAGGATCTCTACTATAGGTTGAGTGTTATCCCGGTTCGCATCCCACCGCTGCGCGAGCGAAAGGAGGACATTCCACTCCTCGCCTACCGATTCGCGAGCCACTACGCACAGGAAATCGGCAAGGAGATCAAGGGAATCTCGCCGCAGGCCATCGCCCTGTTGCAGGGATACGACTGGCCGGGTAATGTCCGCGAGCTACAGCACGCGGTTGAAAGAGCGGTGATCCTTACGAGCGAGTCCACGTTGCCGGTGAACGCGTTCGACGGACAGCGGTTTGGTTTGAGCGGCGCCTGGAGCGGCCCAACCCCGACGCGAATTGCCGGCGATTTTCTCTCCGCTCAGGGCGGCGGTGTGGCCACTCTGGCCATTCCCGAGGGTGCGGTGGTCTTGACCTCGCTCAACGTGAACGAGGCCGAGGCGAAGCTGATCGAACGGGCGTTGGAAGTGTCGAATGGGAATCGAACGCGCGCGGCCGAGCTGTTGGGAATCAGTGTTAGAACCTTGCGCAACAAACTCAACGGCGCGAAGAACGAAGCCGACGGAGGGAGCGAATGATGAATTCTGGTATGCTGGTTCTTGTGATCTCAGGCGGGGTGTTGGCTGCGGGCTGCCACACCCCGTCAACCGTTGGCCCAACGACATCGGCCGGGCCGGCGACCGTTGCGGGCGTGCCGTTGGATTGGTCGTCACCCCGGGCCGGGAAATCACACACTCTGATGCCCACGCCAAAGACGGTGGCTTGGGGCTTCTACGATGCCGCAGCGGAGCCGGTGCTTCACGTCAACTCAGGCGACGAGGTGACGGTTCGCGCGCTCTCCACATGCTCACCCACGTCTCTCGTGCGCGCCGGCCTCGACTCGACCCGAGTGGAGAAAGAGGCGAAGGACATCTACGCCGCCCGCGCCACCATGAAGACGGGTCCCGGCGGGCACATCCTGACCGGACCCATCTACATCGAAGGCGCCGACTCCGGCGACGTGCTCGAGGTCCGGTTCAAGTCGATCAGGCCGGCGATCACGTATGCGTGCAACTCCTTCGGAACCACGAGTGGTTTTCTCCCCGAGGACTTCAAGGCCGGCCACTCCAAGATCATTGAGCTGGATACGGTCCGGATGCTCGGCACGTTTGCGCCCGGAATCGTTCTGCCGCTCCACCCGTTCTTCGGCAGCGTGGGCGTTGCTCCGCCGGCGTCAATGGGGCGCGTGAATAGTGCGCCACCAGGGATTCACGCCGGAAACCTGGACAACAAAGAGCTTATCGAGGGAACCACGCTCTACATCCCGGTGTGGACGAAGGGCGCGCTGCTCGAGATTGGCGATGGACACGCCGGACAGGGCAACGGCGAAGTGGACATCACCGCGATGGAAACGTCGCTGGTCAGCAGGATGCAACTGGTGGTGCGAAAGGACATGCATCTCACCTGGCCTCGCGGCGAAACGCCCACGCACTACATCGCGATGGGAGTCGACAAGGATCTGACGCAAGCGACCAAACTTGCCGTGCGTCAGGCCATCGAACTGCTCGTGTCGGTGAAGGGGTTGTCGCGCGAGGATGCGTACCAATTGCTCAGCATTTCGAGCGATGTGGACATCACGCAACTCGTCGACGGACCCGTTGGAGTTCACGTCATGATTCCCAAGGCGATCTTCACTGGCGCAGCCAAACGCTGACCGGCAATCACTTCCGGCTGAACTTGCCACATGAATGACCCGGCAATTCTTTCCCTACTGGTCCTTTTTGCCGCCCCAATGCCGCTATTTGAACCACCGAAGCTACAACGAGCTGTAGCATTGTAAACGGTTGTTGAATAATGGCTTAAGAAAAAGGCACCCAGCGAATCTGGGTGCCTTTTTCGTTGCTACCAGCCTGGTCCGCGGCCTGCCTTTACTGAGCCGCGTAGGACGCAGACCCTCCCGCCTGCCTGGATCCACTCCCCGTCGATCGGACCACGCTTCCATGCTCTTCGGCATCATCGGGCGTACGACCAACGCCAACGACTTGAAGGACGCGCTCGATCTGAGCACGCAGCGGACGCGCGCAATCTCGAGTCGTGTCGCGCAAGCATCGCTCAACGGAAATGGCTTTGCGCTTCCGATCGATCCGGTGACGGGGAAGCCCGCCGAGGGCAGCACCGAAGTGAACCTCGAAGAGGAAATGACGGGACTCGCCGACGAGCAGGTGCGGTACGAGGCGACCGAGAAGCTGTTGGAAAAGATGTATGCGCAGCTTCGCACGAGCATCAAGTAGCGCACCGACACCGGCTAACCAATGACCATTCCTCCGCTTCTCTCGATGTTCCCCTCCGCGCCGCAGCGTCCAGAAGGCCCACGCCCGATGTTCAGCACGTTGGCCGTGGCGTCGAGCGGGTTGTCGGCGCAGCGAGTGCGGATGGACATCATCGCGCAGAATCTCGCTAACGCTGAAACGACCAAGACGCCGCAGGGCGGTCCCTACCAGCGCCGCGTGGTCAATCTCGAAGCGATCGAACCGGCCTTTCTCACGACCACGACGTCAGCGGCGCCCGGGGGCGCGACGACGACCAGCGATCTCCTCAACGCATCGCCGGGGTCCGCCGCACTGATGGGCGTTCCGAACTCGATGCTGATGAAGGGTCTCCCCCCGATGGGCATGGTCGATGACACCGGCGGCGTTCGCGTGACCTCGATCGGCGTGGACAAGGCGGAAGGCCCGATGATCTACAACCCGGGCAGCCCCGACGCCAACGAACAGGGCTACGTCAAGATGCCGAACGTGAACATGACCCAAGAGCTGATGGACCTGATGAACTCCCGCCGGCTCTATGAAGCCAACGCCACGGTGTTCCAAGTGGCGCGCGCCATGTTGCACAAAGCCATCGATATCTAACTAGCGATATAAAATGAGCATTTATGGAGTAGGCAACTCGAATTTCCCCCGCACGCCGGCGCAGCTTCCGGTCCGCGACAACACGCGGACGCAGGGGCAGCAGCCTGCGCCAACAACGCAGTCGCCCGCGCAGCTGATTCAGCAGGCGCCCGCGATCGCGAAACCGGCGCAGAGCGTTCCTGCCGAAGCACCGGCCGGAACGGATCCGGCGCTCTGGAGCGTGCTGTCGGGCGAAGAGCGCGCCTTCTTCGCCAAGGCCGGCGCAATGGGTCCCTTGACCTACGGACGCGCCTTCTCAGAGATGAAGAGCACGCAGCTGCCCGCATCACGCGGCGGCCGATTGGACGTCAAGGTCTGACATGACCGCCCCCATCGGTGGACTCAGCGGGCCCGGCCCGAAACGCATTGGGCTGGACATCGCCGGCGAAGGCGGGATTGGGCGCATGAAGCCGGCGCCAACCGACGGTCCGTCGTTCAGCGACACACTCAAGCGCGCGATCGGCGAAGTGTCGACCGCGCAGGACACGGCGCAGGACGCCATCGGACGTTTCACGCGCGGTGAGCCGGTCGAGCTGCATCAGGTCATGGCCGCAGCGGAAGAAGCGCAGATCTCGCTCGAGATGCTCGTCGAGCTGCGGAACAAGCTGATGGATGCGTACAAGACCGTCATGAACATGTCCTGACCTCAGCGAATACTCTCCGTTTTTCTGACTCTTCGAATTCATGTTTGATTTTCTTGGTCCTCTGTTCGACCGCGTCGGCGGATCGCGTCGTGCCTTCATCATCGTTGTCGGTGTGGCGGCGGCGGGACTCATCTTCGTCGTGGCCCAATGGGCCGCCGCGCCCACCTGGGTGCCGGCGTTCGTCGGCGTGCCGCTCGAGAGCGTGACGGCGATGTCCGACAAGCTCGATCAGGCCGGTGTGAAGTACCGACTGGAGCGCGGTGGCGCCGACATCATGGTCGCCTCGAATGACTTGGCAAAGGCGCGTGTTGCGCTGGTCAAGGGCGGCATGCCGATGTCCGGACGCCCGGGCCTCGAGCTGTTCGACCAGCCGTCGTGGGGCATGACGGATTTCACACAGCGGATCAATTATCGCCGCGCCCTCGAGGGAGAGCTCGAGCGCGTGGTGAGCAAGATGCGCGGCATCGAGTCGGCGCAGGTTCACTTGGTGCTGCATGAGACCGACGGCTTCGCCACGCAGGACCGACCGACCGAAGCGAGCGTCGTTCTCAAATTGAAAGGCGAAGCCGATCCCGACGTCGTGAAAGGCATCGCGCATCTCGTCGCGTCGAGCGTCGAGGGCCTGACGAGCGAACACGTGACGATCGTCAACGATTCTGGCCGCATGTTGTCCGAAGCCATCGAAACCTCGTCGCTCACTGGGTTGAGCAGCCGTCAGCTCGCCATGCAGCGCGAGATCGAAGACTACCTTCGCATGAAGGCCGAAAAGATCGTCGCGCAGATGGTGGGCACCAACAATCTTCGCGTTCAAGTCTCGGCGGCAATGAGCTTTGACCGACTCGAGCGCACGACCGCATCGGTCGATCCCGAGAAGCAAGTTGTCGCCGCCGAGCAGAAGGCGGAGATCGTGCCTGGCGCCGCGGGCGGCGCGGGCCAGAGCAACACTGCGACCTCGTACGAGAACACACGCAGCACCGAAAGCTTTGTCGCGGCGCCCGGCGCCATCAAGCGCCTCACCGTCGCCGTCCTTGTCGCCGACCAGATGCCGGCGGCGGGAAGCAAGGCAGCACCGACACCGCGCACCCAAGCACAGCTCGATCAAATCAAGACGCTCGTGCGCAGCGCGCTCGGCGCCGACAGCACGCGGGGCGACATCGTTTCGGTCGTCAGCGTTCCGTTTGCACCAACGGCGATCGCACCGGTCGAAGTCGCAAAGACCGATCTCGCCAGCGTTGTTCAAACCGCGCAGCGTCCGTTGCTCGGCATCATCGGCCTCGCGCTGATCATCGTCGTCGCGCTCATCAGCCTCAAGTCGCTCAAGACGGCGACCAATCGCGGGCCGGCACCGGTCATGGCGCTGCAGCGCGGCGACTCGTCGCAGCAGCATGTGCAGTTGCCGCAGAGCCCTCCAATGCAGGTGCAGATGCCCACGAACACCATGCGTGACCGTGTCAACTCGACCATTGAACAGCAACCGGATGTCGCGGCACGTGTCGTACGGGCCTGGCTGAAGGAGGCATAGGCCCGTGGCACACACTCTCGCGCGCACCCACCAACTCGACCAGCTCAGCGGCAGCCAAAAGGTTGCCATCCTCTGCATGGTGCTCGGCTCGGAATCGGCGTCGCTCATCACGCAGAAGCTCGCCCAGGAAGAAGTGGAGCAGATCTCGTTCGAGATCGCTCGCATGGACCGGGTGAGCAGCGAAGCGACGGACGCCGTGTTGTCCGAGTGGCTGGACGTGATGTTGGCGGCCGATTCGATCGCTGCCGGTGGTATCGAGTTCGCGCGCGAAGTGTTGGAGCGCGCCTTCGGCGCGCAGAAGTCGCAAGGGATGCTCAAGCGCATTCAGGCCCAGATCTCCGAAAAGGCGGGTCTGCATCGGTTGCGCAACGCCGATCCGCAGCAGCTCGGCAACATGATGCGCGGCGAGCATCCTCAAACGGTGGCGCTCATTCTCGCGCACCTGGAAGCGCCGCACACCGCGGGCGTTCTCAAAGAGCTCGACCCCAGCTTTGGGGCCGAGGTCGTTTTGCGTATGGCGCGAATGGAAAAAGTGTCGCCCGACATGCTCGTGCTGATCGAGCGGTCGATTCTCACCGAGACGGACCTTGCTCCGGCGGGACTCTCCACGTCTGGTGGACCGGCGGTCGTCGCCGAAGTGCTCAACCTGGTCGCGCCGTCGCTCGAGAAGGCCATCATGAAGGGGGTCGAAGAGCGCGATCCCGCACTCTGCGAGCAGATTCGCAACCTCATGTTCGTGTTCGAGGATGTGGTCAGCCTCGACGATCGGTCGCTGCAACGCCTTCTGCGCGAGATCGACGTCAAGGAGCTCGCGCTGGCGCTCAAGTCGGCGAGCAACGAAGTCAAGAACAAGATCATGGGCGGCATGTCGCAGCGCGCCTCGGCGGCACTCAAAGAAGAGATGGAGATGCTCGGACCGGCGCGGAAACGCGACATCGAGTCCGCGCAGACGGCGATTGTCGGTATGATTCGCAAGCTCGAAGACGCAGGCGAGATCGTCGTGGGCGGAGGCGCAGATGACCTCGTCGTTTAGAGCGACGGGTCAAGCCTCGGTCAGACAAACCCCCGCTGCGCAGTTGCAGACATCGGGGGCGTGGGCGCCCAAGGAGTTGTCGATGCCGGGCGCGGCGAGCGTGACGTCACCTGCCGCGCGCGTTGCCAACGACGCATTGACGGCAACCGAGCGCGCAAGCTTGATCGACGAAGGCTACGCGCGCGGATTGGCCGACGGCGAAAAAAAGGCTCTTGCCGCGGGGCAGGCGCGCATCGCCAGCGCGCTCGCGATGATCGACGACGCCAACAACAAGTTGACTGAAGTCTTTGCGCAGGCGCCGGGGATCGTCGAGGAGAACGTCACCGCATTGGCGATCATCGTCGCACGACAGATCGTGGCGCACGAAGTGACCGTCGACCGCACGATCGTCGCCGATCTCGTGCGCCGCGCGCTCACCGAATTCCCGATCGACCAGTCCGTGCGCATTCGCGTGAACCCGGTCGATCTGTCGTTGCTGACCATGGGCAACGTCACAGGCGACGCGGCGCCGATCACCGGCAAACGCGACGCGAGCTGGGTGGCCGATCCGCGCATGACGCGAGGCGGATGCCTCGTTGAAAGCCGCGATCGCATCGTTGATGGCCGCGTAGACTCCGCGCTCGAGCGCGCCTACCGTCGCATGGCAAAGGTCGATGCTTCGTAATCGCCTCGCCGCGCGCATTGGCGACCTCCCGCGCACCAACCGTCTCGGCCGCGTAACGCGCGTCGTGGGTCTCGTCATCGAAGCCGCCGGCATCGACGTGGGGCTCTCCGAACTGTGCCGCGTCACGAGTTTGTCCGAGGAGAAGTCCGTGCTCGCCGAAGTTGTTGGCTTTCACGAACGCGGCGTGTTGCTGATGCCGCTCGGTGACATCGACGGACTTCATCCGGGATCGAGCGTGACCCCGCTCGGCCGCAGCTTCGGCGTGGACGTTGGCCCTGGTTTGCTTGGTCGCGTGTTGAATGGACTTGGGCATCCGATCGACAGCAAAGGGCCGATCGAACACGCCCAGCGCATGCCGCTGTCCGCCGAACCACCGCATCCGCTTCAACGGCAGATCATCACGGAGCCGATGGAAACGGGCGTGCGCGCGATCGATGGGCTATTGACGTTCGGCCGCGGCCAGCGCGTCGGGATTTTCTCGGGATCGGGCGTTGGCAAGAGCACGCTGCTCGGCATGATCGCGCGGCAGGCGAAGGCGGACGTGAACGTGATCGCGCTGCTCGGCGAGCGTGGTCGCGAGGTGCGCGACTTCATCGAAAACTCATTGGGCGCAGAGGGGCTCGCACGCTCCGTCATCGTGGTTGCCACCGGCGACCAGGCTGCGCTCGTACGGGCCCGCGGTGCGCTCGTCGCGACGTCGATCGCCGAGTATTTCCGCAACCAGGGCAAAGAGGTGCTGCTGATGGTCGACTCGATCACGCGCGTCGCGATGGCGTGGCGCGAGATCGGACTCGCCGTTGGCGAGCCGCCCACGACCAAGGGATATCCGCCATCAGTGTTCGCGTCACTCCCACGACTGTTGGAGCGTGCGGGAACGGACGAGCACGGAAGCATCACGGGCATCTATACGGTGTTGGTGGACGGCGACGATTTCAACGAGCCGATCGCCGACGCCAGCCGGTCGATCCTCGACGGGCACATCGTGTTGACGCGCAAGCTTGCCGCGGCGGGCCACTACCCGTCGATCGACATTCTCGAGAGCAAGAGCCGCGTGCGGGACCACGTCATCACGGCGGAGCAGCGCGCGGCGGCGAATGCCGTGTCGCGTTTGGAGTCGTCGTACCGCGATAAGGAAGATCTCATTCTCGTGGGCGCGTATCACGAAGGCAGCGATCGCGGCGTGGATGCCGCGCTCCGGCTTCGCCCACAGTTGTTGGACTTCCTGCAGCAGTTGCCGGAGGAAAGCACGGCGTTTGACACGACGAGACGCGCGCTCGTCGCGCTCTCGCAACAGATCGATCAAACGACGAGGAGGTCGTAGATGAGCGCGTTCAAGTTTCGTCTTCAGCAGGTACTGGAGCTTCGCGAGCAGTATGAGCAGCAGACGGCCGCCAAGTTGTCCGAAGCGGAGACTGCGGCTGATGAAGCGCGTGTTGCACAGAAGGCCCTCGAGACGATTCGTCAGAGCGGCTCGCAGGCGCTGCACAACGCCCATGCAAGCGAGCCGACGATCGGTCAGCTCAAGACGATCGGCTACGTGATCGAGCAGATGAACCATCACATCGTCGATGCGCAGTCGCGCGTCGACGTGGCCGAGTTGCTCGTGTCGCAGGCGCGTACCGATCTCACGTCGGCACTCCAGGCGCGCCGCGTACTGAGCCGGTTGCGCGATCGTCACTTCGCAACCTGGCGCACCGAAGACAACGCACAGGAACTGAGACAGATGGATGAGCTCGCGCTCAGCCGGTTTACTCGCCGCGAAGGCGGCAATGGCAATGGAGCAGTCAGCGCATGAAACCCGTAGTCGTTCTCATCATCACCATGGTCGTCTCCATGGCCGGCACGACCGGCGTGAAGGTTGCGCTCACGAAGCCCGGACACGCGGCGGCGTCCGATTCGGCGGCCGCCGGCAAGGACACGACGCGCACGGATACCGCGATCGTGGCGTCAGCACCTGTGACGCATCCGACTGATTCGGCGATTGTCGCCGCTTCGACTCCGGACTCGGCGAAGGGTGCACCGCCGATGGGCACACCGGTTGTGACTGCCCCGGCCGGCGCCGTAACGAAACCGCAAACAACGCCGGCGCTGAAAGCGCCGCCGACCGCGCCGACGCTCGCGACGGCCAACGCCGCGACCGACACCGCGACCCAATCCTCCGAACGACGCGTCGCCAAAGTCTTCACGTCGATGGACGCGAAGCAGGCCGCCAAAGTCCTCGAGCACATGAGCGACGGCGACGTTCACATCATTCTCGGCTACGTCGGTCCGCGGCAAGCCGCGTCGATTCTGGCCGCTCTTCCCCCCGAACGCGTCGCGACGTTGAGCAAACTCGCAATGCAAGGCAAGAAACCGTGAGCATTCACGCCACTGGCATGTCACCGGCCGTCGCGCTCGAACACTCCAATGTTCGCGACTCGCGGCATGCCGACGAGCGCGCACCGGAACCGTTCGCAGCGGTCATGGCTGGTGCCATGCATACGCATTTGGGCAAGGCCGCGCACGCGAAGCCAAAGGAGGGCACGTCCGAGCTCGACGCTCAGGACGACTCTGGCGAGAAGGACGCCGAGGGGACATCGAGCACGGTGTCGGTATCGGCGTCGAGTGACACGAAGGAAGCCAAAGATGCGAAGGCCGTGAAGGATGCGGTGGAGGCAATGGCCGCGAAGGACAAGGCGGGCACGGCGCCCTCCTCCAACGAGGTTGTCAGATCGGTTGCCGCACTCGATCCCGCCTTGCAGGCAAAGCTTGCGCGCGTGATGGCGCGGATGCGCGAGGAAACCGGTCAGGACGTGAAGGTGACGGAGACCTATCGAAGCCAGTCGCGTCAGGACACGCTGTTCGCCCAAGGCCGAAATGCGCCGGGCGCTGTCGTAACGTGGACGCAAAGCTCCAAACACACGCAGGGCCGCGCCGTCGATGTCCAGTTGGAAGGCGGCGCCGCCGGTTCAGACGCATACACGATTCTGCAGCGCATCGCGAACGAAGAAGGTCTCCGAACGCTGGGAGCGCGCGACCCCGGCCATCTCGAGTTACCGGCAAACGGGGCGACACCTAAACTCCCCGCCGAGCCGGCTGACGCGTCAGGTCCGGGGCTGGTGTCCGTCGCTCGCCTCGCGCAGCTCGCGGAGGTGTCGCAAGTATCGACGGCCAAGGTCGCGCGGCCGGCACAAGTCGCGCGCGTTGCGACCGTCGCTCAGCCAAACGTGGCGGGACCGCTTCCCAAGGTTGTTCCAAATTCCGAAGGCGGACATTCACAGTTTGCTGGTTCCCAAAGCGGCAGCCAGAAGTTCGGCGCCGGTAGCGGGCAGGCCGGCAGCGATAGCAGCGCGAGCGACAAGAAGGGATACGGCGCGTTGGATGCGGCGATGGCGATGCGCGACTCGTCGGCGCCGGCGCCTCTCGCTCTACACGCTGTGACGGGTGGCGCGGGTTCGGCGGCGGCGGAGCGCGCGGCGCGGATGATTGCGGCGATGGAAGATGCACCGGCGCGGCCGCTGTCTCAGATCACGATGTCGGTCGACGCCGGGAATGGGGCGACGGATCGCATTCAAGTCGGACTTCGCGGGTCGGCGCTCAACGCAACCATCGACGCGGGCGACACGCGCGGAGCTCACGCCATGTCGACGCGGACCGACGAGCTGGTTCGCGCGCTGACACGCGATGGTGTGGAAGTGGAATCGTTGCGCGTTCGCGCAACCGCAAACACTGCCGCCCCACTCGCGACGCCAACGTCGCGAGGTTCAGCCGATTCACAGCCCGGATCGCAGAACGGATCGCGATTCGAGCGCGACAATCTCTGGCAGCAGCAGGCGAAGCAGCAGGACAAGCAGCGGTCGCAAGACGATCGCCGCCAACAACAGCGCGATCAGCGCGGAGGAGACCCGAAGTGATCACATCCACGACCAACACTCCCAGTACCCCGCCGGCCACTGCGGGAGCCGCCGCGGTGTCGCCGCCCGGTGGCGTGATGGGGAAAGACCAGTTCCTCAAGCTGCTGATTGCGCAGATGAAGAACCAGGATCCCATGAGCCCCATGCAGGGGGATCAGATGGCAGCGCAGCTCGCGCAGTTCTCGAGTCTCGAGCAGCTCCAACAGATCAACGCAACGCTCACCGATCAGCAGACGTCGACCGGCGGCTTGCTCGGCGCGATTCAGGGCTCAGCGGCCATCAACACGATCGGCCATACCGTGGTCGCGGTCGGCAACCAGGTGCAGATCGGCGGCGCCGGCGGATCGACGAGCGTGACGGCGAACATCGCCGCCGCGGGTTCGAGCGGGACCATTCACATCTTCAACGCCGCGGGCAGTGAAGTCGCGACGCAAACGCTGGGCGCCGTTCCGGGCGGCAAGCAAACGTTCAACATCGGCGATGCCACGAAGGGACTTCCCGACGGCACGTACACCTACTCCATCGACGTGAAGGATGGCAGCGGCACGGCCGTGGCCGTCCAGACCTATAGCACCGGACGTGTGGACGGCGTGAGCACGAGCCAGAACGGCTTGGTGCTGACGGCGGGCGGGCTCTCGATCCCGTACGCCAACGTCATCCAGATCCTCAACTAAAGATTTCTCACCGCTCGCCCGTTTTTTCGTCTCTCATCATCATCAGGAGCTCCAATGCTTCGCTCGCTCTCGTCGGCAGTCGCCGGTCTTCGCAATCAGCAAACCAGTATGGATGTTATCGGCAACAACGTGTCAAACGTGAATACCGTCGC
Organism: bacterium; assembly: GCA_040002475.1. Classification (GTDB taxonomy): domain Bacteria; phylum Gemmatimonadota; class Gemmatimonadetes; order Gemmatimonadales; family Gemmatimonadaceae; genus JAQBQB01. The sequence goes on along the minus strand of JBDUEJ010000020.1, from coordinate 3,945 downwards.
ATTCAAAGCTGGTCGCGTGACGTTCAAGGAAGGGTTTGCCCAGCTGGTGGAAAGCGCCTCGCGCGCAACCAACGGCGGCGGCGGCACGAACCCCATGCAGGTTGGTCTCGGCTCACAGATTGGAAGTCTCGACACCATGTTCACGCAGGGTAACCTCGAAACGACAGGCCGGAACACGGACCTTGCGATTCAGGGCAACTCGTTCTTCGTCGTGAAGCACGGCGCCGAAAACTTTTACACCCGCGCCGGCAACTTCCAGGTGGATTCGCAGGGCACGCTGGTCGCCGGCACGAACGGATTTGCCGTTCAAGGTCGCATGGCCACCAACGGCAAGCTCGGCGACACTGTCTCCGATCTGAAGATTCCGATCGGACAGACGGCTCCGGCCAACGCGACCTCCAAGATCACGCTGTCCGGCAACGTCGATGCAGCCGCCAAGGTGTTCGACAAGGGATCGGCCACGACTCTGGATCCGCTCGATCCGGTGCAGCGCGCCCTTCCACAGAACGCGAACTCGTACAAGGACATGTCGATCACGGCCTATGATTCGCTCGGCACCAAACACGAGCTCAAGATGGTGATGTGGAAGACGGCCGCCGACCAGTGGGATTGGAAGTTCGACGACACCGGCATGGACATCACGAGCGCCGGTATCACCGAGTCGGCAGGCACGCATCCGATCACGTTCAAGAGCGACGGCTCGGTCGACACCACGGTGGCCGGCTTCGCGGCACCGACGGTCACGTTCACGCCGAACACCGGTGCGGCCGACGTCTCGGTCAACATCGACCTTGGCTCCGGTGTGAACGGCCTGTCGCAGTTCGCGGGCTCGTCCACGGCCGTGATGCGCGATCAGGACGGTTATACGAACGGCATACTGGACAACTTCACGATCGACGCCAGCGGCACGATCGTCGGCTCGTTCACGAACGGCACGACGCAAGCGATCGGACAGATCCAGCTCGCCGACTTCAACAACCCCGAAGGTCTCACGCGCTCGGGCGACAACCTCTACAGCACGACGGCCAACTCCGGCGCCGCGGTTGTAGGCTACGCCGGCGAAGGCTCCACGTCGAGCATCGCGAGCGGCGCGCTCGAGATGTCGAACGTCGACCTCGCGCAGGAATTCACGAATATGATCGTGGCACAGCGCGGCTTCCAGGCAAACGGCCGTGTGATCACGACGAGCGATCAGATGCTGCAGGAGTTGGTCGCGCTGAAGCAGTAGGCAACTGAGCAAGGAAGAAACGTCGGCGGTTGGATCGAACGACCGCTGACGAACTGAACCGCGGAGAGCGGCGGTGCGCGGGTGCGCCCGCCGCCTCACCGTGGATTGGCCCCGAGCGAAAACGCTCCTCGGGGCGCCCCGGCAAAAAAGACCGAAAACTGCCCGGCAGTTCCTGCCGAGTGCGATTGAAATGGATGATTCTTCCGCGCCACAGCGCGCCGAAAGAATTTTCGTAAGTGCTGATCAAATAATCACTTACGATGGCATTTTCGCTCCGCCGACAGCGCGTCGAGCCTGGTATGCCGCCTGCCTTTGCCATGGGTGTCGATCCACGCCCGCCGTCTTTCCCACCAATCGTCCGACTCCATACATATGGCGACCCAAGCCATCGAACAGCTAGCCGAGGCTCCAGAAGCCGGCGGCGCAGCGCCCGCCACGAAGGGGAATCGCTCCGTTTTGATCATGGCCATCGTGGGCGTGGTCATCGGGTCCGCAGCCGGCTTGTTCGGTTTGGGCCCGGTGCTCGCCAACCGGCGTTCCGGGGCTCATGCCGCTCCGAAAGCCGCCGAAGCGCCGACGGCGTCCGTGACCCACGCGATCGAGAATCTGGTGCTCAATCCCGCCGGCAGCGGCGGAACGCATTTTCTCATGGTCACGGCCTCGTTCCAACTCAAGGACGGCGCGACCGAGAACCTGATGAAAGAACACGAGGCAGAGGTGCGCGATCGCATCCTCGCGCTGCTCGGCAGAAAGACCGTCGATGAGCTCGACATCATGCAGCGCGATCGGATCAAGAAAGAAGTGCTCGACGCTGTTGCACCGCTCTTCCCTCCCGGCACGGTCCTCAAGCTGTTCTTCCCTCAGTTCGTGATCCAATGACCGCTCCCCGCGCGTCCGGCACGACGCAGCAGCTCTCGCAGACCGACATCGATCGCATGATGCTCGGGGTTCAACCCGAGCGTGCGTTCCAGGCCCGCACGTCGCCCGACGTGCAGTTGTACGACTTTCGCCGCCCGCACCGCGTGTCCAAGGAACGCTTGCGGACACTCGAGGCGATGTACGGCCGTCTCGTGAAGTCGTTCGAAGGCTGGATCATGGGGCGTGTTCGCGGCGTCGTCGACCTCAAGTTGCAGAGCGTCGAGCAGATCTCGTTCGGCGAGTACATTCTCTCGCTGCCGGCGAGCTGCAACTCGTTCATTCTCGACATCAAGGATCGCGCGGGCGACGACGCGGTGGGGGAGCAGGCCGTGATTGACATCGGCCGCGAGCTCGCGTACTTCCTGGTCGATCGCCTGTTCGGCGGCGGCTCCGGCGCGACGATCCTCGATCGCGCGCTCACGCCCATCGAGCGACTCGCCGTGCGCGTGGTGGCCGAGCGCATCATGGCGCTGGTTCAGGAGATCTGGGAAGATCACGTCGAGCTCGAGTTGAGCTTGTCGGGATTCGAATCCATTCCCGAAATCATTCAGGCCGCGGCGCGCGAAGCGCCGATGCTCGTCACCAACATCGACGCCAGCTTCGCCGGCACGACGAGTCTCGTCTCCATCTGCCTCCCGCTGTCGGTGCTCGAGAAGTTCTTCGTCATGGGCGCGCGTGGCGCGACCGCGCACACGCCGCGCCGCGAGTTGGCCGGACAGCGCGCCATCACCGAAGGCGCGCTCCGCTCTACGCGAGTCGAAGTCGCGGCGCGTCTGCCGGAGTTCCGACTGTCGATGCGCGACATCGCCGGTCTCAAGGCAGGCAGCATGTTGTCGACGGGCATTCCCGTGGACTCGAATGTGAATTTGCTCGTCGGCAATCAGGCGCGATTCAAGACCGCGCCGGGCCGCGTCGGGCGCAAACTCGCCGTGCGCGTGCTCGAGCAGTTGAGCGCTGAACCTTTCCCGTCATCGGACGAACGATAATGAATCAAGCAGACATCGACGCGCTCACCGCCGGCGGCGGTCAGAGCCAACGCGCTCCGGATCTCGCGGAGCTCGGCACCGGAGTGACGAGCGGTTCTGAAGTGCCGCTCGCGATGCTCCTGGATCTCACGCTTCCGCTCTCGATCGAGCTTGGACGCACGCGTATGACGGTGCAGGACATCCTGCGACTGGGTCGCGGCTCGGTGGTGCAGCTCGAGCGGCTCGCCGGTGAGCCGATCGACCTCTACGTGGCCGACCGCCGCTTTGCCGAAGGTGAAGTGGTCGTACTCGGCGAGCACTTCGGCGTGCGTATCACGCGAATCATTTCGAATCTCGCATTGCCAGAGGTCGTCGCGTGACGTTTGGCTCGATGATGGGCGTGCTGTTGACGTTGGGGTTTGTCCTCGCGTTGCTCGGCGTGGCGCTCAAGCTGCTTCGCCGATTCGCTCCGACTGCCACGACCGGTGCGCGACTCCGCATGGAGATCGTGCAGCGTCTGGCGCTCGGCCCCAAGCAGGGGATCGCCGTGATTCAGGTCGGCGAGCGCCTGGTGGCGGTCTCCGTCGGCGAAGGCGGCATCCATCATTTGTTCGAGCTCGACGCATCAGAGATCACGAAGCCCACAATGGCGATCACCGCGCCAACGGCCGCGCCGGTGCGCACCCTCGACTTCACGAGTGTGTTGCGCGGCGCGCTGAAGAACGCCGGACTGGTCGTGGCGTTCGTGATCGCCGGCGCGCTAGCAGCGCAGGTCGCGACGGCACAAGCCGCTCCGGTGCCCGCGGCGCCTAAGCCGGTCGCAACAGCAAAGCC